>JBELME010000305.1:0-4811 GCA_042096095.1 Enterovibrio sp.
TTTCGAGTTTCGAGTTTCGAGTTTCGAGTTTCGAGTTTCGAGTTTCGAGTTTCGAAAAAGTGTGTTGAAGCCACGCATCGAATCAAGCTCTGTAGCTTTTGCTTTTTCTCGCCCCTCAACTCTGCTCTTTCTCTACCCTATCTCTCGCACCTGCTTCTAAATCGGCTTCACCTCAAACACCCCAACATCACAGCCTTCTTCTGAGCCGCTTTGCAATTGGACTGCTTGCGTTTTCAATGGGAACCCCACGCTTTCGGACACTTGATCCATTGCGCCTGCAAACCACCCGGTGAACATGTAATCCACCTTGCGGCCATTTTTTCCGTAGTAGTAAACGAATGCGGAGTTTTCGAGACGCACGCGCGCTGTGCCTTGCGACACATCAAGCTGCTCGATAAAGAACTGTCCCCAGCCGCGCTGCGATAGGCGCTTCATGTAATGATCAAACACCTCAGCGCCTGAAATACCGTGGGTTGCCCCTTCTTGTTCACACCAAAAGTAAGCGGATTTATAGCCCGCTTTGTACAGCAAATCCGCGTAGACATCTGCGCCTAAC
The DNA here is from genome assembly GCA_042096095.1 of Enterovibrio sp. GTDB lineage: Bacteria > Pseudomonadota > Gammaproteobacteria > Enterobacterales > Vibrionaceae > Enterovibrio. The sequence continues at coordinate 557 of JBELME010000305.1, forward strand.
GCTTCTTCAACTGCCGCATGGTTGTTGATGAAGAAATGGCGCGGCACGTAAAGCATGGGGAGGCCATCGGTGCTCCAGACGCCGGTTTCGTCGTCGACGTTGATGGGTAATTCTGGTGGATGATGCCCCATGGTATTTTCCTTATCAGTTGGCTGTTCCGTTATAGTTTGTCGACGTTTGATCGGTCAGATGGCGAAACTATTCACCCCACACATCTTTGAGGACATTGACCCAATTCCCGCCCATCACTTTCTGCACTTTTTCTGGCGACCAGCCATTCGCAAGCAAGGCTTCCGTGAGATTCGGAAACTCGCCCACGTTGCGCATGCCTTTCGGGTTGATGATTTCGCCAAATTTCACCAATCTTCGGGCGTAGCCTTTGTCATGCGTGATCCATTCGAAGAAGTCTTGCCCGTGGCCTTGGGTAAAATCAGTGCCGATACCGACACAGTCTTCTCCCACCAGATCTACGATGTAATCAATGGCTTCAACGTAATCTTCAATCGTTGAGTTAATGCCGTTCTTCAAGAAAGGGGCGAACATGGTGACGCCGATAAAGCCGCCATGATCGGCAATAAACTTGAGTTCTTCATCGGATTTGTTTCGGGGGTGATCTTTCAACCCCAGCGGCAGACAGTGGGAATAGCACACAGGCTTTTTCGATGCGAGAATCACTTCTTCTGAGGTTTTTGGCCCAACGTGTGAAAGGTCGCACATGATGCCAACGCGGTTCATTTCGGCGACCACTTCACGGCCAAAACCCGATAAGCCACCGTCACGCTCGTAACACCCTGTGCCAACCAAGTTTTGCGTGTTGTAAGCCATTTGCGCGATGCCCACACCGAGCTTTTTGAAGATCTCGATGTAGCCCAATTTGTCTTCGAAGGCGTGCACATTTTGGAAGCCAAGAATAACCCCTGTTTTGCCTTCTTCTTTCGCGCGGAGGATGTCTTGCGTGGTGTGAACAGGACGAATTAAGTCGCTGTTTTCTTCAAAGAGTTGGTTAAATTCGACGATATTATCGATGGTGCCTTGAAAGCCTTCCCATACCGACACGGTGCAATTGGCCGCCGTTAAGCCGCCCTTGGCCATGTCTTCGAACAGAGCCCTGTCCCATTTGGCGATGATGAGTCCATCAATGATGATGGCGTCATTGTGAAGTTTCGCCGCGGCTGGATTGATGTCCGACATTGCGCTGTCCTTGTTGGTTTTATCCTTGATATACCTTCCAAGTTAACCAACAAGCTTCAATTTCAGCGACACGATTGCGACAACTTATGGCGGGAATGCGTCAGGGAAATATACTGCCCCTGACGCCGTAAAATATTCGAAAATTTGGCGTTGAATCACGCGTTAATTTCCCTCATTTTTTGTCTTATTTCTCAATGCATTGATGGGGTAAAGCAATTGCCTAATGATGGTTTTCGGCAACGGCTTTGTTGTGCCATATTCCGCCGGCCAATGTTGTGTCGGCATGTGCATGGTGCCAAACAACCAATCAAACAAAACCAAATGCGCAGAGTAGTTAGTGTCAATCGCCGGCTTTTCAGAGCTGTGGTGCCAATGATGGAATTGCGGCGTGACAAAAATGTATTTAAGAAAACCGAAATGCATACGCGTATTACAGTGGATCAGCACAGCTTGGAGCGCAGCAAAGATGACGTAGGCATTCAACGCACTTTCAGAAGGGCCCAATAAATACAGCGGCACCATCACCATCGCGCGCTCCGAGAACACTTGGAGAAAATGGCCGCGCGACCCTGCTAACCAATCGAGATTTTTTACTGAATGATGCACAGCATGTATTGGCCAAAGCAGCTTCACTTCATGGAACAAACGGTGTTCCCAATACAACACAAAGTCAGCCGCAATCACGATCAACGCGAATTGCACAATCGTCGGCAGCGATTGAATTGTTTCCTGAAACGACCCACTTACCGCCCAACTAAAGTGGCTGGTATGGTAGTTGGCGTAAATCAAGATGGCGGAAATGGCGAGATGGTTAAAACAGAAATAGAAAAAATCCGTCTCCCACTCTTCGCGTAAAATTACTTGGTTTTTGTATTTTGGCAGCAGTTTCTCGAGGGTAATAAACACCAATGCTGAGCCTAAAAACGCCAGAATGAGCCAATCAACACCTAAGGATAATGACTTAGGTTCTACAGGCCCAACAGGGACGGTGTACCCGCCAAGACCAAACGCAATCAGTGTCAGCAACATGCCCGTGCATCCGAGGCGGCGGTACTTTTTCAGAAAATGGGTCATTGCACCAAAAAAGAGGGAGAAGTACATGCCGTATTTCAAGACCTGTTGCAGGCTTTCTGCATCGTACGCTTTTCGCAACTCGGTAGTCGTCAAATAGGAAGGAAAGAGGTAAGCAAGCACGGCAAGCAGAGACATCGCCCCGAGAAACACAGACAAATACCCACTGATTTTCCCTTCGCCAAATCGAAACGCCCGATCGGTATCCAGTGCCACCTGTCGTTCACGATATTGATAAGGCTTGTCCTTCTTGCACATAACGGCTCCCTATTACCTCTTGATTTAGGGGCACTCTACCTACTTGAACCCCAAGCGAAAATCAACAAAACCCAAGTAACAAAAAGCGCGACCGAACGTCGCGCTATTTGTCACTTTTGCCTCAATGTTGGCGAAAACGTTTCAGCAGGATTTAGAACAACCCGACAATTTCACCGTTGTCATCTAATGAGATACTCAACGCTGCGGGTTTTCTCGGCAGGCCTGGCATGGTCATGACATCGCCACAGATGGCGACCACAAAGCCCGCGCCTGCCATTAAGCGAAGCTCGCGCACGGGCAGAACGTGGTCAGTTGGTGCGCCCAACATGTGTGGGTCAGCCGAGAAGCTATAAGGCGTTTTGGCAATACAAATGGGTAAGTCGCCAAAACCTAGCGCGTGGATTTCGTCCAACTGCTTTTGTGCGGCGATATTAAATTGCACATCTGAAGCGCCGTACAGTTTCGTCGCGACAGTGCGAATTTTTTCGTCAATCGGTAATGCATTGTCATAGAGGAATTTTACGTCGGGCTTTTCGCCATCCAACAGGGCTTTTACCCCTTCAGCGACGGCTTTGGCGCCAAGGCCACCTTCTGCCCAGTGTTGGGCTTCTTCAACCGGCGCACCTAATGACAAACATACTTCTTTGATTGCAGCCAATTCCTGATCATCATCGGTCGGGAAGCGGTTGATCGCCACCAAAGGCGTCAAGCCAAATTGCTGCATGTTTATGATATGGCGAGAGAGGTTTGAAGCCCCTTCAATCACGGCATCCACATTGGGTGCATCCAAGTCCGACTTAGGCACCCCGCCTTGCATTTTCAGCGCGCGCACCGTACACACAAGCACCACAGCATCAGGCATTAAACCTGACATGCGGCATTTAATGTCGATGAACTTTTCCGCACCGAGATCGGCACCAAAGCCGGCTTCCGTCACGACCACGTCACTCAACGTCATGGCGGTTCTTGTTGCCATTACGGAGTTACAGCCATGGGCGATATTGGCGAAAGGACCGCCGTGTATCAGCGCCGGGTTATGCTCTAGGGTCTGAATTAAATTGGGTTGAATCGCTTCTTTCAGCAATACGGTCATTGCGCCTTCAGCGCCCAGTTCTCGCGCAGTAACAGGTTGATTGTCGCGGTTACGCCCAATGATGATATTGCCGAGGCGCTTTTGAAGATCTTTTCGGTCTTCGGCTAAACACAAGATCGCCATGATTTCTGAGGCCACAGTGATGTCGAACCCCGACTCCCTTGGCTGACCATGAGCGGGGCCACCAAGCCCCACCAGCGTGTTACGAAGGGCGCGATCATTCATGTCCATCACGCGTCGCCAGGTGATGCGGCGAGGGTCGAGATTCAGCTCATTTCCCCAATGAATGTGGTTATCAATCAATGCGGCGAGCAAGTTATGCGCGGAGGTAATGGCATGAAAATCGCCATTAAAATGCAGGTTCAAATCTTCCATTGGGATGGCTTGAGCACGACCACCGCCCGCCGCACCGCCTTTTACGCCAAAGCATGGGCCTAAAGATGGCTCTCGGAGGCAAACGCTCGCATGTATGCCAATGGCATTTAATGCGTCAGTCAAGCCGATACTCGTGGTGGTTTTCCCTTCACCCGCAGGTGTTGGTGTGATAGCCGTTACCAATACCAATTTACCCAACGCGGTATCGTTATCAATCTGCGCCAAATCGAGTTTGGCTTTGTAGTGTCCGTAAGGGATCAACGCATG
>JBELME010000306.1:0-4796 GCA_042096095.1 Enterovibrio sp.
GGGTAAGACTGATCCCTGAATCAACAGTGCTGTAAAAGTACATCGCCCCCCAAGTGACATTTGAGACAATTAAAAGGAGTAACAGAATAACGGTACTTTTTTTCATCGAATTCTATGCCTTATAACAACCACATTTTGCCTATTTAGGCGTTCATACACCCCTATTATTATGCTAATACGATGAAATTGAGAAAGTTTCTCACCACCTTTTTCGACGAGTGTGACATTCGTAGGCATCTGTAAAAACGTGGAAATGTTTATCATGGGTGTCGGGTCTATATGAACTCGCGTGTATTGGTCGTTGATTTTCCCATCAGCATTGGTGTAAAAATTCAGCATTCACGCTTATTCGACTTAACTTCTTTGCGTGAATGTGAGGCGTGACACCGTAATTTAATGAAACGGTGCGACACTACGCTCAATTCCAAATTCCCTATTAATAATGAAGGAAAGAATATGTCTGATGTACCTGCTGCCGCAGTAGAAGTTGTAAGTGCAGCACAAACCGCCGCCGAGTCTTCTGGCGCAATCTGGCCCTATGTTGTAGGTGGTATCGCACTGGTTGTTGCAGCTGGCTACTTTGGTTTTAAACGAATGAATCGCCCTTCTTTCATCATCAATCAGATTCGTAAACGCAATCTGAAAGCGATGAAAAAAGAAGGTGTGGAAAGCAATGAAGCGACCGTTGATTTGGATAAACTGCTGTCTTCGATTGAACGTCACGCCATTGAAAACAAACTGTCTGGTTCTGACATGGTCAAGCTGCTCGCACCGCTTAATGACAAAAACCGCATGCAATCAGCAAAAGATATGTACCTGACAATGCAGCACATCGCGCGTGAAATTGGTGACAATCGTCTAGCGGGTGAGTTTAAAGGTAAATCGTCAGGTGTAAGATCAAGCTCGAAGTTGATGTCAGGTCTGCTAAGACGCGCTGGTATCTAATACCTCGTGAATGCTCAGTGTTATCACCCTGGTTGGTGAGTAACACTGAGTGCTTTTTAACACAATAACGCGCACTCTTGCGCGATAAGAGCTTCACGCCCTGTCCTCTCATATCTCTGACTGATCTCTGTTAAAAACGTAACCCCAGCGCTTTGAGATCCCTTTCAGCTTGGGATGCTAACGTAAACTGTATGGCTAACATACCCACCTTTTGTGCCCCTTCAACATTTTTGGCAACATCATCGAGAAACACGGTTTCGTTTGCCTGTAAATGAAAGGTATCAAGCAGGCGATGGAAGATGTCAGCGTTGGGTTTTAAACATCCTACTTCTGCTGAGACAATCGCCCCATCAAACAAAGGCCAGAATGCGTATTCTTGCTTGAGAAACGAAACGATCTCATGAACATTGTCGGTCAACGCATACGTGGCGTATCCGGCCGCTTTCAATTTTCTCATGAGGGCCACGGTGCCGAATAAAGGGATTTGCGTTTGCTTTATGTAGTAGAAAAGCCGCTCTACTTCATTGGATGATAAGGAAAACGTGTTCACGTACTGTTGCTTTGCTTCCTCTTCAGTCAATTCACCTCGGTTGAGCGACAACCACAACTCATGCTGGAAAACGCGCTTCGCAAGTTCGACGGCATCCACATCGTCACCAAATGTCAGGCGGATGATCTCAACTGGGTTCCACCTCACCAACACATTGCCCACATCAAACACCACGTTTTTAATGTCTGGCTTCGCCTTTTTTCTCTCCCTAAATGTTTACCCATGTTTTTGTTTAAAGGGTATGAGCGATCGTTACGCATCCTTCCATTTGGCTATTTCATAACGGCTTTTCCGCCAATAATTTTATATGCAGGTGTACCACGCACCAGGGCTTCGCGACCGAATATCAAGCCACAATTTGAGCACTCACAGGGCGTGGTCGTAAAGTCTGTCACGATACGTTCTTTAAAACACTTCACCAACGCCCCCTTTCCACCCTTGCGGTATTTGAACAGGGGGCTTTTACATTTTGCACAGAGAATATCTACCGTGCGCGTGGGGCCTTTTTTGTTCGGTTTAGCCATACTCACTCTCCCTCTCATCTGGGATAGTACTTAAGATCTGACGGTTATCCAATTAGTTAGGTATCTATCACGCTTAGCTCAAAAAAGTGAGAAGACGCTTATAATTGTGCGCTTCGCTTTAACATCACATTTACAACTCAGCTATCCTCTCATGTTATTCCGTTCTCACTCTTACCGATCGGAACGCTGTACAAACGCATTGGTGCAGGGCCTTAACGACCTTTCGTTTTTCACGGCCCAGCACTGCTCATATGGAAATCGCCAACATTGGAGCGTTGTATGAAATTGAAAGCCCTGTTTAAAACCCTCTCTATCGCTACTGCTATCTCTCTGGCTGGCACGAATATCGCTACCGCTGCTGCAGATCGCGACTACATTCTTGCTACGGCATCAACAGGCGGCACGTATTATCCTGTCGGTGTTGCACTGGCGACACTGAGTAAAGTGAAGCTCGAACCTAAACACAAGTTTTCTCTGTCTGCGATCAGCTCTGCGGGCTCTGGTGAGAACGTAAAATTGCTTGGCGAAAACGAAGCACAGTTCGCCATCCTTCAAGGTTTGTATGGCGCATGGGCATGGAATGGTGAAGGCAAGTTAAAACAAGCAGGACCACAAAAAGAACTCCGTTCAGTGTCCATGCTTTGGCAGAACGTTGAGCATTTTGTCATGCTAAGTGACATGGCAAAAACAGGGACTGTTGATGACCTAAAAGCGCTAAAAAATAAGAAGTTCTCCATCGGTAAGAAAAACTCGGGCACCGAAGGTTCTGGGCGTCAGATTATGTCAGGCTTAGGCATTGATCCTGAAACGTTCAACCTTGCATACCTTGGCTATGGGGCCAGTGCTGATGCGCTGCAAAACGGCACCATTGATGGCATGAATATTCCTGCTGGTGTACCTGTCAGTGCTGTCACGCGCGCCCATGCGTCAATGGGCGAGAAAATCCGCATTCTGAATTTCACCGACGAGCAAATGAAAGAAGCGAATGCAGGCTACAACTTGTGGACGCGCTTTGTGATTGATGCCAACACCTACCCAGGTCAAAGCGAAGCGGTGAACACCATTGCACAACCTAACTTCCTTGCGGCGCGCAGCGACCTCAACGAAGAAGATGTTTATCTACTGACCAAAACCATTTATGAAAACCTCGCGTTCTTGAACGGTATACACAAGGCAACCAAAGCCATGTCTCTTCAAAAAGCGATTGATGGTTTGCCAGTACCACTGCACCCAGGTGCTGCGCGTTATTACAAAGAACAAGGCATTGAGATCCCTGCACACTTGATTGCAGACTAACACTCAACCACCGTTACATTTAAGGTAAGTTAAAAGCGCTGACATCGCAGTGTCAGCGCTTTCTTCATCAGGACATCGTGCAGCAATCGCACGTTAGAAGGAAACATGACAAATCATTTGCCTGACGGAACAAAGGCTTCTTCAGACACCGATAACACCCTGTCTCAATTTGAATTGACGCAACGAACAGACTTTCCTTTGCTTACCCGCATCGTCACCGTTATCGGTATCTTGCTTTCCCTTGTTCATATTTGGTTCAACACACTCGCGACGCTCTCAGAGTTGTGGGTATCTTCCGCGCACTTTGCGGGCTTTGCCGTGATGGTCGCGTTAACTTACCCCGCTACCGCTAGATTGCGACAGAGCAAGGTCGCGCTATCCATTGATATTGGCATCGCCATTGCCGCAGTTGCATGCTTTGTTTACATCATTTTCGGAGAGGATGCGCTGTATGAGCGTGGCGTTAAATTCGTCACCTCAGATTGGGTCTTTTCGATCATCGCGATCCTTATTGCGCTTGAACTCATTCGACGCACCATGGGCTGGTTCATTCCTTGCCTAATACTTGTCGCATTAACCTATGTTGTATGGTGGGGAAGCTGGATCGACGGCATTTTCTCTTTCCCAGGCCTCTCTGCTGAGACCATGCTCTATCGTGCCTTTTACAGCTCTGAAGGCATGTTTGGCCCTATCTCCCGAATATCATGGAGCTATGTCTTCATGTTCATTCTGTTTGGTGCGTTCTTGGTGAAATCCGGCGCAGGCGATTACATCATCAATGTTTCGCGTGCAGCCGCAGGCAAAATCATTGGCGGGCCCGGTTTTGTGGCAGTACTCGGTTCAGGCTTAATGGGGTCAGTATCAGGTTCCAGTGTGGCGAATACCGTATCAACCGGGGTGATTACCATCCCTCTCATGAAGAAAGCAGGCTTTCCCCCGCGCTTTGCCGCGGGTGTTGAAGCGGCTGCATCCACAGGCGGGCAACTCATGCCACCTGTCATGGGCGCGGGCGCCTTTATCATGGCGTCTTATACGCAAATCCCCTATGTGGAAATCATTGCCGTGTCTTTTGCGCCCGCGTTGATTTACTTCTTGTCTGTGGCCTTTTTCGTTCGCATTGAAGCAAAGCGCTCTGGCGTTCACCATGTCGAAACGGAAACCCAATCCATGCTTTCCGTGCTCGCCTCGGGTTGGCATTACCTGATCCCGTTGGCGGTGCTTGTTACCTTACTGGTGATGGACTTTACGCCAACGTACGCCGCAGGCATTTCTATCATTTCCGTCGTTGTTGCCTCGTGGCTGTCTCCGAATCGCATGGGTGTCGCTGACATTTTTGATGCACTGGCGCAAGGCGCACGCAACATGGCAACCACGGCAGTCTTGCTGACGGGCATTGGTCTTGTGGTGAATGTCATCAGTACCACTGGGATCGGCAATACGTTCTCTTTGATGATCAACGAATGGGCAAACGGTAGCTTGTT
>JBELME010000307.1:0-4782 GCA_042096095.1 Enterovibrio sp.
AGTGAAACCTTGGGTGAAGCGATCACCAGTGGCGACAAGAAAACCGCCAGTGCCGCATTTGTATCAGGGCTTAGCCAATACCACTACGGGCAAGGCTTCTCGGACAAAGCCGCCATACGTGATAGCGCAAAACGTCAGATGGAAGTGCATGACAGCGGAAAGATCATTAGCTTTGCAGAGTCCAAAGTTGCGACGCTGGGCGCGGGCAATAAGTTAAAGCTCACACAGCACCCTATCTCAACGTGTAATCAAGAGTATGTGGTCATTTCGATTCAAAGCGATTATTCAGGCGCATCAAGCGGCAGGCCGTTTGAATGCTCTAACCACTTTCAGTGCATTCCAGCCGCGACACCTTTCCGCCCTGCTTTTATTGATAAGCCGCGTATTCATAGCATTCATACTGCAACGGTTACCGGCCCAAGTAACGAAGAAATCTACAAGGATAAGTCTGGACAAGTGAAGGTTCAGTTCCACTGGGACACAGAAGGCAAGAATGATGAAAACACCTCTTGCTGGCTGCCCGTGGTTCAAGGTGCCGCGAGCAATGGCTTTGGTATGCAGTTTATTCGACGCATTGGCGATGAAGTGCTTATCAGCTACATCGAAGGTGATCCAGACAGACCCCTTGTATCGGGCTCCATCTATAACACCAAGAATGTCCCGCCCTATTCCGTCGCAACGCAAAGTGGCATCAAAACCCGTTCGACACCGAAAGGCAGCAGTAAAAACGGGAACGAATTACGCTTCGAAGATAAGAAAGACAAGGAGCAGGTCTTTCTGCATGCAGAGCGCGATTTTATGGTCGAAGTGCTGAACGACAGCACGCGCACGGTCACCGGTAAAGAGGCGCTAACCGTCAAGAAAACCATCGATATCACCAGTAAGGAAGCCTTCACGACAAAAACCGACGACAAGTATACCGCCAGCAGTAAAGCCGACATGGCCTTATAATCAGACAAAAACGTCAAAGTCGATGCTGGAAGCAACACAGAAGTCTCGGCAACATCAAAAGTGTCGGTCGACGGACAAACCATCGACATCAGCGGCAAAACCAAGATTTCTCTGTCAGTGGGCGCATGCAAGCTGGAAATAAGTAACAGCGGCATCAAACTTGATGCGCCACAAATCAGCATCAATGGCAGTGGAAAAGCCGAATTGAAAGGGGCAATGGTGACAGTGGAAGGCTCAGGTAAAGCCGATATCAAAGGTGCGATGGTCAGCATTAACGGCAGTGCCATGGCAGAAGTGAAAGGCGGTGCCATGGTCCAAATTCAAGGCGCGATTGCGAAGGTGAACTGATGAGTTATGTAAAGATCCCCCACCCGTTCGCAGAAAACATTCTGTGCCAATACGAGCCACAAGATGGTATCAAGCCGCTAGTTGAAGCGGGTATGACACCAGAACAATTACTCAATCGCGCCCTGCAAGAAAGCTTAAATGCCGATGCCGTTATCTTTCTTGCTCACGGGCTTCCTGTTCGCGAAGCCGTGTGGTGGGCATGTTGCTGTGCGGGAACGCGCCAAGATTGGGATGAGGTGCAACTTGATGCCATTCGCGCCGCCAAAGCATGGGTACACACACCTGACGAAACCAGCCGTCGTTATGCTGAAACCACAGCTAACGCGGCAACGCTACAAAACGGGGCTGGCTGGATCGCACAAGCGGTATTTTGGAGTGGTGGCAGCATGACTGGCCCAACGGACCCTGTCGTCCCGCCGCCAGAGTATTTGTAGGCACAAGCCGTCGCTGGTGCTATCAACCTCACCGCCATTTTACCAGATGGTGTTGAAGCAGAAGCGAGATATAAGCTGTTTATCGAAATGGGTTTAGACATTGCTAACGGCGGCAATGGAAACATAGGAAATGCAGCATGACCTTACCTGCAGCCCGCGCGGGCGATATGCACGTTTGCCCGATGCAAACCCCTGCCGTACCGCCAATTCCACATGTTGGGGGACCAATATTACCACTCCCTTGTACCGTACTAATAGCCAACATGCCTGCCGCAACGGTCGGACAAATGTGTATCTGTGTTGGGCCACCAGACACCATCACTAAAGGCAGTGCGACGGTATTGTTTGGCAACCTCCCCGCCGCAAGAATGGGTGACATGACTGCACATGGCGGTACAATCGTGGTGGGCATGCCCACCGTCTTGATCGGTGGTTAAGCAATGCGCATAATCAGTAACGCCGATTAAGCCATACCCTCATTCTCTATTCATCCACTGCATGACATCAAGGAAGAAGCATGTTGTTATTTTCCGGCTCCGCACTGTTTCTCGCCCTACTTTTATCCGTCATTATTCCCGGGCCTAGCGTGATGGCGGTGGTTTCGCGGTCGCTTTCCTTTGGCATGAAACAAGGTTTATTGGTTGCTTTTGGCGTGGTTGTGGCTGATTACATTTTCATTTTTCTGGCACTTTCTGGCTTGTCAGCTGTTGCAACTGCCATGGGCGAGTTTTCTATTTTCCTCAAATACGCGGGCGCGGTTTACTTGATTTGGCTGGCTTACAAAAGCTGGACATCACCAATGACAAATAGCGAACTCACCACTCAAAAAGCGTCGAAAACCAGAGGGTCCTCCAGCTTTATCATGGGCTTGCTTATCACGCTGTCTAACCCGAAAGCCATTTTGTTTTACATGGGCTTCTTCCCTGCCTTCATTGATGTGCAAACCTTGTCAGCTTCGGGGATTTTGGGCGTTTTGATTCTTTCGACTGTAGCCGTCGGCGGTGTTTTGAGTGGCTATGCGATCCTTGGTGACAAAGCCACCCGCGTTTTCGATGGGCAAAAAGCCAAAGCACGCATCAACAAAGTCTCCGGCGGTATTCTAGCGGCTAGTGGTGTTGTATTGGCAATGAAGGCGTAAGGCTTACCCCCTCCTTTTGGTGCGTTTCAAACATGTGTGTTTGGCTCTCACCAATTCCGCTACTTTCGTATATTTGATCCGGCCTTCCTTTTCACAACTTGCATGTTAAAAATATGTTGCCGATGCACGTTTTTGAAAAACAAACTGTGGAAGACTCATCTTGGTTAAGCAAACTTTTGAGGGTCACCCAATGGAACAACAAGACGTAGCGAAACCCATTCAAATCATCGGCGTGCCGTTAGACCTCGGTGCATCACGAAGAGGAACAGATGGCGGCCCGCCTGCGGTGCGTATCGCCGGTCTCGGTGAACATCTCAAAAAGATGGGATATCAGATCTCTCAAGAAGTTGATGTCACTGTTCCTTCCATGGAATCGAGACCGACAGAAACGGGCAGCACCATGCGATTCAGACGTGAAATTCTGCAAGTCTGCCGTGACTTGGCACAAGTGACGCGAGATGCCCTTACCAATGGTCACGTTCCTTTAATCGTCGGTGGTGACCACTCCATCGCCATGGGATCCATTTCAGGCATTGCCGACTACTACCAACAACAAAACCAGAACATTGGATTGGTCTGGTTTGACGCCCATGCAGACATGAACATTCCAGGCATTTCCCCATCGGGAAATGTACACGGTATGCCGCTCTCACACTTGATGGGTTACGGGGATAAAGACTTCACCAGCATCTTGAGTGCAAACACCAAGATAAAGCCAGAGAACGTGGCCTTAGTCGGAGTCAGAGACATTGATGAGAAGGAAAAAGAGCTGATTCGAGAGTCAGGTGTGCATCTCTTTAGCATGCGCGACATCGACGAAATGGGCATGAACAAGGTCAGCGATGAAATCATCAACATCGTGACGAAAGATACCGTAGGTTTCCACGTCAGTTTTGATGTTGATGGCTGCGATCCTGAAGTCATTCCCGGCTCCGGCACCTTGGTTCCCGGCGGTATTACCTACCGAGAGGCGCACCTGTTGTTAGAGAAATGCGCCGAGACAAATCTGATGACCTCACTCGACTTGGTTGAGCTTAATCCGTTCTTGGACAAAGGAAACATCTCAGCAGAACGTGCCGTCTCGTTGATACTCAGTGCATTTGGCCGAAGTGTTATTTAGGTAGCTTGGTGCAGGGACAGACGCTGACAAGTATCTTCCAACAACAGTGTATCACCTGTCTCTGCTCGCTCTTGCTTCATGATCACATGTGATGTTTGAAAAAGCGGTTAATCACCATCACATGACAATAAAAACATGAAAATATATAGATTTCGCGCTTACTTATCATGAAAATATGACATGGTACGCGATTGAACGCGAAAGCCATGACGCTCATAGAGCTTTTTCGCGGCGGGATTGAATGCCATCACTTCAAGCCTTGTTTCGACCGCACCTTGCCCTTCCGACCATTCGCGGCATCCTTTTAACAATGCACCACCAATGCCTTTTGACCGATGTGCTTCATCCACAACCACGGTATTGATGCGGCAAATAGGCTCAAAGCTCATGAAAGGCACGGTTTCATTGATATCGATTTTAGCTGTAATAAAGCCGACCACTTTATCGTGTTCAACGGCTACAGCGAACCAACGGTGCTCATCATTCAATACCCGATGAAGAAACGCTTTGTCTTTCTCCGAGGGCGCATTAAACACTCTCGGAGCTTGCTCAAAATGAAACTGACTGATTTGACGGTGTAGTTCGGTTAAGCGTTCTAAATCGCTTTCTTGTGCGGTCCTGATTACTAGCATTCTCTCACCACGTTGAACTTCCTTTATCATAAGGTGCTGTATACGTTCTAACATGCACCTCTTTTAAAAGCGTGTTCGAAAACGAAAAAACCGAGCAATGTCATCTCGGCTTTATGAGAAAACGCTCAGCGTAAAAACGAATTACTTCGTCATGATCAC
>JBELME010000308.1:0-4709 GCA_042096095.1 Enterovibrio sp.
GCATCAATCACGCATTCAGGAAGTTGGGTGCCACCCGGGCCATCAAGATAGACGGGATAAGAGCCCTCAATCTCTCGCTGCAACGCAGGAAACTGGCGGCGCAGTTGTTCAATGTGTGTAGCATTAAGCGGTAAAGACAAAGACATCGCGAATCCCCTCTTCGCCCGGTTGGCTGGATAGCGTTTCAGATATGTGGTGGTAGTAGCGCGCATCATCCAGAATGATGAACTGATTAGGTTCCAGAACCGTATTCAGGTGTGGATGCTGATCCACCGGAGAGGTGAAGATTTGCGTGAATCCCCCCGCGATGTTTTTGCGTTGCACACAGAAAATGCCAACAAAGCGAAATCCATCTTGGTGAATGCCTTCAGGCGCGGGGGCAGACGTGTCATCCACCGAGCAGGTGACGCGAATTTGGTGAACATCCACTTGTGTGCCGTCTTTCTCGATGCCAGTGGCACTGGCGAAAGATTTCAGTAAATGTTGAAACGCCTCAGTGTTAATCATGTCGTCAGACATGGGCGGAAACTCTCGCAAAACATCACCGACCACGCGGTTCACGTCGGAAGATTGCATAAACGGGGCGTGTGCTAATCGCGAGATCTCGCCGGATGATGAAAGCGAAAAACGCGCATAGCTTCTAAAGCGCACATCACTGTCCACGTAGGGGTCACGTTCTAGCGAAGAAAAATAAGGCGTGAGTGTGTCGGCAACTTCAGAAGGTGTCTGAAATGCTTCAATTAAAAAGGTGTTTTGCATATCCCATTCCTTTTGATGACAAAACAAAGCCCGGCATGTTAATGGGTTGTTAACCTTATACTATGCCAATAAATACCACCCTAACAACACTTAAATCCATTTATGAGCATATATTCCAGTTTATAATTTGGCATAAAGTCAAAATTGGAACATCATGAAGCGAACAGGGATAAATATAGTGTTTTGTACCATGGTTGAGAGTATTCAAGAACCTCTATGCTTTTCCCGAAACCTTTAGTTTCTATTGGTTGTATTTCTGTCTGATATCTCGTTCACTATGACTGCTGAATTTCACTATTAGCAATAAAATCAACAATGGAGTAATTCAAAAGCTGATGACCATGGAATGTAAGGTAATCTCGACAGTCGAAGAATTTGGTAAAGAAGCGTGGAACGCGTTGCTACCTAGTGATTATCCGTTTATTCAGTACGATTTTTTCTATTCACTTGAAAAGAGCCAAGCTGTAGGCGCCAAAACTGGCTGGTTCCCGCAATATATTGGTGTGTACCGTCACCAAACACTGATCGGTATTGCCCCCTGTTTTATCAAAGCACATCCGTATGGTGAGTATGTGTTTGACTGGTCATGGGCAGAAGCCTATGAAGATGCAGGCATGGAGTATTATCCCAAGCTCGTCTGCGCAATTCCGTTTACACCTTCCTCAGGCCCGCGTCTACTGGTGTCCGCGAATGAAGACAGCGCCGAGATCTACCACCATTTATTAAACGCAATGCAAACGCTCGCCCAGCAGCGAAAATGTTCTGGTGTTCACGTTTTATTCCCATCAAGCACCTTGTGTGACACCTTGAAAGAGAACGGATTCTTGGAACGCCGCAACGTCCAATTCCACTGGCTGAATCGTGGCTACACCTGTTTTGATGATTTCATGTCCATGCTCACCTCACGCAAACGCCGCACCATTCGGAAAGAACGTCAAAGCATTGGTGACCAAGGGGCAACCGTCCATGTGTTAGAAGGTAATGCAATTACCAGCGCTCATTGGGATGTCTTCACCCACTTTTATCAAATGACCTACCTAAAACGCTCAGGGCATACCGGCTATTTAAACAGTGAGTTTTTCCATCATCTTGGCGAAACCATGTTAGACAAAGTGGTATTGGTATTTGCTGAAGCCTACGGCGACTATGTAGCGGGCGCGCTTTACATCAAGTCGAATGACACGCTGTTCGGCCGCTATTGGGGAAGTTTGTCAGATTTCGAAAACCTGCATTTTGAATTGTGTTACTACCAAGGGATTGAATACTGCATAAAGCACGGCATCACCACCTTTGATGCAGGTGCACAAGGGGAACACAAGTTGATTCGAGGGTTTGAGCCTGTGATTACCTACTCTGGACACTACCTCTCGCACCCAGGTTTCCATGACGGGATTGCAGAGTATCTCACACGCGAACATGACATGATCCAGCAATACTATGAGGACGCATTTCAACACCTGCCCTACAGAAAGGCGTAATGCGTTTCTTCAGGCTTACCCGGTCACTTAGTCCGATGCGTGGTGCAGTTTATGCCACATCTGTGAGGTCATTTCGTAAAGGCAGTGTTCAGAAAGCGGATGGCTTGCAGCAATACTGGGATGAAAAAACTGGAATTGCGTATCCCGCATACCCAGTTTTTTCATTACCGCTTGTGATGGCGTGTTTTCTAATACAGTGAATGACACGACGCGTTGAAGTTGGCTTTCCTCGAACCCGGCGCGTAATAGTTCGTTAGCCGCTTCTGTGGCATAACCTTGGCGGTGAAACGCCGAAGCGATACGCCAACCAATCTCATACACGTATTCCCCCATCACCTGATAGTCAGTGAAATTGATGCCGACAGTGCCAATCAATTCGCCTGTCGATTTCAAGGTGACCGCCCAATAGGAAATCCCGGTTTCATCCCACTTATTGACGATACGTAATAACGTGTCGTCACTTTGGCTGTGAGTAAGCGTGGCAGGAAAGTAGCGCATGACAAATGGGTCTGCGTTCATCGCAGCAAAAGGCTCTCGATCCTTTTCCTGAAAACGTCGTAAAACCAGACGTTCAGTATGAAGCTCTTTTCCCATTTAATTCCTTGTAAGACAGAAACTAGGCACAAAAAAAGGTGGCTAATAAGCCACCTTTCTAACTATAGGCGAACGTTAACAAAATGCGCGCGTTAACGATTGATTGTGTTTACGTTGTTTGCAAACGCGCTTTCACTGCCGCGATTCTGGTTTGCACAAATTCGCGGTATTTAAAGTAGCCGTAAGTCGCAACCAAAGAGAAGAAAAGGTACGACAATGCAAAGACGAAAGGTGATGTGATTAATTCGCGCTCAAGGCTCCACATTACGCCGAATACAGTGATACCCATTTTGACTGCAAATCCTGAAATCAGAAGCAGCAGCGCCAATTGTGGATAATTTGTATGGCGGAAGCTCAGCCAATAACAACACCCAACCGCAACTGTAGCGAGAGAAAATCCAACCATATAGGAATGGACATGCTCACCCGCGAGGATGCCGCCAACAACAGACAGAAAAACAACCAAGAAGAAGGCCATTTCTACTCCAAAATGAGAGTTAAATAAAACATTGAGCAAACTTTGCTCACCTGAAGCGTATTTTTGCACATTTTTGCTCCGACTGCTAAGGGGTATTTTTTTACATTCACTTTACACATTTATACAAAATCAGGTGGTTATAAAATCGTAACTGCTTTATTTACTAAGACATTATCTGTGCAGAGCACGTTAATAAAGTGTTTATTTGTTGCATCTGGAAACCTTTTGTTACGATTGCGATCAAGTTTTATGCGATGAATACAATGAAATTGTCAGCAACTGATAAGTAATCGCGGTCTTTATCTTTACTTTGAATGGAGAATGTTGCTTTGAATTGCATTATTTAGACGACACGCCATACGCATTTCCTGACATCACATGCCAATATCAAGCACCACTCAGGTGCTTTTTTACCTTTGACGTTAAAACTTCACTTTACATATGGGAAAACGAATATATGATTTCCCATATGTGAACGCTATACCTTAAAGACTGCGCATTCAGCAAAGAAGGAAAACGCAATGACAATTAAGATCGGTATCAATGGATTCGGCCGCATGGGTCGCCTTACATTCAGAGCAGCATTCAACCAAGCGGATGTCGAATTCATTCGCATTAACGATCCTGCTGGCGACGCAGCCACCCTCGCCCACTTAATCAACTTCGATTCCGTTCACGGCCGTTGGGAACATGAAGCCATTGCCGACGGGCAAAACATGGTGATCGGTGAGAACGCTATTCAATGCACACAGAACAAAGCCATTGGTGATACCGATTGGTCTGACTGCGATATCGTGATTGAAGCGTCTGGCAAAATGAAAACCAAAGCGCTGCTGAATGCCTACCTTGAGCAAGGTGTGAAGCGCGTTGTTGTTACTGCCCCTGTAAAAGAAGATGGTGTACTCAACGTTGTGATGGGAGTTAACCATCACGAATACGATGCAGAAGACCATCCTATCGTGACTGCCGCATCATGCACCACCAACTGCCTTGCGCCTGTGGTTAAAGTGATTCATGAAAAGCTCGGCATTGTGCACGGCTCAATGACCACCATTCATGACATCACCAACACGCAAACCATCATCGATGCGCCTCATAAAGATCTGCGCCGCGCACGTGCATGTGGTTCTTCATTGATCCCAACGACAACAGGCTCAGCGACGGCTATCACCCACATTTTCCCAGAGCTAAAAGGTCGCCTGAACGGCCACGCTGTTCGTATTCCGCTTACCAACGCCTCATTGACCGATTGCGTCTTCGAAGTCAGCCGTGCTACCACGGAAGAAGAAGTGAATGCATTCTTGAAAGACGCCGCAAACAGCGAACTGAAAGGCATTCTTGGTTACGAAGAGCGCCCGCTGGTATCGATTGATTACAAAACAGACCCACGTTCCGGCACC
>JBELME010000309.1:0-4697 GCA_042096095.1 Enterovibrio sp.
AAGCGGTTCGCGACGGAAATACGGGTAATGTCTTTGTGGAAGTTCTCTTGCACGTAAATACACATGCTGCGATAGAGCTTCTCGCCGCGGCTGACTTTCTCTTGCTGTGGGTTTTGCAGTAACGCCAGGCAATACAAGATCAATGATTTGGCTAGATGCTCGCCCATCACCGTGCATTTCTTCTCTTCAGCGATGCAGTTCAATGCGGCCAATACATGCTCAACAGCCATGGAAGAGGGCAATGGGAGCGCCTGCTTGATCACATCGACAAACCCTTCTCCTTCTTTGTACTGCACATAACTGAAGCCCACTTGGTTTTTGCTGAACAAGATGGAAATCATTCGTGAGGATTTATCCCACGTGGGTTTGCTCCAGGCATTTGAAGGGATGTAAATCATTTGGTTTTCGGTCAAAGAAAGGTTTTCAAAACCTTGGGATGAATCGACCACCAAATCGTATTGACCATCAATAATGATTTCTAGTCGATTAAAGTTAACTTGGTATGAGCCCTCCGGTGGCGTATTTTCGCCACAACAAACACGGATAAGAGGGCCATTAAAACGTTGTAGGGATTCGGTTATTATTTTGTTCATTTTTTCGAAGCCTTATTTTTACCGATGAAAGTATTAATAAAGCGGGATGAGGGCAAGGTAACTTTTGCTTGAAACGATATGAATATACCGTTTTATGATGTGGGTTAGATTTATGAAGCGAGGAAAGAAAAAGGGGAATAAAATAAAAAACGGAGTGATATTTTTTAATCTCACTCCGCAACGTTTTTGTTTTACTGGATTATGCTTGCGCTAGCATACTTTCCAGTTTTGCGATGATTTCAGGTGCTTGTTTCGCCGCCTGAGCAACGGTAACACGAACAATCTTTTTACCGTTGAAACGTTCTTCTTGCTTGATAGCGATGTCTTTAGTTAGAACCACTACATCTGCGCCTTCAACGTCTGCTGCAGTCAGTTCGTTTTCGATACCGATAGCGCCTTGCGTTTCGATCTTAACGTCCCAGCCTTTTGCTTTTGCAGCGGTTTCCAACGCTTCAGCAGCCATGTAAGTGTGAGCAACGCCAGATGGACAAGAAGTTACGCCGATAAGTTTCATAATATTTCTCTCTTTTACACTTTTATTGTTTTTTAGTTCTATTCGGAGCGACAACTTCGTTGTAAAGGTATCGCCCCAGTAAATTCGATCTGCTTAGTCGAACGACAGTTCTAGTTCTTCTGTATTCGCTTTTGTATCTTCTTCGCGGTCAGCCACTGGTTTCTTCAGGTAGTTGACGACAAGGGCTGTGGTTGCAGCACCGGCGATAACAGCAATGACATACATCATGCGGCCTTCGACAACCGGTAGAACAATCAGACCACCCCATGGTGCGTGGTTAAGAACGCCTGCCATGAAGGCAACAACGTTACCCACGATACCGCCTGCAATGATGGCTGGGATAACACGTGCTGGGTCATTTGCTGCGAATGGGATTGCACCTTCAGTGATACCGATACAGCCCATGATTGCTGCTGCTTTACCGGCTTCACGCTCCTCTGGAGAGTATTTCTTAGGCGCAAGGAATGTCGCCAGTGCCATACCCAGAGGTGGAACACAGATTGCAACACCCACACCACCCATCAACCAAGGTTGAGTGCCGACTTGAGTCTGTGCGAACAGGGTTGCTACTTTGTTGATTGGACCGCCCATATCGAACGCAGTCATGCCACCTAGAACTGCACCCAGAACTGCTTTTGATGTGCCAGCCATTGATTGTAGGCCTTCGTTCATGAATGCCATGAAGCCAGCGATAGGTTGACCGATTACCCAAACAACCAGCGCAGATACGATGAACGTGCCGCCGATTGGAATGATGAAGTAGGTAGAAAGCGCTTTAAGCTTGTTAGACAGAGGGATGCGCTTAAGTTGCAGAACAACGTAACCCGCGATGAAGCCGACGACGATTGCGCCAAGGAAACCTGCTTGAACTTGGTTAGCAAGGTAAGCACCAATCATACCCGGAGCAAGCGCTGGGCGGTCTGCGATAGAGTAGGCGATGTAACCGCCAAGAACAGGAACGAACAGGGTGAAACCTGCGATACCCATGTCCCAAATACCTTCAAGGAACACGCCTTCTGGCACTGCGCCTTTACCGCCTAGCATGACTGACAATGCAAGTAGAACACCACCGGCAACAACGAACGGCAACATGTGGCTGGTGCCCGTTAATAGGTGTCTTTTTAACTCCGAGAAATCAACTTTCATGTGTAAGACCTTTTTTATAGTTTGACGATTGGATTTAGCGAGATAGATATTTTTCCCTCTCGTTTATGGGGCTGATTATGCGCCGTGAATGCCGTGCTGGATATTGGACAAATAATCTCTTTACTGGAGAATTGTTGCATGTTGAATTGACTGAGAAGGCAATCACATAAACGCGGTTGTTAATAATTTTTGATGAATTTACGCACATTTATATCGCCGGAATAATAAAGGTAAGCCAGTAAGAATGCGGTATGTAAAGGAATGTTGAATTAAATTGTTAAATAAGATGAGCGGTGCAGATAGGTGAAAGTGAGGGTGTAAACAAGCAGTGTGAATCACACTTTTACTGGATAAATAAAGACGGCCTTCACATATTCTAGATATATACCCAAACAACCTGAAGATGCAGAATTCAGCGAGATTGACTGGCGTTGTGATCGCGACATTCCTTTGTAGGTGTAGTCATCTCCATCAAAAAGGAATATACCTAATCATCTGTAAATTATATCCCTGAACATGGAATTTGAGGTTGATTGAGAACAGCCTATTGCATTATGTGATGGTTAAGTGCTTTGTGGCATATTGCATTAATGAACGCGAAAATTGACAAGGGAAATGCTGTTGAAGATTCGGATTGCTCTGATCGGCGAGTGCATGGTTGAGCTCACCAAACAAAATGCAGAAATGAAGCAGGGATTTGGTGGTGATACGCTAAACACGGCGATCTATCTAAAAAGACGACTCTCTGGCATCGCCAATGACGTGGCGTATGTTACCGGGTTAGGGCATGACCCATTTAGTGATGAAATGATGGCCGAATGGCTTGCTGAGGGCATCAATACCGACTTGGTTTTACGATCAGAGAGCAAACTGCCTGGCATTTACAGCGTGCATACTGACAACGAAGGCGAGCGTCACTTTCACTATTGGCGCAGTGACGCCGCAGCGCGGTATTGGCTTGAGGACATTGACGCTCCCGCGTTGGTGGAAAGGCTCAGTAAATTTAATGTGATTTACTTGAGTGGGATAAGTCTTGCTATCTTGCCGGCGAAAAGCCGAAAGACGCTCTTTGAAGTGCTGGCTGCTCTAAAGGAGAAAGGGGGCAAGGTAGCCTTTGACAACAATTTTCGCCCTCGGCTTTGGGCGTCAATCGATGAAGCCATTTCCTGTTATCAGAAGGTGTTAGCACTCACAGATATCGCGCTGTTAACGTTTGACGATGAACAGGCCTTGTGGGGTGATGTTAGTATCGAATCCGTGTTATCACGTACCCAAGAGTTTGGTGTGTCTGAGATTGTCATTAAGCAAGGAAAAGCCCCATGTTGGGTGTACTTTGATGGCGTTACTGCTCTGGTTGACGCTGAGCCTGTTAGTAATGTGGTTGATACAACGGCTGCTGGCGATTCCTTCAGTGCAGGGTATTTGGCGAAGCGATTGCAAGGAGGCCTACCCATTGAGGCGGCAAAAGCGGCACATTCACTTGCAGGATGCGTCATTCAGCATCGTGGCGCGATTATCTCAAAAGCGGCCATGCCAAAGATGTGAATCCTTCCAACGTAAAACAGCGCCGATTGGCGCTGTTTTTCATTTGTTATCATCACTGAGTAACGGCTATAGCTCGACGTTGGCGACCACTTTTTGCAGCAGGTGAATGAGCTGGGTTTGTTCATCGTCGTTCAGTGTCGTTAAAAGCTCAGCATTGATCGCCAATGGAATCGCGGCAACGTTGTCACGCAGGGCTTTGCCGCGTTCGGTAAGATAGATGCGATAATTGCGGCGGCTTTGAGGATCGTCTCGTCGCTCTACGAGCCCGAGCTTTTCTAACTTGTCCAAGGTGCGTGTCGTTGTCGAGTTTTCAACTTTTGCTTTCAACGCGATTTGACGCTGTGTGACGCCTTCTTCTTCCCACAAACACATCATGGTTGGCCAGAGTGCAACAGTAAGACCATGCTGTTTTAGCTCTGCATCCAAGCGCTTTTCTGCCTTGCCAGCCACGACGTTGATAAGCCAACCAAAGCTTGCTTGGCGGTCAAATTCACTCATTCTCATTCTCTATGTTCAATGACACGGTTACAGGGTGTTTGGGTGTTTTGAAATGGCGATGTTAACTCAACAGCATGCCAAACATGCCGCCCACGCTGATGAGCAGTATACCAGCACGCATATTAGAGCGGAAAAATACCGAAATAGGGTGAGGTAAGTGCTTTTGCGTGCCGGTGATCATCGCCTTTACCAGAGGGGTGCCCTTGCGCTTGTAGAAGATGATTGCGCTGATGTGCAATGTCACGGTAGCGACCAGTAGGTAAGCACCATACAGATGCATCGCGACGAGCAGATCGGTGTCATAAAGTATGCTGTCGTCGCTGAGAAAAGCATCAAAGAAGCCTGCCATCGACATACCCACAAAACACTGCGTAAGCAGAAGTGACAGCATGACGATAACC
>JBELME010000310.1:0-4691 GCA_042096095.1 Enterovibrio sp.
TAGATATTTACAACACAATGAACCGTTCTCGCAGTGAAAGCGTGGCCTGTTTTCATCAGGCCACGCTTTAACCGAAACGCATTGATAGGTGGTTAAACCTCATAATGCTTTGTTCTGTATTGCAATGAGTAGGATTGATTAAGGCGTAATGTCCACTTCAATCGTACCGAGATATGTTGCGGTCAGCTGTACTTTGTCGCCAGCTTGCAAGTAGCGGTTATCTGCAAAGCTCTCTGCGATATATTCCTCGAGAATATAGTCAATGGGTCCTGACTCTACGAAAGAGAAGGTGGCTAACCACTTCAATGATTTCACTATTCGATAGCCCCAGCCGGGAGTGTTGTAGATTACGCCAGCGGGTGTGCCCGTCACGATATTCTGCTCGCTGGTGATCGCAGTGCCTTCAAACAACACCACGTCTTGATCCTCATAGCGCCATAGCGGTAATGCTCCAGAAGACAATATCATCGTGATGAGGTCTT
Source organism: Enterovibrio sp. (assembly GCA_042096095.1). Taxonomy (GTDB): domain Bacteria; phylum Pseudomonadota; class Gammaproteobacteria; order Enterobacterales; family Vibrionaceae; genus Enterovibrio. Next base: position 483 of record JBELME010000310.1, read on the forward strand.
TAGGTGAGCGAAGCATTTCTTTTGCTTCGGCTTGCTGCCGTTGTTGACCGTTCACGTAGGTGGACAAAGAAATGTCGTTTATAAACGTTTGCCAGCTTTTGGGAACCACAATGTAGGGACCTGTAGGAAAGCGTTTTTCACCACTTTTGGCATCACTAAACCCATGCCCTGATGTCACGTTATCAACGTCGATCTTGCGCAGCAGCTCGGCGCGATCTGTGAAATCACCACAAACAAATAAACCGACATAGCCTCCGACCTGTTCTGGTCTCTCAAGGTTGTCCACCCATCGCATACAAAGCTCAACTTCATAATCGAGTAACACATCCGATTGATAGCGGATTTGAGAGTAGCTAGGCGTTGCTTGCGCGAATTTAGGGAATAGGAAAACCTCGTCAATGTCTGCTTCTTCACCATGTTCGGCATAGTTAGTGCCCGCAGCAATGTGTGCGTTACCGTCGCCACCGGCTGCGAGCAACGTTTGATAGTCAATGACCGTAGAAGGGATAGCCTTAAAGCTGCTTTCTATTTCTTCGTAACCGTATTGTTTCAAGAAATTGAGAGGGTCGTCGGGAAAATAGTCAAAGTGCTCACTAATATTCTTCGCTGTGACGTTATTTTGCATAACTTGTTGTACGAGATACGTGTTTTTCTCCCCCGAAGGTGCCATCACTTGCGCTAACGTCAGCGCAGTGTTGGGAGAGGCAATGTCGTTGGCACTGGCGATGTTTATACAAGCTAATGCGAACAAGCTGGTGATACAAAACGGTGTGAATGGGATTTTCATGGCGTTCTCCTTTGTGTGATGTTGTTAGGTTAAGCGCTTGAACGTCACAAGTGTGTCACTAGAGGTTGCAACAATAACGGCCACCCTAAGCCCATGTTTTGATTGTTTTATAGAGGATGATTATGCGAATTCTTGTTGCCGAAGATAACCATGCCGCGGCACAGAACTTAGCGGACTATTTGACCTTGGTGGGTCATGATGTTGATTTTGCTTACCATGGTGCGAGTGCATTGCAATTACTCAATGCTCACCGATTCGATTTGATTATTCTCGATATCATGATGCCTGTGATGGATGGGCTAAAAGCGTGTGATGAGATACGCGCTGGTGAACATGCAGAAACGCCCATTATCTTCGTCACTGCGCGTGACACGTTGGACGACAAATTGGCGGGATTTAAAGCCGGGGCTGACGATTATCTTGTGAAGCCCTATGCGGTTGAGGAGCTACACGCGCGGATACAAGCCTTAGAGGCAAGAAATCAGCGCAGGATGAGCCCAACACTGAGTTTCGGTGCTTTAACGTTTGATTCTGCGACTGATTTGGTTTGTGTAGAAGGCAAACCTTTGTTGCTTGATCCGACGCAAAAGCGCATCGTGCGTTTGCTGTTGAGCCGAGCGCCAGCGCTTGTGGCTAGCCAAGATATTGCCTACGACATATGGGGAGAAGAGGAGGTAGACAGCAGTGCACTGCGAACACAAATTTACCGTCTGAGAAAAGCCCTGCCGGAAGGGATGTTGATCACTGAGCGCGGTAAAGGATATCGACTCAATGCTGGTTAAAGCCCGTCATACGTTTGAACGCTGGTACACTCGTCATATTCGCCATCAAGTGTTTGTGATTATTAGCGTGTTAATGTTGTTGGTCGTGCTAGCGATAGGCATCATTTCTTGGGCTGCGACAGAAATTGCTGCGGATAGCTTTATCAATCAACGTGCTACGTTGATGCAAAGGGAGTGGATGCAATCCTCCATTCAGCTCGGGGCTGCCGCTAATATGACTTCGCCATACCTTGCGCTTTACTCGGGTGATGACAACACCATCCCAGAGTTCCTCAAAGGTATCGACACCTTAGGTGTGAAAGAATTTGAGCTTAGCAATGCGCATGTGGTGACGTTTCTTTCTCCCTTTAAAACTGACTGGCTGCATTTTGTATATTTTCCCGATAAAGACCCTGAAATGGTGAATTACGGCCAAGGCGTTATGGCGTATGTCGCGTACATGATGTTATTGGTTTTCGCCTTGGGGCTGGTGGCAGCGCATCTGATTTCTCGTCACTTTAGTTTACCTATCCTGGGACTGGTTCAACAGGTTCATCAGTTGCCTGAGGATGGGGCAAGTATAAAGAGGCGGGCACGGAATGATGAAATTGGCGCCCTTCAAAATGCCTATCAGAATGCTTACTTGCGGATCCAATCTTTTCTTGAGCGAGAAAAACAATTCACGCGGTTTGCCAGCCACGAATTGCGCACACCTGTTCACGTGACGAAAGGCGCGGTTGATTTGCTCAAGATGATAGAAGGGGACGAAAAAAAGAAAAACATCCTCAGCCGTATTGAGTTGGCCAATCAGGACATGGAAAAGCTGATAAATACGTTTTTGCTTATCGGCCGAGAGGAGATGGGCCAGCAGAATAGGGTGTCACTTGGAGATATCATCAACGAAAGCCTTTCGCGGCATCATTATTTGTTGTCGGATAGACATATCGATGTGATGCGAACCATCGAATCCGATGTGATCGTTGCTGAAGATTTTGCGAAGGTGGTGCTGGCGAACCTTGTTCGCAATGCGTTTAGTTATTCACTCAGCTCGGTAAGGGTTGCGTTAGAAGGACGGCGGTTAGTCATTCAAAATGATATCAGCGAGCCTGCTCAACATGGTTTTGGCCATGGCGAGGAAATCGTAAAGGTAGTTTGTCGAAGCGCAAGTTGGCGTTACCATTTTCGGATTGCTTCCTCAAAGGCGACGGTGGTGATCTACTTTTGATGCCGCACTGACATCCCTTCCGCATTGGGTTGTTTGCGGTGATTTATTGGTGACATGGTTGTGACATAAGGAAGGATAGAGTGAGCAGCATCATAAACAAACAAGGATGCTGCTATGACAACTTTCCTAAGCTTTTTACCAACCACAACCAACAAACGTCCTCTGAAAAGCAATGCCTCATTTCCCGCGCTTGCCACGTGCCGTCAAACTGCAAAAATATTCTCGATATTTTGCTTATTGACCAGCCCCTTCGCGACAGCAGAAGACTCTGTACCTCAAGGTTTTTATGGATCCGTGAGCTTGTTTACGGGTTTCAGTGGAACCACATCACCGCTGAGCACGGATTCAGATGCTGTTATCAGTGAGTATTCGACATCTGAAAACAACAGTGAAGTGGTGGTTATTCCCTTTTGGGATGTGAAATATCGTCTAAACAATACCAGCGAGTTGTATATTGAAACCGACATCGTTGGTATGGCGAGCGATTTCTACCTCAACGCAGGTTATCGCCATTACTTGAAAGACGATTCCTATCTAGCTTTGGGTATCGTGCCGGGCTTATTGGAAAAAGAGGTCTGGAAAAACCCCTATCTGCTTAATACTCAGCGTGAAACGACAAAAGCCGCTGTTCGTGGCGTGATAGCCAATTATAACAAGCTATTGGGCTCTGATTGGTCGGTTGAAGTCGCACGGGGTGAGTTCAACGTTGATGAAGACACTACCGTTGCTGAACTCCAGCGTGACGCGACGCTCAGCTATGCAGAACTGAGCTATGACATGCAGCTTAATCAACAGTGGGGCGTTGAATGGGTTGGCCATTATTTGGATATTCAGTCAGACGCGAGCGCCCCTGACAGTCAACGTTATGGCATGGATGTTGAGACACAATATCGTACAGGTCGACATGTGATGATGGCGGGGGTAAGTAGCGGTCAGCAGAACTTTGATAAAGAATTAGCGTTGTTTGGCCGTACCCGTAAAGATGACAGATTCGGATTGTCTGCAACTTATGTTTACGCCTCTCCATTCAATATCGACAGGACTTTAATGATTGTTCGAGGCGGTTGGGATCACGTTGATTCGAATATCGATGTTTACGACAGTGATAATTACTTGGTGTCGATAGGCATGCAGTATCAGTTTTGAATAGGTTGGTAAAAACTCAATGTTTACGTTTTAACGAAAAAAGCCCGGTGACTCCGCCGGGCAGTCCCTAGAGCGCTATCTTCATATTCCAATTTGCATCGTTACTTGCATTTCCTTTGTCTATTTTGATTGTCTTAATGCCTTGGAATTCACAGGTTGATTTTACAATCTTGCGAAGGCTCTCGCACCTTTACATCCTCCCGTCATTTCTTACTTTTTGAGATTAGATCTTATATCGATGGTCTTTTAAGCTTGTTTTCGGTTTTACGAAAAATACCAAGTAGAAGAAG
>JBELME010000311.1:0-4677 GCA_042096095.1 Enterovibrio sp.
GCAACCCTCAGACCAGTGAGGCGGACTCTTTGAACCCTGCCCTGTATAGAACGGTGATACGAGCGGTAGAGACAGTCAAACCTGTGCGTGCCCATTTTGATTTTTTAGTTGGCGCGAGGCTTGAATCGACGTTGGGTATTGGGTTGGTTATACCGTCTCAAGTGACCATTTCTAAACGCCGTGTTGATTGCAAGCCGATGGACTTTCGTCCCGTGACGCTTGGCGTAAGTGCAGCAATGCACCTGAACCGACGGCGGTTTGCCGTCGCACGATACCGTCTACTTCCCAATTAGAGAGAATGCCATGAGTACCGTGTTGGTACCTACCTTCACCGAAGTCGGTCTTCAGGCGTTGTTCAATGCGACGCAAGACGGCTTGGAAGCCAAAATCACTGAGGTTGGGCTTGGCGAAGGTGCGTATGCCCCAGACCAAACTCGCACAACCCTCCAGGATGAGGTGCATCGTTTGCCCATCGCTGCGGGGAAACGAGTAGGCGCTAACCAAGTTCACCTCAACGTGATTGATGACACTGACCATGCTTTTTGGGTGCGTGAAGTGGGATTTTATCTCGACGATGGCACCTTGCTCGCGGTGTATTCCGCATCTGAAGGCGCCCTGGCCTACAAATCGCCCACGATTGATTTGTTGCTGGCCTTTGACCTGTCACTCAATGGTATCCCGGCAGACTCGGTGACCGTCATCGATACTGGCGCTAACCTCAACATTCTTTTTGCCCCCGAGCTTGCGCGTCTTGCTACCGCTTCTATTAACACCATGCGCCGCTATCTTGTGCGGCGTTTAGCCTAAGGAGTATCCATGGCCCTTGAACAAGACATTGCCCGACTTGTCACCGCTGCTGACAGGTTGACAGAGGTGGTTGACAACAAAGTCGATGAGATTGATGCGGCGGTCACGGCGTTCAAAACCGGCACCGTTATCCAAGAGGAAGGAGGCTTGTATTTCGAGCAATATGACACGGGGTTAGTGCCTTTGTCGCTGGAGGGGGCCTTGGGAGAGCGATGGTTAAGCACACCAATAGCGCTAACTGTCAGTCAAAGTGGTCTCTACAGTATCTCTCTGACTATTCACCAAAATTGCTTGTTAGGCTCTGCATACCAAGGGAATAAAATCCGGGTGGTAGTTGGGGTGAGCAAAGAAAATTGGTTTCGAAAACCCGTAACTGGGAAAGCGAATTTGGAACAATCTCTTCTGGAAGAAGTGGTGAAACAGGCGTGACACCGACGGGATCCGACATTGTTTTATATGAATATACTGAAAAGGAATCTGTGACTTTTATAACTCCTGTGCTTGCCGGTGAGGAGGTCGCTGTTGAAGTCTATTGGAAAGGGATCGTGATTTATTCCATTTATGTTGCCTCTGAGGAGGGAGGCTCTTATCTTCATGCACTAAAAGTAGCCCAGCTGCCGTCAGTTGAAGACGATTCGCGAGCCTGATGAGCGTTTCATTTTCGAAGAAAAATCAGCAGACCTAGTATGATAAAGACGAAACCAGCCCAACGAATATAAGTTGTTTTCTGGTTCTTGCCGTTAAAGGTTTTTTGTAGCTTGTCACTCAGCAGGACACTGAGGACGTCAGCGGTACTGAACAGTATATTTGTTGCAACACCTAAGAGGAGTATTTGAACCCACACGGTAAGCTGGCCATTTGGGTCTGCAAATTGAGGCAGGAAGGCGAGGTAAAAAAGGGCTGCTTTGGGGTTAAGGATATCGACAATAATACTGTCCAACAACGTGCGTTTGGGTTCTATCGTATGGGTTGGTCGTACCGCTTCTTCGTCTGAATGCCAAGTGTCGTAAATGCGTTTTACCCCCAAATAAATGAGATACACTGCCCCGACTTTTTGTAGGGCGGTGTAGAGGCTGGGTTGTGTTAACAGGATGGCCGACAACCCCAAAGCTGCAAGAAAGACGTGGAAGTAGCCACCAATGTGAAGGCCAAAAGCAGCGTATAACCCGACTTTTCTTCCACCTGAAACAGTTTGCGCGATGCTATAAAGCATGGCTGGACCTGGCATGAAAGCGTAAAGGACGGCAACTAAAAAAAAGGAGGTTAACTCGCTATTTCCAATCATTGAATAAATAACCTTGGCTGTCTTGGCGGTGAGTTACGATTCTGTCCGCTTGAATGTAATTCGTCCAAGTAATTAATTATTAATAATTTTTTATTTTTATATGAGCGAGTTTGTCGATACACGCAAAGAGTTAGCCAGTCCAATTGAAGAGCGGTTCTCTGAAGCTTTTCACCTGAACTTACGTTTCGCTAAAACGCATCCTCAGAGCATTTCTTGCCCTATGAGGATATCGCATGCCCGGACAGTTTCTGCACGGGGTTGAAGTTGTCGAGTTAGATGGCGGCCCCCGTCCTATCAGGACCGTTAAAAGCTCGGTCATCGGCATCGTTGGTACCGCGCCAAACGCTAGCACCGACACTTTCCCACTCAATACTCCTGTTCTCATTGCTGGACGTCGCACTGAAGCTGCGGCTCTTGGTGATACGGGGACTTTGCCTGCTGCTCTAGATGGTATCTTCGATCAGGTGGGAGCAATGGTCGTCGTCATACGTGTTGAAGCGGATGATGATGCCAACCAACAGCTGGTCAACCTCATTGGGGGCGTGAATACACAAACCGGTGACTATGAGGGACTGCAAGCTTTGCTGGCGTCTGAATCCGTGCTGGGTGTTGCCCCCCGTATTTTGATTGCCCCAGGTTTTACCGATCAAACCGCCGTGGTCTCTGAACTAATGGGTATTGCTGAGCGCCTTCGTGCGGTCATCATTGCCGATGGACCGAGCACCCATGATGCGGCAGCCATTGCGTATCGCCAGAACTTTGGCAGTGCGCGTGTGTATATTGTTGACCCCGCGGCTCGTGTCTTTGATACCACAACGGCTGCTGAAGCGGTTGAGCCGATGAGTGCGCGTGTCGCTGGACTGATTGCGCGCTCTGACAATGACCGTGGCTTTTGGTGGTCCCCGTCGAACATCGAAATATACGGCATTGTCGGTACCGAACGCGCCGTGGATTTCACCTTGGGTGATACCAATGCACGGGCGAACTACCTCAATGAAAATGAGGTGGCGACCGTTATTCAAAAAACAGGTTTTCGCCTTTGGGGGAATCGTACCTGTTCAAGCGACCCTAAATGGGCGTTTCTGTCTGTTCGGCGAACCGCTGACATGATCAATGAAAGCCTCCTTCGCGCTCACCTTTGGGCCGTTGACCGCAACATCACCAAAACCTATCTGGAGGAGGTGACCGAAGGGGTGAACGCATACCTTCGAGATCTAAAAGCGCTTGGCGCCATTATTGGTGGAGAGTGTTGGGCAGATCCCGCACTCAATACCCCCTCGAACATCTCCCAGGGCAAAGTCTTCTTTGATTTCGATTTCACACCACCGTATCCCGCTGAGCACATCACTTTTCGCTCTAGCTTGGTCAATGACTACCTCGAGGAGATCGTCTGATGTTTAAAGACACGCTCAGAGAGATGAATCTTTATGTCAACGGCAAGGGTTATGCCGGTGTGATTGATGAGCTGAATTTGCCTAAGTTGAAACTCAAAACTGAAGAGTATCGGGGCGGTGGGATGAACGTGCCGATCGATGTCGACATGGGGATGGAAAAACTGGAAACAGATTTCGCCTTGTCCAAGTTTGATAAAGACGTGCTGACCAGCTTTGGGCTCAAAGCTGGCAGTGCAATTCCGCTGACCGTGCGTGGCTCTGTCTTGTCGGAAGACGATGGCACGGAAACACCTATCGTCGTCATGCTCAGAGGCATTGTGACTGAAATGGACTTTGGCAGTTGGAAGAGCGGAGAAAACACACCCATCAAAGTGGCGATGTCATTGCGTTATTTCAAGCTCACGTTGAACGGGGAAGAGGTGCATGAAATCGATGTGATCAACATGGTGCGCAAAATTGACGGCATTGACCAGCTCGCTGACACGCGCAAACACATAGGTATCTAAAGGAAGTTGGTTATGACAACACGAACAAATTATTACGCCATTAAGCCACTTGTGCATGAAAAGGTCCGGTATGACGTGGCGGAGAAGCTTGCGCTGACGGATAAACAGGCGGAGCACCTTTATCTGGCCAACAAAGTGACGGCATGTTCTCGCGCTGCACAAATCATCAAGCAGTTAAAAGATGAACTGGCGGCAGTGACTGGCGACGTATCTGCATCTGAGGCGTCTGACAATGAGTGAGACCGTTGCACTCCAATACCCGTTGGAGGTAGAGGGACAGACGGTTTCTCATATCACGTTGCGCCGTCCCAAAGCGCGAGATTTGAAACATATGGAAACGGCCAAAGGGGGCGAGATTGCCAAATCCATAGGTCTGATTGCCAACTTGGCCGAGTTGCCACCGGCCGCCATTGATGACCTTGATGCCAGTGATTTTCAGGCGCTAAGTGAACTGGTGGCGAGTTTTTTAACGACGCCCGACTCAACGGACACCTCTATGGCGTGCTAGCCGATTTAGCTGCCATTTTTCATTGGTCCCCTTCTGAGTTGTGGGAGCTGGACTTGGTGGATGTCGGTCGTTGGCACCGTGAAGCGAGATTAAGGTCAGGAGGAGACAAACATGGCTGATATGGCGGTGTCGGTTGTCCTTCGGGCAGTCGATAAAATGACGGAGCCGGTACGTCGG
>JBELME010000312.1:0-4620 GCA_042096095.1 Enterovibrio sp.
TTCTAGCTTCTAGCTTCTAGCTTCTAGCTTCTAGCTTCTAGCTTCTAGCTTCTAATGTCGCATCTCGCACCTACCTTTTCTTTGCATACGGATTAGGGATCACGGGTCGAGCAGGGCGTGAAAAGGCCTTCTTGGCTGTCTGTGGCACATCCTCGGGTTCATCGACGGCATCTCCTCTGGCTTCGGCCTCTTTCTTCCTTTCAACCTCTTGTCCCCTGACATAGTTTGAAACTGCCGCGGTCAGCGCCAACAGGATGTATATAGGCCATGTAAAACCTTGCGTAAGGAACGTGCCTGACACACAGAACGCGATAATGCCCGAGTAAAGCCCTTCGCCAATGGCGCGAACGATGGGGGAGTAGTACGTGGCGTTCGCGACGACGACGTTGACCGTTTTGAGGGCGGAGCGATAAATAATGAAGGTCATGACAAGGAAGGCGATCAGGCCGATAAAGCCCGTTTCCCCTAAAACGCCAAACCACGTACTGTGAACGGCGTGGTTTAACCCGTCCCAATGGGGCGAGTAATAGAAGTAGTTGAAGTAAAAATTGTTGAGCCCTACGCCTGAAATCGGATTGTCGACAGCCATAAAAAACGCCGCTTCCCATGCGTAAAGGCGGCCTTTTGCAGAGGCGTCCAGCCCTTCTTCTGCTGCGCCGCCAGATTTCCGATCACTGATGCCCGCTGCGAAGAATAAGATGGCGCAGACGATACTGCCCAAGGTGAACAGTAAGGCTTTGGATTTCACCCGTCGCCAAGCCAGCGCGCCCAGCGCTGACAAAATGCCCAGCAAACCGCCTCGACTTTGTGTACCAATAATGGCGATGAAAATCGCTATAGCCGTCACAAGGCCGAAGAAACGTTGCTTCTTCGACAGGCCTGGCGTCATCGCGATACTCAAGGTGAAAGAAAAGGGAAACAACAATACCAAGGCTAAATCATTCGGGTCACCAAGCACTGACCCTAAATCACGTCCGACCGTCACGCGTGTTTCTTCCACCATGCCAATGCCATTGACCTTGTTGTAAATCGTCACCAGTGCGATCAGCAGGCCGGATATCGAAATCATGTTCAGGGCTTTTTTGTAGTGTTGAACGTTACACAAAAGCCAAGCAAGGGCGGGGGTCATGATGCCGATTTTAATATACGTCTGTTTGTAGTAGTTGAAGGCCTCACCGAGGTTTCCAGCAAGGGGGATACCTATGGTGACAAGCGCGAAAAACACATAAAAGCTCGTGAGTTCGGCACTGTTAAACATGCGGATTTTTCCGCTGATTCCGATGTGCCACGCCAAGGTGGTCAATGTACCTAGCGAAAGCATTAACGGAATTTTTGACGAATACAGCGGGGCAAAGGCTTCGTGAAGACGGAAAAACGAAAAGGCAATGAATAACAGCCCCAGTAACACAGGTTGGCTAATGGTAATCAGAAGGGCTAAAGGAATAAGGCCAATGGCAACAGGAATAATGGGGTGAGGAATGATGAACCACAGGCCACACGCCAGCACGACGAAGAGCGCTGTTGCATGCACAAAATGTGTTTGGATGCGAGTTAACAACAACCGTCGTTGATCGTTAAGCCACTGGATTGCCAGCATCATTTGCTCTCAATAGTTTCTAACAGTCTATTAGAGCAATTGCTGTGCCACCAAACATTACGGACAATAAGTGCCTACTATTGCGGCATTCGGCGATGAAACAGGTGAATGTAAGTCGCTGACATTGGCGCCTTTCTCAAATTGCATGTCAAAGTGACAAAAGCGGCGTTCTGATCCTGGTTCGTTAACGTTGTTTTGGAAACTGAATCACGAATGCAGCGCCTTCGAGCTCTGACGTGGTGACGCTGATAACGCCTTCGTAACTTTCTACGATTTCATGACAAACCGCCAAGCCTATGCCCGTTCCCGGGTTAAGCTGATCAGCGCGAACACTTCGCTGAAACACCGAGTCTCGGATGGGTTCTGGAATACCAGGGCCGTCGTCTTCAATCAGCAAGATATAGTTATCGGGTGAGTCTTGAGTGCGAACCCGCACTTCGCCAATACAAAAGCGGAACGCATTCTCGAGCAGATTGCCGAGCAATTCGGTCAGGTCATTCTTGTTGATCGGCAGAGACTCAAGATCATTAAAATCGTGCGTCACGGTGACGGGCTTGTCTCGATACACTTTTGACAGCATGCCAGTGAGGCTATCCACTGAGGGTTTGATGGCTGATTTTTCTCGCACAAGTCCTCGCTGGCCAACTAAGGCGCGCTTGAGCTGGTATTGCACCATGTCATCCATTTGGCTGACCTGCTCAATGATGCGTTTGCTCATCAGTTCTCGACTTAATGCGCTGTCATCAAGCAAAGCATTAGTGGCGGCCAACCGGCTTTTTAGGCTGTGTGCTAAGTCATCCATGGCATGACGATACCGTTGTGTTTGCTCCTTCCTCAATTCGATCATCCGGTTGAGGGCGTCGGTAACGTCTTCCAATTCTGATGGGTAATCGGTATTGAGTTTTTCGAGGCGAGATTCTGCTATCTCATTGAGTTCACCTGCGAGTTTGCGCAATGGGCTGAAACTCCAGTAAGACGCAGCGTAAAGTAAGGCCGTGGTGGTAATGAACAAAATGCCCAGATAGAACCACGTTTTACGTTTTATCGCCGACAATCGTTCAAGTTGTGGCGCAACTTCGCGCACCACGAAGAATTTATCTTCAATTAATCCCGAGCCTTCTGCAATCTCGTGAACCACGTATGGGTGTGCGTTATACATGATGAGTTCAGGGTCAACGAGATCATAGGGAAGGAGTTGGCAAATATCACTTAGGCCTTGTCCTTTAGCGTGGCTAGACATCCAAAACAAGGATTTATCAGGCTGACAAATGAATGCCATGTAGTCTGTTTCCACCGAACCCATTTCAGGGCGATTTTCAGGGGCTACGTGGATTCTACTGGCGTCGATTTCAAGTAAGTTATCGCGTTTGAGCTCCCCTACAATTTGCGGCACAGCGTAGAGTAAATCGCAAGAGTACAGCGCCAAATAGCTTTTGTTATAAAGCTGATTGAGCACTAAGCCTAGCGCCACGGTGAACACCAAAATAATAGAGATAGACGTGGTGATCACGCGTCGATGGATCGGAGAAGGCATGTTAGGTTTTATCATTAGACTCTTCGCATCGATGTGTTGAGATTAACTGGCGTTAATTTCGAAAATGTACCCCTGACCACGAACGGTAGAAATGGGATTGTCTTGTCCAGTTTGTGTCAGCTTTTTGCGCAGTCGGCTCATCATGACTTCGATGGTGTTCGGGTCGCCTTCTTGGTCTTGGTAAAGCACATCAAGCAAACGCTGCTTTGATACCACTTGGCGACTGTGTCGAATCAAGTATTCCAACAGATCGTACTCAAAGGCGGTCAGCTCAACGGGCTGAGCTTTCACACTGACTTTCTTTGCGAGTAAATCAATACAAATATTGTCGGCATTGATTTCTGGCTTCACAAAGCCTGCGCTGCGGCGGACAAGTGCGTTAAGGCGCGCCACTAACTCTTCTTTTTGGAAGGGCTTAACCAAATAATCATCAGCGCAAGCATCTAGCCCCGAGACTTTATCTTGCCAGTTTGCACGGCCCGTCAGGATCAGGATCGGCATACGAATACCCGCTCGGCGAATGTCACGTATCAGGCTCAGGCCATCTCTGTCAGGCAACCCCAAATCAACAATGGCGATGTCGTTGGGGTAATCCTTGGCGACAAACAACCCTTCTTCTGCGGTGCTTGCGCAATGGACTTGGTTTCCAAGCTCTGACAGTTCGGATTTCAGGTGATGACTAAGGAGGGGATCATCTTCAACAATGAGGACACGCATATTTTGACACCTATATTTCGACGGCTATATTGCGACAGCCATCTTTCAACAGTGATGATTTTAGCAACGTCTTTCAGCGATCGAGAGGATGCGAAAGAGAAACGCCAGCAAGATTAGAGGAATAAAAAAAATCAGCGAACAGTGTAACGCTGTTAGCTGAATCTGGGCTGACTATTGATTCGATTCTCGATCAGAACAGAATAACCAGCAGCGTGCCTGCGAAGGTCAATAATACGTTGGCGATGGCGTAGGTGCCCGCATAACCCAGGGCCGGCACTGTGCTGCGTGCGTGTTGGTTGATCATGTCCATGGCAGGTGCACAGGTACGCGCACCGATAATGGCACCGAACAACAATGCACGGTTCATCTTAAGCACGTACGCGCCCACGAGATACGCGAGGATAACAGGCACAACACTGACAGCCAGCGCGCCAAACATGATGGTAAAGCCCATCTGTTGCAGGTATTCCCAAAGGTTACCACCTGCGCTTAGGCCTACGCCGACCATAAAGGTCATCAAACCAAGTTCTTTCACCATGTTGATCGCGCCTTGAGGCACGTAACCAAAGGTTGGGTGGTTCGCACGTAAGAAACCGAGCAAAATGCCTGCAATCAATAGGCCGGAAGCATTTCCAAGTCCGAGTGTCATTTGGCCGAACGTCATGGTGATCAAACCAAAAATCAGGCCGAAAATGAAGAAAGAACAGAACGCCAACATGTCAGAAACCTGACTATGGATTGAGATAAAACCAATGCGTTCCGCCAGTCCCAT
>JBELME010000313.1:0-4646 GCA_042096095.1 Enterovibrio sp.
GGATGCCGACGCCACTCTTTTAGCTCCATGTCCATCAAATCAAAGAACAATTCGCTCTCAAACATTACGGAGGATGTTGAGGCTTAAGAGGCTTTATGAATCAATTAATTTCTGTTGGTGCGCTTGAATCATTTCTGATCGCCATTTTTGTGCTGTTCCTCGGCCACTTCATCAACGCACGAATTCCTATACTCAAAAAATTCAACATTCCAGAGCCGATTGTCGGCGGTTTAGTCGTTGCCAGTGCGATTACAGTCATGCACTTTAGAGGCATCGAACTCGATTTTCACCTGCCTTTGCAACACACCTTCATGCTGATGTTTTTCGCCACCGTTGGCCTCGCGGCTAACTACACGCAGCTGGTCAAAGGCGGCGCGAAAGTCTTCATTTTCCTCGGTGTCGCCTCGCTCTACATCATGATCCAAAACGGCATTGGTGTGTCTCTCGCTAGCGCGCTCGGCCTAGACCCACTCATGGGGTTAATCGCAGGTTCTATTACCCTGTCTGGCGGACATGGCACAGGGGCTGCTTGGGCACAAACCTTTCAAGATGTTTACGGCATGAATAACGTGCTGGAAATCGCGATGGCATCCGCCACCTTTGGATTGATCATGGGCGGCATCATTGGCAGCCCGGTCGCACAGCGTCTAATCGACAAAAACAAACTGCAATCCCAATACGGCACCACAAACAAAACCCACGACCAATTCCCAGAACTCGTGACATACAGCGAGAACGAAGAAGATAACGTCACGGCGAAAAAGGTCATCGAAACCCTGCTCATCTTGCTGATCTGTGTAACCGGCGCAAAGTACCTCGAACAATGGGTAAGCAGCTTCGGCATCACATGGCTGATGATCCCCGATTTTGTGTATGCGCTGTTCATCGGCGTAGTGATCACCAACCTGGTAGAAGTCACCAAAGTGCAGAAAATGGATGTAGAAACCGTCGATATTCTCGGCACAGTTTCCCTTGCACTGTTCCTTGCCATGGCATTGATGAGCCTAAAACTTTGGAACATTCTCGATCTAGCTGTGCCCTTCCTCATCATCCTGATTGTGCAATCTATGATGCTGGCTGCGTTCACCTACTTCGTGACGTATCGCATCATGGGGCGTAACTACGATGCCGCCGTTATCGCCAGCGGTCACTGTGGCTTTGGCTTAGGTGCAACCCCAACCGCCGTGATGAACATGGGCTCTGTGGTCAACCGCTTCGGCCCCTCACCACAAGCCTTCATGGTGGTGCCGATTGTCGGCGCGTTCTTCATTGATATCGTTAACCTGATTATCCTGCAAGCGACTTTGACCATTATTGGTTAACGAACCTCATTGCCGCTCTCCACATGGGGGAGCGGTGATGGTCTGCTGTTCACTTCTCTTTGCGAAATACCCTTCCCCTGAGCTTTGAGCAAAAAAATAGAAAAAGTCGCTGAAATCATGAGGAATGGGCGTATTACACGAAGGCGAAAGCCACCGAATCGGTGGTTGTTCAAAAGATGGTTATAGTTTTGGCGATGCTAGCTAGCAGGGATTCGACATCCACAAAGTCGCTTTCTCCCTAACAAGGGTAAAGCGTCTTTGATGGATGATTCGGTGCCAATTAAAGTGCCCTTTTCTGCATGTTTATAGGCATCAAGCCATTCAACAAAATCAAAACCTAAACGGTTGAGTATTGCGGGCATTCGGTTGTCGATATGACCGCGCTTGTCTTCTCGGCATTGGCGTCCTGCCAAATCTACAAGCTCTAGATAATCCATCAACTGTAACGGAATTCCTCACACTGCACACAATGCAGGGGCGCACACTAACATGACGCCTAGATAAATCCTGACACAAGTCACGAACCCCAAACATGCATGAATATCAAAAAAAGTATGAAAAAAGTATGAAATAAGTATGAAATAAGTATGAATTTATATTTTTTGGTACAAAAAATTACTCATTTCCTGTTCGAAAACCTCAAATATTTTCTTCTGTTTTTTAAAAAAGTATCGATACGAAACCTTGTGAGTTACTCTGATTGGAATCTAATTATTTCAGTAACAACATAAAATACAGAACCCCACATATAGCCAGTGCTGTCTAGTCCATTTACCATGCTTTACGTAAAGTTGTGTGAATTCTCCGGCGGCATCTACCTTGAATCCAATGACGGTATTCAAGAGAAGTACAACGCGTTCTACCAAATCAACGTCGAGAAAGTGGTCGATCGCTGTTTGAAAGAAGCCAACCTCACCCGAGAAGACATTGATGTGGTGTTGCCACACAACGTCAACGCACAAACATGGAAGAAATTGGCTGCAAAATTGGGCATCCCTATTGATAAGGTTTACACCAAAAACATCGCCCGATATGGTCACTGCTTCGGTGGTGATCTGTTCGTCAATCTCAATGATTTGTACAACGAGTTAGATAGCCCCCAAACCGTCACCTGCTTGGCAGTTGCGGCAGGTATTGGCGCCTCATTTGGTGCCACCCTCTTCGGCATATATAAAGGAAAGGAAACTGAATGAGAGGTCGATTGAAGAAAATGAGTATTTTTCTGATTTCCACTATCGTCGTGCTTGGCGTTATCGTGCTGGCAGTTTTTCTGCTGCAACGCCCGCCCGTCGACCCCGCGCTAGAGAAAGGCTTACAGGTCTCTAAATTCACCGTGGAAGATGCAACAGGCCAAACCGAACTTACCGCCCAAACGTGGCAACTTCCGCCTGAGAACGCAGAACCGCCAAAAGGCGTGATCTTGATGTCTCACGGGTTTTCCGCCACTGCAGGCACATTGCGCGTTTATGCCGCCCAACTGGCGCGCGCTGGCTATGTGGTCGCCGCCGTCACCCATGACGATCTCAAAGGTTTGCGCAGCGGCCTGGTAGAAAACGACCCCATGGTCGCAAGGCAGCGTCACTTGCAGCTATTGCTCGAACAGCTTTACGCGAGCGATGAACAAAACACCCTGCGCACACTGCCTGTCGGCATCTTGGGTTATTCACTCGGTGGTTATGCCGCGCTCACAAGCACCGCCTTCCCGCCAGTGCTCGACAAGCAACCCGCGTTTTGTGAAACCCAGCCACGCGGCGAAAACATCTTGTTATGTAACCCGCGCTTTGGGCAACGCATTCAAGCGATTTTGTCTCAAGAGCCCAACGCGGCAGCACGAAGCCAAACACCCGCGATTCCTGCATCCGCCATTGCCTTGTTTGCCCCGGCTTACACGCAGCTCGTTGACATGGCAGACCAAGAAAACACCCCAGCCGTGTTTCTTGCCAACGGACAGTTTGATGAATACGTGAGTCCGACGGACATGCAATCCCTCGCGCAATCGCACAGCTACATTAAGGCACACAAGGAACTGGAAGATGCCGGTCACTATGTGCACCTCCCTTCCTGCCCTTGGCCGCTCTCCCTCTTTATGGAGAACTGCAAAGACCCGAAACCGATTGAGCGCGCACCCAAGCAAACTGCGTTAGCGAACGAATTGGTCGCGTTTTTTGATGAGAATTTGGTGGGGGCTAATTAGAACGAAAGTCACGAAGAACAAATACTGAATAGCGCTAAGCATGTCTGGATAGATGTGCTTGGTGTTGATTCCTCGCACAACCAACCAAAAAAATTCTCATATCAGGACTGTTTTTTTTAGACCCTGACCCGTATACACTTTCTGCTTAGCCATCAGGACGATTGGTGTTTCTCATGATAAAAGGTAGGAAAAACTATGTCTAAATTGCCTTTTAGCCTTTTAGCCTTTTAGCCTTTTATCATCATGGGTCTGTCTGGGTGTACATTTCACCCATCCGCCATGCATGTGAATATCGCCAATGTTGAAATATCCAATCAAAAAGCCCCACCGATAACTCGGAAAAGCTTCGGCAATGAAAAAAGTCCTACCGTCGAAGTTAAATTGACCGGAAATGCGCTTGTCTATACAACAGACAACAATCAATTGAGTCAGTTTCGCTGTGAAGTTATGAACGGCAAAGAGAAGCTGGTTCGTTATTCTATAGGACAAATAGGACGTTTTATCTATCCTGATAGTGATGGAATCTGGCAGGATTTCGTCCTAAGTGACGTTGAAAATTCATCGTCAATACTAACCAGCTTCTCAGCTCTCATTTATCTCGATCTCAAGGTCGTATTTCATGCTCGAGAGGCAGGTTCCTCGATCTGGAAAAAAACACGCCATGATTTGCTGTCTTTAGATTTAACACATGTCCAATGCAATGTCGTTGGCGTGACTTGGCCTATTTTCCTGAACTTCTCAAATGACATCATCATCCCAAAAGCAAAATTAGTTCAGAGTTATCGTGATTTCTTGCTCAAAGAAAACATGCTAGAAATCAAAGACATTTTAGCGACAGAAAGGCAACTTCTATAAATATAGGCACTTTAGGCCTGATTGCTGTGGGAACAGAAAGTGAGGAACCTCGCTATATTTATTGGAACCTTCTAAGCACCGTCAACTTCCAAGGTTCTGGGGATAATCTTTCTTTTAATAAATATATAAACCCAGAGATTCGTGCTGAACGCTCTTTCTCCTGACTACCTAATAAAACAACGATGTTTGCATCAGGTAATAAGTAATTCGGGTATTGCGGGGACATATATGGACGCTACCCGAACGTCAAGTCAATACGCTCTTATCGTTTCGCG
>JBELME010000314.1:0-4602 GCA_042096095.1 Enterovibrio sp.
ACACCTTATTCGAAGGGTCTGCTGATAGTCGGTCTGCCAACACGCAGCCCGCAGAGCCAGCCCCCACAATGATGTAATCAAATTCGCTATTACTCATGAATCGTTCAATTCCTTTACTGACTCAGGGCTATGCGTATGGGCTGTCAACATCACCCAGTTCGACATACACACTCTTGGTTTGGGTGTAACTGCTCAGAGTTTGAACACCATTTTCACGGCCAATGCCTGATTGCTTGTAGCCGCCCACTGGCATTTCTGCAGGTGATGCGCCCCAGTTGTTGATCCAGCAAATTCCGGCTTGAAGCTTTGCGATCACACGGTGAGCACGAGACAAGTTTGTTGTAAATACGCCTGCTGCGAGTCCGTAGTGGGTATCGTTAGCACGCGCTATCACGTCCTGCTCATCGCTGAATCGTAAAACAGACATGACGGGACCAAAGATTTCACTTTCAACGTGCGACATGTCATCGTCACATTCAGCAAAAATGGTGGGCGCAACAAAGTTACCGTTTGCCAATTCATCGTCCGTGATTTGGTAGCCCCCCGTTAACAGGCGGGCGTTGGTTTGTTTCCCTTGTTCGATGAAGCCGAGCACTTTTTTGAGGTGATCTTTTGAGATCAATGCGCCAATTTGTGTATCAGGATGGCTAGGATCACCAACGATCAGTTTTTCAGTGCGCGTTTTAAGCTGCTGAATGAAAGCATCATAAATATCGTCATGCACAAACACGCGTGTGCCATTGGTGCACACTTCACCTTGGGTATAGAAATTCGCGATCATGGCGCCTGAAACGGCGTTATCGAGATCGGCATCGTTAAACACGATCAGAGGTGATTTGCCCCCTAGTTCCATGGTCACAGGTTTGAGCGTACCCGACGCATCCGCCATGACTTTTTTACCCGTACCACACTCGCCCGTGAACGAGACTTTCACGATGTCCGAGTGTCGTGACAACATTTGACCTACACGGTAATCACCTTGTACCACATTGAAAACGCCATCTGGCATGCCCGCTTCGGTGAAAATCTCCGCCAATTTCAACGCCGTTAAAGGCGTTTCTTCCGACGGTTTGAACACCATGGTGTTACCTGCAGCCAGTGCCGGCCCCGCTTTCCACATGGCAATTTGAATCGGATAATTCCACGCGCCAATACCAGCACACACGCCCAACGGTTCTTTGCGCGTGTAAAAGAATTGATTTTCACTCAAGCTTTGCTGTTCGCCTTGAATGGAAACCGCGAGACCCGCGTAATACTCAATCACGTCAGCGCCTGTGGCGATGTCCACGTACAAGGCTTCTTGAATAGGTTTACCCGTATCTAATACCTCCAACGCTGCTAGTTCATCATTGCGTTCACGCAGAATCGCAACGGCACGGTTCAAAATCGTGCGACGTTCAGGCGCACTCATTGATGACCACACTTGGAAGCCTTCCCATGCGGATTGAACAGCTTTGTCCACGTCAGCTTGGCTGGCTTGCTGCACATCTGCCAACGGTTGATTAGTTGCAGGGTTCAGGGTTTTGAATGTTTCACCAGAGGTCGCGTCTACGTAACCGCCGTGGACATAAAGCTGTTGAGTATCCATTTAATTTTTGCCTTGTTGGTCAGGATAAGAAGGTGACGCGTTAGACGCGTGTTGTAGCTGAAGTTCGAGATAATCTTCGATGGCAGCAACGGCAGATTTTGGGGCAATCCCTTCAGGATTTAATGCGCCGCGAAGCCAGATACCATCAATCATTGCTGCGATGCCTTGCGCGACAAACACAGCACGTTCGGCAGGCATCAGCATTTTGAGTTCGAGGGTGAGGTGCGAGAGAAGACGTTGAGCATTCACGCGTTGAAGACGAAACAGCGCAGGTTCATGCATGGCATGGGCCCAAAACGCGAGCCATGTTTTGGTGACCTTATTGTTCACTTGGTTGCCATCGAAGTTCCCTTCAACAATCGCCAAAATCCGTCCTTTGGGATCGTTTTGGTCAACCAACCTTAAACGCTGTTGCACGCCACTGGAAAGTTGGCGAAGAACGGAGCGCATGGTTTCTTCCATCAGACCATGCTTGCCGCCAAAATAGTGATTGATGATCCCCGCCGACACACCCGCTTTTTTACTGATGAGTGAGACGCTTGCACCAGCGAGTCCCACTTCATCAATGACAGCCATAGTGGCTTCCACTAACTGGGGACGGCGTATTGCCGGCATTCCTACTTTTGGCATTCAAACCCTCCTTGGTTTTCGTCCTCAAGCGATCGACATTCCACGTTGAAATCGACGAATCATCGACAATAAATGTAGCGGAATTTTTTTTGATTGATCGTTCAATTAAAAATAGACTTACAAATAAGACACACATTGTCAAAATCAAGTTAGGGTCATAACTGTTTGCAAATATGAATAAATCGATTTAACTGAATATTTTTCAGTAAGTTAGCATTAAGGAAAAAAGTGCGATCAATTTTTCAACCGCATATGATTTAGCCCACTAAGCATTCTCTTTTGACTGGGCATCGCTTTGAGTGGGAATCGCTTTGAATAGACATAGCTTTGAATGGACACAGGTTGCAAATTCGTCAGAAACGAAAAAGGCAAACACAATGCCACCTTTCTTCCAAGAAAGGAGTTTGGTTCTATGGGTATAAGAATTGGTTCAGAGGAATGTGTTCAAGGAGGACCAGGTTCATCCGTGATGCGTAAACCTCGGCTTCTTCTTACTCTAGATGCCGACTTACACTATAATCGCCCGCCCGCCACGCAGAAAAGACGACCCATCATGAGCATTTCAGAGCAACCTTCCACATTGAGCTTGCCGCAAACCCATCCAGGGGTCGAGACGGTACTGGAATATCTCATCATCAAATTCCCTTTCATTGACGCACAGGTTTGGCGCCAACGTGTCAGTGACGGAAAAGTGCATTTCTTCGACGGTACGCCTGTCACCGAACACTCTCCATTTAAGCCTCAGCAACGCATTTGCTATTACCGCGAAGTGGAAAGCGAACCTCATATTCCCTTCAAAGAAGACATCCTGTTCCAAGACGAGCACATTGTTGTGGCATATAAACCGCATTTTCTCGCGGTGACCCCCGGCGGTGCGTTTGTAAATGAGTGTCTTCAGAATCGACTGCGAAAGCGCACAGGTTTGTCAGACTTGCAGGCACTGCACCGTTTAGACAGAGTAACCGCAGGCTTGGTGATGTTTTCCATTAACCCCGAAAGCCGCAAGCACTATCATCACCTGTTCGAAACCCGGCAGATACGCAAAACCTACCAAGCCGTTGCTCAACTGAACGAGGGAGAAAACATAGTCGGCCAAGAATGGGAGGTTAAAAATCGTATCGTTCAGTCTGAACCGCGTTTTCGAATGGTGGTGACGGAAGGTGATGAAAACAGCCATTCAGTGATCCGATGCATCAAACAATCGGCCTCAAAAGCATTATTTGAGTTGCACCCTGTGACAGGGAAAACCCACCAACTGCGTGTTCACATGCAATCGTTGGGTTGGCCAATATTGAACGACAAATACTACCCGACGTTACAGTCACTCTCTGCGGATAACTTCGGTGCCCCGTTGCAACTGCTGGCAAAATCCGTGGAATTTATCGACCCCGTCACGCATCAACCCAGGCATTTTAGCTGCCCACAGAACTTGAGTTTGAAAAAAGCCATTGAGCATTGAGCTGTATTCGCGCGGCACAAAAAAGGCACCAATCACTTGGTGCCAAAGAGGGAGGTTAATAAAAAATCATTACTTATGTGAAATCAAAGATGTCCGCACTGACCTGATCGATTGAGAAATCGTGAAGGACAATTGAAGAGTTTGAATTACCGAAATGGAACGCCGTGGTCTTGGCATCATGTGCCCAATACGTCACATCATTCATGCCCGTTGAGTACGAGCCGTGGATTTCAATGACATCGACACCTTTTTCAAAGTCAAAGATATTGTCACTGCCACCATTCGCAGAACCATCAAAGTAGAAGACATCGTTCCCTTCACCGCCCCAGAGGTAATCGTTACCTCTGCCGCCAACAATAAGGTCATCGCCTTCTTCACCTTTGATGACATCATAATCACCACCACCGTGAAGTTCATCATCACCCGAGCCACCAAAGAGACGGTCTTCACCCCATTCGCCACGAATAAGATCATTCCCGCCGTCGCCTTTCAGGGTATCATCACCCCAACGACCGATAATGTGATCATCCCCATCACCACCAAACGCTCTATCGTTGCCTTCACCGGCGTTAATCACATCGCTTCCTGCACCGCCATGAATCACATCCTGTCCTTCATCACCATAGAGTTTGTCATTACCCTCATCACCAAAGAGTAAATCATGACCTTCATCGCCATGAACAACATCATTCCCATTGCCACCTTCGACGGTGTCATTATCAGCACCACCATTCAGAACATCATTACCTGAACCACCGTCAATAACTTCGTCACCAGCTTGTCCATCGATAATGTCATTCCCATCTACTGTTTCATTCTCGCCACCACCAAACAGGTGATCATTGCCTTCTCCGCCCCAAATCACGTCATCACCAATATTACCTTCGATGAAATCATCGCCACTGTCGCCCCAAAGCTCATCGCT
>JBELME010000315.1:0-4597 GCA_042096095.1 Enterovibrio sp.
GATCTGTTCTGTGGTGCGTATTGGTACAATGGATTCCACGAAGACGGCGTTAGAAGCGGGCTAGACGTTGTCAGCGCCATTAACGAATTACCTGTTGCGTTAAGGAGCGCGTCATGAACACAGACGCCAACAGCGGTCTGTTTGTAGGCAGTGTTCGCCATCGACGCTTTACCCCGGTGGAGCACGGATTCACTTATCCCATGTTCATGCCGTTGATTGACCTTGATGAGCTAGATGTCTTGGCAATGAACGTGCGTGGCTTTTCGTTAAGAAAGTGGGGCGTGGCAACGTTCCACCGTCCTGACTACATGGAAGGGCGCGTGGACACCAAACAAGCGGTACAAGACAAGATCCAAGCGTTAACTGGCAAGCGCATAGAAGGAAAAGTCTTCGCGCTCTGTCACCTTCGGTATTTTGGACTCTATTTTAGCCCTGTAAATTTTTACTACCTGTATGACGAAAATGACCAATGGCAATACATTCTTGCGGAGGTCAGCAATACACCTTGGGATCAGCGTCATTACTACGCGATTCCAGCGGGCAAACGTTGGGAGAACAACAAAGCGTTTCATGTCTCCCCGTTTAACCCCGTAGATCAAAAATATGTGTGGAAGCTTCGTCCTTTGGACAAAACCGCGTTTGTGCACTTAGAAACGCACCGCGGCGAGAAGGAATTTGATGCAACGCTTGCATTAACAAAGAAGCCTTTCACATCAAAAGAACTCAGCAAACTCATCGTTAAGACACCGGTGATGACAGTAAAAGTGGTGGCTTCCATTTATTGGCAAGCATTGAAGCTCTGGATCAAAGGCGCACCGTTTTATTCTCATCCGGCTCAGGTTAAGGAGTAACTATGTATTCAAGCCAAATCGAAACCACATCCTGCGCGGTGACCAAGAAAGACACTTTCGCAAGAAATGTGCTGTTGAAAACGTTCGGATACATCGAAGGCGCGGGTCTCACGCTTGTTGATCATGATGGACAAACACACCAATTGGGCGATGCTTCTGCAGAGTTGCATGCTGAAATCATCATTAAACACCCAGGCTTTTATCAAAGGCTTCTCACGGGCGGCAGCATTGGTGCATCAGAAGCCTATGTCGATGGCTGGTGGGATTCCCCATACCTCACCAATGTGATTCGCGTGTGTTGCCGAAACATGCCTGCGCTTGATCGCTTGGAAAGCAAAGTCGGGTGGCTGGCTGACATTGTCACCAAGATTGCGCATTGGAAGAACCGCAATACCAAAGAGAACTCGCGAAACAACATCTCCGCGCATTATGATTTGGGCAATGCGCTTTATGAGCAGTTCCTAGACCAAGAGATGCTCTATTCAAGTGGTATTTACGAAGCGGAATCAGACTCGTTAGAGCAAGCGCAATTCCAAAAGATGGATCGTTTGTGCCGTCAGCTTGAATTGAAACCCACAGACCACTTGATCGAAATCGGTACAGGTTGGGGCGCGATGGCGATTCATGCGGCGAAACATTACGGATGCCGCGTGACCACCACAACGATTTCTAATGAACAGTTTGAATGGGCGAAAAGCCGCGTTGAACAAGAAGGCTTGGAAGACAAGATTACTTTGCTCAAAGAAGATTACCGTGATCTTACGGGTGAATACGACAAGCTGGTATCCATCGAAATGATCGAGGCGGTCGGTAAGCAGTACCTGACAACTTATATCCAGAAATGCCAATCGCTGCTTAAGCATGACGGCTTGATGGCAATCCAAGCCATTACCATCGCCGACCAACGTTATGACTATTACAGCAATAACGTGGACTTCATTCAGAAACACATTTTCCCTGGGGGCTTTCTGCCGTCCGTCAACGTGCTGCTCTCTCACTTTACACGCCACAGTGACTTGGTGGTGCGCGACTTGAAAGACATCGGGTTGGATTACGCGAAAACCCTAGAAGACTGGCATGAACGCTTTACTGAAAGCCAATCAGAGCTGATGGCTCTGGGTTATGACGAGCGCTTTATTCGTCTGTGGCGTTACTACTTCTGCTATTGCGAAGGCGGCTTCCGCGAGCGCACGATCAGTACGGTGCAATTGGTCATGAGCCGTCCGGGTTGGAGAGAGTAACAACGCGAATTATTCACTGTGTTGAGGTGAAGCGAAGCAACATCATGGTCGAAAAAGGGGAACGTATGCGCGTCATTTTACTTTCGATAGCGTTCAATGTGTTTTGGTTTGCCGCTGTTGTTGGACGTAGTGATTGGATCCCAATGCTGGTGCTGTTGCTTATCGGGGCGCTGTTGATTGATCGCTCCCTGTATTGGGCAATGCCATTGTTTGCGGTGGTTGGCATTGTCGGTGATAGTGTGCTCTCGCATTTGGGCATTCTGCAATTCCCACATCCGCATTTGCCGCTTTGGCTATGCCTGATGTGGGCTGGGTTTGCTTCCTATCTCTGGCTTCTGCGCAATTGGCTGTTGTCGCAAAAGACGTGGATATTGCTCGTCGCAGCCAGTGTCGGGGGAACCCTCAGCTACCTCGGGGGAGAGCGCTTAGGCGCAGTCACGTTTGGAGAGCCTCTCGCGATAACTGCACTAACGCTGTTTGGGATGTGGCTAATGTATACCTTGGTATTTCTATTGATGCTCAAAGTCCTCACGAGAAAAAGAAAGTCCGCCCTTGATGACGATGCTGCGATGCCGTTGAAGAAATAGCGCCTGAGAAGAATAAGGACTGCACACTGATGATGTTAACCACTTCGATGATGAACAACCAAAGGATGAGTAATCTTTGGTCACGCCCAAAGGCGCTTCCTGCACTGTGCGTATTTATGGTGGCGCTAACGGTAGCACCGGTGTCTTTTGCAGACGTGAAGCCAACGGGCTCTTTGGCAAAAGCCACCGAGGCACAATCTTCAACAGCAAGCTCAAAAAGCGATTCTTGGGTGTGGTGGAAGCCTGTGGGCAATGCCACGCTAACGTGGGGCTTTTGGAAGATCTACGACAGCGAATTGCGAACCCCAAGCGGCAAATACGTATCAGAGAATAGCGAGCCATTGGCGTTGGTGATCACCTACAGCCGCGATATTGATGCTGAAGACTTGCTTGATGCGACGGTCGAGCAGTGGGAACACCTCGGATACAGCAAAAATCAGGTTGATAGCTGGCTGCCCAGCATGAAGGGCGTGTGGCCTAACGTGAAAGAAGGGGATCGATTGATTTATGTTCTCTCAGATCAAACTGGCCAATTCTTTTATCAAGCATTGAATGACGTGGCGAAACCAACAGGCTCATTAAATGAGGCTACCCTCGCTGATGCATTCGCCAACATTTGGCTCTCCCCAGATACCTCCTATCCAACACTCAGGCTCGCACTGATTGGTGGCGACGCTTCAAACAGGAAATAAACATGAAAACAATGATACTTTTAAGCGCCATCTTTTTTGGATTGGTGGGGTGCTCTAGTTCCATCGATGACTACAAATCTTCGACACCTGCATTCAATTTGTTCGAGTATTTTGACGGCGAAGTGAAAGCGTGGGGAATGGTTCAAGATTACTCAGGCATGGAAACACGTCGCTTTGAAGTGGTTATTCAAGGCACCGTTGAAGGAAATCAACTCACGTTAGATGAAGACTTTGACTTCGCTGACGGTGAAAAGCAAAACCGCGTTTGGACAATCACGCAAAATGAAGACGGTTCATACCAAGGCACTGCGGGTGATGTTGTCGGTATTGCCACAGGACGCGAAGAAGGAAATGCACTGAACTGGGCATATGACTTGAGCGTGGATGTTGGCGAAAGCAACTATGTACTGACGCTGGATGATTGGTTATACCGACAAGACGACAAGCGCGTGTTCAATCTTACCTCGATGAAGAAATTCGGCATTGAAGTAGGGCGGATTACCATTTTCTTTGAAAAACAGTGAGGCCCTTTGCTGCCCTAGATATCTGTTTCGTCAACCTTGATAACAACAGCGCTATTTCTGCTCGAAAGGGGGGTAACCCCCTTTCCCTGCAGCTTTCTGACTTCTTCTATCCACTGACACCATGTATTCACTCACTGTTATCCGGCACCTCTTGCCATGCCAATAACACGTTGAAGCGTCCAGCGCAGCAATAGCGGAATGTTTTCATCGTGATGTTGCTCTGTGTATTCAATGATGGCCAGTGCAGCGTCTGGTTTCGCATACTTCCTCAGCGCCTTGTCGATGATCTTCTTGGGTGAGAGTTTTGTTTGCCCTTCTAAATGCGCCATTTGCCTGAATAGCGGCTCGTAACCATTGTGATAGAGGTAATGCTCGATATCTTTGTCTGGCAACACCGTTAATCGATGATTCTCTTGGTCGCCATTGAGCATATTACGTGCGGAGTAAGCGTATTTTTGTCCCGCCATGTCACCATCCGCAATGAGGTGCCACTCAATACCAAGTTCGATCGCCAGCTTGATCAGCGGTTTGAGGCCACTTTGGGCAAACTCGATTAGCTGAACACCTTCAGCAGCTAGGTCGTAGCCTTGTAACCTTGCTAATTCGTTGAACAACCAGATTTCCGTTTCGCCTTCCACCAATAACCAGCATCGAGCAAAGAGTGCGCTGGGGCGATGGATACGAACGTGGAATGACACACGC
>JBELME010000316.1:0-4580 GCA_042096095.1 Enterovibrio sp.
CATGCACTCTGAACGTTTTGTTCAAGACATGGTAAAAGCACTGCAGAACAACCAAATTGAAGAATTCAAACGCTATTACCGCAGCGTTGATGCTTTGCTTATCGATGACATTCAATTTTTTGCGAACAAAGAACGCTCGCAGGAAGAGTTCTTCCATACCTTTAATGCATTGTTAGAAGGCAATCAGCAGATCATTTTGACCTCAGACCGTTATCCGAAAGAGATTAATGGGGTTGAAGATCGCCTGAAATCGCGTTTTGGTTGGGGTTTGACGGTAGCGATCGAACCACCTGAGCTTGAAACGCGCGTCGCGATCTTGATGAAAAAAGCGGAAGACCACAACATTCGCTTGCCCGATGAAGTGGCGTTTTTCATTGCAAAACGTCTTCGCTCAAATGTTCGAGAGCTTGAAGGGGCGCTTAATCGCGTGATAGCGAATGCTAACTTCACAGGCCGAGCGATCACCATTGATTTTGTGCGTGAAGCGTTACGTGACTTGCTCGCGCTTCAAGAAAAACTGGTTACCATTGATAACATTCAGAAGACTGTTGCTGAATATTATAAAATTAAGATGGCTGACCTATTATCTAAGCGTCGTAGCCGTTCAGTTGCTCGTCCTCGCCAAGTGGCTATGGCGTTATCAAAAGAGCTGACAAACCATAGCTTGCCGGAAATTGGTGATGCATTTGGTGGGCGCGATCATACTACGGTACTTCATGCGTGCCGAAAGATTGAACAGTTGCGCGAAGAAAGCCACGATATAAAAGAAGATTATTCAAACCTGATCCGGACTCTGTCGTCATAATATGAAATTTACACTTACTCGCGACGTATTCTTAAAGCCATTGCAGCAGGTTTCTGGTGCGCTTGGCGGTCGACCAACACTGCCTATTCTTGGCAACATTCTTCTTAAAGTAGATGCGGGTCAACTGACGATGACGTGCACCGATCTCGAAGTCGAATTGATTGCGTCTTTGCCACTTGAAGGCGAAGCAGAAGACGGTGCGGTGACGGTTCCTTCTCGTAAGTTCCTCGACATCTGTCGTGGTCTTCCAGACAGCGCGCCGATTAATTTCACGGCGGAAGGCGATCGTGCGGTTATCCGTTCTGGTCGTAGCCGTTTCACACTGTCTACGTTGCCAGCGGCTGATTTCCCGAATATCGAGGATTGGCAAAGCACGGTCGAATTTACCTTGTCTCAAGGTAAGTTGCGT
This sequence comes from Enterovibrio sp., assembly GCA_042096095.1. Taxonomy (GTDB): domain Bacteria; phylum Pseudomonadota; class Gammaproteobacteria; order Enterobacterales; family Vibrionaceae; genus Enterovibrio. Next base: position 1,215 of record JBELME010000316.1, read on the forward strand.
CAGCTTATTGAGAGCACCGCGTTCTCTATGGCTAACCAAGATGTGCGTTATTTCCTAAACGGTATGTTGCTAGAAACCGACGGCACAACGCTTCGCAGCGTAGCGACCGATGGTCACCGTATGGCGGTGGGGACAACAGCATTAGAAAGCAGTCTTGATAACCAACAAGTCATTGTGCCACGCAAAGGTGTGACGGAATTGATGCGCTTGCTGGATCAGCCAGATGCACCCGTTACGATCCAAATCGGCAGTGCGAACATCCGCGCACAAGTGAACCAGTTTATTTTCACGTCTAAACTGGTTGATGGCCGTTTTCCTGACTATCGCCGCGTGATGCCTCAGTCTTCTAATAAAACAATGGAAGCGGGCTGCGATGAACTGCGTCAGGCGTTTTCTCGTGCAGCCATCTTGTCGAACGAAAAATTCCGCGGTGTGCGCCTGAACGTCAGCAATGGCCAACTGCGTATTTCTGCTCATAACCCCGAGCAAGAAGAAGCTGAAGAATTTGTTGATGTCGATTACCAAGGCGAAGAATTGGAAATCGGTTTCAACGTCAGTTATGTGCTCGACGTACTGAATACGCTCAAGTGTGATCAAGTGCGTTTCTCTATGACGGATGGTACGGCAAGTACCTTGGTGGAAGACTGTAACAGTGATGACGCCATGTATGTGGTAATGCCAATCCGTCTATAACATGGCACTAACCCGATTATCCGTACACGATTTACGAAATATTGAAGCCTGTGACCTTAGCCTGTCATCAGGCTTCAATTTTCTTGTCGGACCGAATGGCAGCGGCAAAACCAGTGTCTTAGAAGCCGTTTATTACTTAGGGCACGGGCGCTCGTTTCGAAGTCAGCTAACGGGCCGTGTGATCAGACATCAACAAGAGAGATTGGTGGTGCATGGTCGCGTGATTTCAAGTGACTCTGATAGCTTCTTGCCAGTCGGTTTACAAAAGAACAGAGATGGCTCTACCGACGTAAAAATCGGTGAAGAAAAGGGGCAGAAACTGGTGCAACTGGCGGAAGTGCTGCCCATGCAACTGATAACCCCCGAAGGGTTTGAATTGCTGACTGGTGGCCCTAAATTCCGTCGTGCCTTTATCGACTGGGGTGTGTTCCATGTGGAACCTCAGTTTTTTCCCGTTTGGTCACGCGTGAAGCGGTTGACCAAGCAGCGCAATGCGTTATTAAAAACGGCGCGAAGCTATCGAGAGCTGAGCTATTGGGATGCCGAATTGGCACCGCTAGCGAATCAAATCGATCAGTGGCGACGTGAATACATCAACAAGCTTGCTGAGAGAGCCTCTGCATTGTGCCAGGCATTTTTGCCTGAATACGACATTAAACTCAGCTATTCACGTGGCTGGGAGAAAGACACAGATTATGCCGAATTGCTGCGTGATAATTTTCTTCGCGATCAGCAATTAGGTTATACCGTCAGTGGCCCACACAAATCTGATTTGCGCTTGCGTATTAACAATACGCCGGTCGAAGATGTGCTGTCTCGTGGCCAACTCAAACTGATGGTGTGTGCACTGCGTTTGGCGCAGGGCCAACAGCTTACTGAAGACAAAGGTAAGCAATGTATCTATCTGATAGATGACTTTGCGTCTGAGCTGGATAGCCAGCGTCGGGCGCTCTTGGCTGAGCAGTTAAAAGCCACCGGTGCGCAAGTATTTGTAAGTGCAATTAGTGCCGATCAGGTCGCTGAAATGTCCGACGAAAATAGTAAGATGTTTCATGTGGAACACGGTAAAATAGCCGAAGAATAAATTAAGCGAGAGTAACTCAATGTCCAACAATTACGATTCATCGAGTATCAAGGTACTCAAGGGTCTGGATGCAGTACGAAAGCGTCCGGGGATGTACATCGGTGATACTGACGACGGTACCGGTTTGCACCACATGGTCTTTGAGGTCGTCGATAACTCAATCGATGAGGCGCTTGCTGGTCATTGTAATGATATCGTGGTGACCATCCACGAAGACGGCTCTGTTTCTGTAAAAGATGATGGTCGTGGTATCCCGGTTGATATCCACGAAGAAGAAGGCGTATCAGCTGCTGAAGTTATCATGACGGTACTTCACGCAGGCGGTAAGTTCGATGATAACTCATACAAAGTATCGGGTGGTCTTCACGGTGTAGGTGTTTCAGTAGTAAACGCCCTGTCTGAGAAGCTTGAACTCACGATTTGGCGTCACGGTCAAATCCACCAACAAGTGTATGTACACGGTGTTCCTGAAGCGCCACTTGCGCCGATTGGTGACACTGAAGAGACGGGCACTCGCATCCGTTTCTGGCCGTCTGCCGAGACGTTTACTGATCTTCTTTTCCATTACGACATTCTGGCTAAACGCCTGCGTGAGTTGTCGTTCCTAAACTCTGGCGTGTCTATTCGTCTTTATGACGAACGCGAAGAAGACAAGCATGACCACTTCACCTACGAAGGCGGTATTCGCGCGTTTGTCGAGCATTTGAACCGTAACAAAAACCCAATCCACCCATCTGTGTTCCATTTCGAACACGAGCGTGAAGACGGTGTGACGGTAGAAGTGTCTATGCAGTGGAACGATGGTTTCCAGGAAAACATCTACTGCTTTACCAATAACATCCCTCAGCGGGATGGTGGTACTCACCTGGCTGGTTTCCGTGCTGCTCTTACTCGTACTTTGAATACCTTCATGGAAAAAGAAGGCTATTCGAAGAAAGCAAATGCAGCGACATCTGGTGATGATGCGCGTGAAGGCCTGACTGCTGTTGTGTCGGTAAAAGTGCCTGATCCAAAGTTCTCAAGCCAAACAAAAGACAAACTCGTGTCTTCAGAAGTGAAGTCAGCGGTTGAGTCTGCGATGAATGAGAAATTGAGCGAGTTCCTGATTGAGAACCCTCAAGATTCTAAGATCGTTTGTACCAAGATTATTGATGCCGCACGTGCGCGTGAAGCAGCGCGTAAAGCACGTGAAATGACCCGTCGTAAAGGCGCGCTAGATTTGGGTGGTTTGCCAGGCAAGCTCGCAGACTGCCAAGAAAAAGACCCTGCGCTGTCCGAACTTTACATAGTGGAAGGGGACTCTGCTGGCGGTTCAGCCAAGCAGGGTCGTAACCGTAAGAACCAAGCGATTCTTCCACTGAAAGGTAAAATCCTTAACGTAGAAAAAGCGCGCTTCGACAAAATGCTGTCTTCTCAAGAAGTGACCACGCTGATTACTGCGATGGGTTGTGGTATCGGTCGCGATGAGTACAACCCGGATAAACTGCGCTACCACAGCATCATCATCATGACCGATGCTGATGTCGATGGTTCTCACATCCGTACGCTACTGTTGACCTTCTTCTACCGTCAAATGCCAGAGCTTATTG
>JBELME010000317.1:0-4579 GCA_042096095.1 Enterovibrio sp.
GATGGCAACGAACTGCACATTGAATTGGCGACCACTGCAGGCAATAAAACGCGTGAGCTTGTGCAGCAAGTCTTGCAGTCACAATGGAAAAAGATTGGCGTGAAAGTATCGATCAACAACCAGCCTGCGCGTGTGTATTTCGGCGATACCTTGACTCAACGTAAGCACAAAGGCTTGGCCATGTTCGCGTGGTATTCAGCCCCTGAAAACCCACCGCGCACCATTTTGCACTCAAACAGCATTCCAACCGAAGACAACGGCTGGTCAGGACAAAACTACATTGGCTACCAAAACCCAGAAATGGATGCGCTGCTAGAACGTGTTGAAGGCGAGTTGGACGACGAAAAACGCAAAGCGATCTTCTTTGAAATTCAGAAAATCTATGCTGAAGACTTGCCTGCTTTGCCGCTGTACTTCCGTGCCGACAGTTTTGTGATGCCGAAATGGTTGGAAGGCGTCACCCCAACAGGGCACATGTTTGCATCAACCAACTGGGTTGAAGAGTGGACCACCACCAAATAGGAGCCGTAAATGGATCAGACGATATTAGATGTGCGTCGTCTGCGGGTAGCCTACAAAGGCTACCCTGCGGTTAACGATGTCAGCTTTCATATTGATAAAGGCGAAATTCTTGGCGTCGTGGGTGAATCAGGCTGTGGGAAAAGCCTTGCGGCGCTGACGTTGATGGGGCTTCAGCCGAATGTCATGAAAGCCACTGGCGAGGTGGTGTTTCGTGGCAAGAACCTGCTAGAAAACGGCGATGCTGATTGGATGAAAGTCCGTGGTGAAGGCATCGCGATGATCTTTCAAGAGCCCATGACGGCACTCAATCCTGTTGTCACTGTGGGCGATCAAATCGCAGAAATGTTCGAGCTTCACCGCGGCAGCAACAAAGCTGAAGCGGCGGAACGTGCCGTTGAAATGCTTGAGCGGGTACATATTCCCGATCCCATACGCCGTGCTAAGGCATTCCCGCATGAGTTATCTGGCGGCATGCGCCAGCGTGTGATGATTGCCATGGCGTTGGCCTGTGAACCTGAACTCATCATTGCAGATGAACCAACCACTGCGCTGGACGTAACGGTTCAAGCCCAAGTGCTCGATCTGCTGGAAGAACTTCGCGATAGTACGGGCACTGCGGTGCAGTTTATCAGCCACAACTTGGGCGTTGTTTCCCAACTCGCTGAACGTGTCATCGTGATGTATGCGGGTCGCATTGTGGAACAAGCGACGTCAGAAGAGCTGTTTGCGAATCCTCAACATCCTTACACCCAAGGCTTGCTAGCGACGTTGCCACGTATCGGTGGCGCGCGCGATGTGCTTCCTGCCATTCCCGGTGCTGTGCCGCCGCTCGACCAACGAGGCAGTGGTTGCCCATTTGTTGATCGCTGTAATAAAGCCTCGCCAACCTGTGTGGCGATGATGCCTGAGACCGTCGCGTTGAATGACATTCACGCTGTGGCTTGTCATCACCTATAAGGAGCGCCAATGACACTATTAACACTGAATAAGGTTTGTCAGCGCTATCCTGTCGGTCATAAAGGGTGGTTTGATAAACCTGCACAAGAACTGAAAGCGGTGAACGATATTTCGTTGACCTTAGAAGAAGGCGAAACCGTTGCCATTGTTGGCGAATCAGGGTGCGGAAAATCGACCCTTGGGCGCATGGTGGCGCTGTTAGAGCCACCGATTGAAGGCGACGTAGAACTGGCGGGTATCGCGACAGCAGGGCTAAAAGGGCAAGCGCTGAAAGATCTTCGTCGTAAACTCGGCCTGGTGTTTCAAGATCCTTATTCCGCGCTCAATCCTAGGCTGCCCATTTCTGAACTCGTTGGCGAGCCATTAGATGTGTATGACATCGGTGATAAGGCTTCTCGTCGCGCAAAAGTGATTGAGACGTTGGAATCGGTCGGGCTAAGCGAAGACGCTCTGGACCGTTATCCCCATGAATTTTCTGGCGGGCAGCGACAGCGTATTTGTATCGCCCGTGCTTTGGTGCTCGATCCCGCGCTGATTGTGGCGGATGAACCGCTGTCTGCGCTGGATGTGTCCGTGCAAAGTCAGGTGTTGAACCTCTTTGCAGAGCTCAAGCGTGAACGTAACTTATCGTTTTTCTTTATCAGCCATGACTTAGCGGTGGTTGACTATCTGGCGGACACCATTGTTGTTATGTACCTCGGCCAAATCGTAGAACAAGCGCCGCGCGATGCGTTCTTTGCGAACCCTGCGCACCCGTATAGCCGTGCCTTGCTGGCCGCCGTGCCAGAGGTAGGGAAGGGCAAGCGTCAGCGAGGACTTGCGTTACAGGGTGACGTTCCGAGTCCAATCAACCCGCCGAGTGGCTGCGCCTTTCATCCACGTTGTGCCAACGCCACAGAGACCTGCAAAACCATCGCACCATCGCCTCAAACGTTTGATGGCGACGATAAACACATTGTGGCCTGTCATTACCCGGGAGCGGTGATCGACCTAAAAAAGCCCCATAGCAAGGAAGCCATGGTATGACGCAGTATGTATTGAGTCGGGTGTTTCAGAGCTTGTTGGTTCTGTTCTTTGTTTCTTTCGTTTCTTACGCCTTGATTGGTCTTATGCCCGGAGACCCTATTGATCTGATGCTGACATCCGATCCCAATATGACAGCCGAAGACGTGGCGCGTTTGAAAGCGCTGCAAGGCTTAGAGAAGCCGCTGGTTGAGCGTTATTGGCATTGGTTGTTGGGCGCACTTCAAGGTGATTTCGGCTATTCCCGTTTGTATTTGCAACCTGCTGAAGATGTGTTGATTCCTGCGGTATGGAACACCGTGAAGCTGGTGGGCATTGCCACTGTATTGTCACTGCTTATCGCGATTCCTGTGGGTGTGTTTGCGGCGCTTAAACACCGCACATGGGTGGATTACATCATCAGTTTCACCGCGTTTGTTGGTTTTTCTACCCCAGCGTTCTGGTTGGCCTTGATGTTGATTCTGGTGTTCTCTGTGACCTTAGGTTGGTTACCTGCGGGTGGCACAGGGGAAGCAGAAGGTGGCGGTTTTTGGGTGCAAGCAAAACATTTGGTGTTGCCGGTCATCTCTCTGACAGTGTTGAACGTTGCTAGCCATTCTCGGTATGTGCGAGGCACCATGCTGGAAGTGATGCGCCAAGATTACATTCGCACGGCCATCGCGAAAGGGGCATCGAAAACCCGCGTTATTTTCGCCCATGCGTTGCGAAATGCCATGATCCCGCTGGTCACGATCATTGCACTGGATATTGGCTTCATGCTTTCCGGCGCGTTAATCACTGAAACCATCTTTGCATGGCCGGGCATGGGCAAGCTGATATTCGATGCCATCATGGGCAATGATTACAACTTGGCTTTGCTGGGCTTGATGGTTATCACGTTCACTGCGTTACTCGGTAACTTGCTGGCAGACATTGCATACGCCAAGCTCGATCCGCGCATTAGCCTGACAAAAGGAGCATCCGCATGACACAACCTATGATGGGTGCTGCACCGAATTCGGCAATCAAACGAAAAGCTTCATCGCCGTGGATGCTGGTTTGGCATCGCTTCTGCCAACACAAAGCCGGTTTGATCTCAGCGGTGTTTGTTTTTCTGCTTACGTTACTGTGCTTCAGTGCGCCCTTGTTGGCGGACTGGTTCGGGCATGATCCGTTCGAAGTGGATTTCATGACGCGTTTTGAACCTGTCAGCGATACACATTGGTTAGGGGCGGATGAACTTGGCCGTGATGTGTTCTTGCGATTGCTCTATGGGGGGCAGGTTTCACTGGCGGTTGGCGCGGTTGCGGCGCTGGCGACGGCGGTTCTGGGCACGCTGGTGGGCGTGTTTGCAGGATACTTTGGCGGTAAGTTAGATGCAGTGCTCATGCGTATCGCGGATTTCACGTTGTCGCTGCCGACCCTGCCTTTGATGATCGTGCTGGCAGCGGTTGATCTCAGTAAGCTGGGATTACCTGAAAACTGGGCGCAGGGTGAAAACGCCAGCTTCATTCGGATCATCGTGATTGTTGCTTTGTTTGGTTGGCCAACCACGGCGCGCTTGGTGCGCTCAGGTACCTTGTCAGTGCGGGAGCGAGACTACGTGAAAGCCGCAATTGGCTATGGCGCATCACCGTGGCGCATTATTCGTCGTCATGTCTTACCCAATGTGTTGTCACCCGTGATTATCGCGACCACCATGGCGTTGGGTGGGGTGATATTGCTGGAAAGTGCGCTGTCTTTTCTTGGTCTTGGTATTCAACCGCCAATGCCGTCGTGGGGAAACATGCTGCAAAATGCGCAAGAGGTGATTTGGCAGTCTCCCGGGCTGGCGATATACCCTGGCGTGGCGATTCTACTCACCGTGATGGCATTTAACTTCCTGGGAGATGCGCTGCAAGATGCGCTGGATCCGAAAGCAGGCCAGTAGGCCATCACGATATTCACGCTAACCCAAAGAGAAGCTGGCACATCCAGCTTCTCTTTTTTCTATCTCTTTGCACGCTCTTCTCGTTACTTGTGTCTCTTTTGCGCTTATGTTTTTCTCGCACCTCGCACCTCGCACCTCGCACCTCGCACCTCGCACCTCGCACCTCGC
>JBELME010000318.1:0-4478 GCA_042096095.1 Enterovibrio sp.
GAAAGGCCTCATTTTGTTGCTACTGAGCTTTATCTTCAAAATTAAGGGCATCAGCCGTTGGTTATTCGCTTTGAGCCTTGCGCAAGCAGGTGAGTTTGGTTTTGTTCTGCTGAGCTTTACGACTCAAAACCATGTGTTATCGATGGACATCGCACAGATGCTTTCGTTGGTGGTAGCAATCTCTATGTTCTTAACGCCTGGGCTGTTCATCTTGTATGACAAAATTATCTTGCCACGTTACGAGAAAGCCTCGAATGATCGCGAAGCAGATGAGATTGACGAACAGGGTACAGCTATCATTGCGGGTGTTGGTCGCTTTGGTCAGGTGGTTAACCGCTTATTGACGGTAAACGGCGTAAAAACGGTGGTCCTTGATTACGAAGCCACGCAGGTTGAGAACTTACGTCAAATTAATATCAAGAGTTACTTTGGTGATGCAACACGCCCTGACTTGCTGCATACCGCAGGTATTGAAGAGGCATCGTTGCTCGTCGTGTCGATGGATAATCAAGAAACCACGACCGAATTGATGAGGTATGTAAAGCACACCTATCCTCATGTAAAGATCATCGCGCGAGCGTTTGACCGTGGTCATTCCTACATGCTCAGAGAAGCGGGTGCAGATTATGTCGAGAAAGAGACATTCCACTCTGCAATTGAAGTAGGCGCAACATCTCTGCGTTGTTTGGGTGTACATCCGTTTTTGGTTGAGCAGCAAAAAGCGAAGTATCTTCGCTTGGAAAATAGCAGTTCTGAAATGCTTTATCAGTCTTGGATGGGTGGGGAAGAAACCCAAGCGTACGACAATCACTACCAACATTTGTTTATTCAATTAGAAGAGACCATTCGCGATGCGATGGATGAAGACCGAATGGAGCGCCATGCATTGACTGAACGAGAGTGGACACCGCCGCCGAAAGATTACCTCGATAGCTTTATTGAGCATCCATTGGATGAAGTGGCTGATGATAAAGACGATCTGTCTGGCAGTGAGAAGCCAGCATAATGGAGCTTGTGCCCTTCGGTGACTGCGATGCGGCACAACTTTGTGCGTGGATCCCTGATGAGAGAGCGAACTTCCAGTGGGGAGGGCCAGCGTTTTCTTTTCCGTTAACGAAAGAGCAAGTATGCACGCACATTGCGCGTGAAGAAGTCACCCCATATTTGGTTAAACACAATCAAGAAGCGGTCGGCTATATCGAGCTGTTTCGTGTGTCTGACAATGAGTACCGTCTGTGCCGCGTACTCATTGCTTCACCGACACAACGAGGAAAGGGCTTGGGGCATCAATTGGTCGCTTTGGCGTTGGAAAAAGTAAGGGTGATCCCGAACGTGTATAAAGCGTCTTTGGCGGTGTTTGCGCACAATGCGGCGGCGATTTCCTGCTATTCCTCTCTAGGGTTCGTGGTATTACCTAACCATACTAAAACGCGTTTTTTTAATGGGGAAGCGTGGACGTTGCTGCGTATGGAGCGTTGGCTGTAATGATCGCGGGTATAAACGTCAAGCGTCAATGACCTTGGTAATACGCTGAAACAATAGAAAGCCAGACATACTGTCTAGTATGTTTGGCTTTTTCTTTTGTAATCAATACGGCATGAAATGTCGCCATGCTGCTTAAAAAGGTATCAATGCGCATTTTTCCCACTTATGTTTTGTGTGATCATGGCCACATAAATAGATCTATTTGCCGTTTAAATGCAGTAAATGTTTGTCTCGACGCATTTTCTGAATACTCTTGCGGCCGTTCCACATTCATCGGCAAACTGCTTGAAAAAGCAGGACGCAAAGCTTCCGGTCTAAGGGCAATTACCCACTAAGAGGTAACAGCTTATGACAGCGGGGCCGCCATTTTCTGGGTTCACGAAGAACCTGCTCGTTAAGGCGCGTTTTCGTAGAAAGCGACGCTCCATTAAAACGGGCTTTTTAGAAAATGTTCCGTTGCGACGTTTGTCCGTGCTGTGGGTGAATCTAAAAACACTCAGGAAGTTCAAACATGCTCAAACTACGATCGACTCTTCTTCCCCTTTCGGCTGCATTGTTTAGCGCAGGCGCAATGTCACATGGCTATATCAGCGCGTATGACGGCGGCGTTGCTGCGGGTCGTGCTGCGTTGTGTAAAGCACCAACAGCTGACACTGGCGAACAAAACGCGAACTGCGGACAAGTACAATGGGAGCCTCAGAGCGTTGAAGGCCCAGAAGGTTTCCCTGAGTTAGGGCCTGAAGATGGCAAACTCGCAAGTGCTGGCTTGATCCAATTCTCTCCGCTGGATGAGCAAACAGCATCGCGCTGGGTGAAACGTCCTATTACTGCGGGCATGAATAACTTCGAGTGGACCTTTACGGCAAACCACGTTACCCGTAGCTGGAAATATTACATCACCAAGCCAAACTGGAATGTCAATCAACCGCTTTCACGCAACCAACTCGATTTAACCCCATTCTGTGTGGTTGAAGGCAACATGCAAAAGCCACCAAAGCAGGTCCTTCACGCGTGTGATGTGCCTGTACGTGAGGGTTACCACGTTATTTTGGCCGTCTGGGATGTGGGCGATACAGCAGCCGCGTTCTATAACGCGATCGACGTGCTGTTCGATGGCGACCAACCTGTATTACCTGAGTGGTCAGTGGCGGGACAAATTTTCCCGGGCATGAATTTGGCGAAAGGTGACAAAGTATTCACCCGGGTGTTTGACAACGAAGGCGAGCGCCCTGAATTGACCACACGCCTTGAAATCGATTCTGAAAAAGCAGGCATTGCGAACAATTGGTCGCACGATCTTGCCGCCAAAATTAACGATTCAAACAATGACGCGATCAAAGCAGGTCAGCCTGATGGCAAAGGTAAATTTGTCCCTGTTTACGGCGCAAACCCGATTTACCTAAAAGCTGACAGTGGGCTAGCGCGCGTTGAAGTGGGCTATGAGATCGCCTCACCAGAGCCTGACTACAACATCACGATTGATGGTCTGAAAAACGAATACATGATAGGCAGCAAGCCAGTCATGCTAGATCTTGCAGTGACAGCATCTGGTGATCTAACGGTTGAAATGACCGTTTATAACCATGCTCAAGAAGCACTGGCGAACGAGCGTTTGGCACTGAAAGACGGCACAACCGCATACGTTGATATGGTGCTAGAGAACACGACAGCAGGCCACCACATGCTGGTTTCTCGCGTGAAAGATAAAGACGGTAACTTGGTTGATCAGCAGCTGTTGGATTTCCACTTGATTGAGCAAAGTGACCAGTGTGGCATTGACCCAGAAGCAGTTAACTTTCCTTCGTGGGACACAGCCAGTATTTATACCGGTGGTGACAAAGTGAGTTACAGCGGTTTGGTGTGGCAGGCGAACTACTGGGTGACGGGCGCAAAACCTGATAACAGTGATGCATGGTCGCTAGTGAGCAAAATGCCCGTGCCATGGAAGACAGGCAAAGCCTATAACGGCGGCGAGCAAGTGATTTTCGACGGCGAGCTTTACCAAGCCAAATGGTGGGTGAACGTCAGTCCAGCATCTTCCCCAGAAGCGTGGGAACACAAAGGTGCGTTTGTCTGCGAATAAGTGTAATAGGGCGTGAAAAGACAGCGTTTGAAATCTTGAGTAGCGTCTTACTAAAACAGACGTTAACAGAATGAAAAAAGCCCGATGCGGGGATGTGTGCATCGGGCTTTTTTATGTCGCACCTGCTAGGGTCAACAGACGCTATTTAGTGATGCATTTTGTTGTGCATTTTCTCAACCAAGGCTTTCAGCTCGCTGGCTGCGAGCTTGGCAAAGGTCTGGAGATTAGTCGCATTGTGCTCTGTGTCTTCGTAAACCGCTTCGAGGTTATCGATCATCAAATGCTGTTCACGCTCGATTTCAGCTTTTACTTCTGCTTTCTTTTCTTTGTTCTTTTTTGCCGCCGCTTCCAGCTCTGAAAGCAACTTGCGCGCACGACTGATTTCTTCCATTAACTCGTCATACGATAATTTTGAATCTGGCATCTTGGCCTCCTAGCTAAGCAAGATTAGGAATAATGGGACAACGAAGAACACAAACACGATGTAGGCCAAAGGATATAGCTTGCTTCTTGCTGCGAGATCGCCCATGTAGGCGGCGCCTTTAAGTGGTAACTCGCGTAAAAATGGAATACCAAATATGACTGCCACGGCCGTTACATTATAGACAAGGTGTACCAGTGATATCTGAAGAGCGGCGTCTGCCAACTCACCACTCACTGCGGTTGCTGCCAGCAATGCCGTTACACAGGTACCGATGTTCGCCCCCAAGGTGAACGGATAAATCTCACGTACCTTGAACACGCCCGAACCGACCAATGGAATCGCCAGGCTTGTCGTGGTCGAGCTAGATTGCACAAGAATCGTCATCAATGTACCAGAGAAAATGCCTGAAACTGGGCCTTTACCGATAGCATTGTGAAGCAGCTGCTTTGCACGTCCAACCATCGCCACTTTCAGCAATTTGCCGAT
>JBELME010000319.1:0-4489 GCA_042096095.1 Enterovibrio sp.
TTACCTCAGCCTTCCAAGCTGATGATGCGGGTTCGATTCCCGCTGCACGCTCCACGCTTTTCTCCCCCGCGATCTACCCTTCTCGTTTCCCGTTAAACACAATCCCAGAAGATGCCTGCACAGGCGCATACACGTTTATCGCAACAGAATCCGGGGCAATCAACGCCAACAATTGCACAAACGATGTTTTATCTGCCATCAAGGCATTCGATTGATATGCGTCGTGTTCCGTTTCCCAATAATAGAGCTGCATCCAATCCCCATTGCTGGCTTGGCAAAGCGTCTCGTGCAGAAAACCTGGTAGTGTTTTCAGGTCCACCAGCATGTCATCAATGGCTGCTGACATGTCTTTCGTACTCACGCCCTGCTTGGCCTGCCACGTAACGGTTTCAACCACATAGTCCGTCAAATTCATTGGCTTCTTTTCCCTCTTTGATGAATATCGAGACACTCTAGCTATTGCCCATATCGAGATAATCACCAAATATTAGAAGTATCAGTTTCCAAAAATGAACGAATACCGTCATGACCAATTTCAAACATGCCCTTTTGTTTAAACATGTCGTCGAACAAGGTTCTATGGCATCAGCCGCAAAGGTCATGAATATCACGCCTTCCGTGGTGAGTAAGCAGATTGCAGAGCTCGAAGCGAGCTTGGGGGTGCAGCTATTGGCTCGCACAACACGGAATGTGGCCGTCACAGAAGATGGTGCGCATTTTTATCAAACCTTCTGCCAAATCGATACCGACTGGGAAGAGCTGCTCGCCGAAACGAAACACAGAAAAACGCAACCCGCGGGCGTTCTCTCTCTGGCATCACCCAGTCTTGTGCTTAGCCGAGTGCTTATGCCTCAACTCGACACATTCAGACAGCAGTTTCCAGACATCTCGCTCAACCTGACCAATACAAACTATGACGAGATTCCGGTGCAAGGCGCTGATATTTCTATCGCAAGAGAAGTCGAACACCTCGATGCCGCAATGTTTGTTGGGGTGCCATTAATGACGTTTCAGAACGGTCTGTTTGCATCTCCGTCATACCTTGAAACTCACGGCACACCCCGTCGCATTGCTGATCTTGAACAGCATCAATGCCTCACTTACGGCGTAGGAAATGGAAAGCAGAGTACTGAAGGAAAAATGGGAAGCGAATGGACATTCGAACAGGGGGAGTCCGTCAAGATCACCTCTACAATACGCTCTGACAGCACACAGGTATTGATTCAAGCCGCCATTCAACACCAAGGCATCGTCTATGTACCGCGCTTAATCATTCAAAAAGAAGTGCACGAAAAAGCGCTGACCCCTGTATTGCCTGACGTAGGTATCAGCCGTCCCTTTCGCTTGTTTGCCTACTACCGAAAACAAGCTTACTTGCCGCGAAAGTGCCGCGTAATGCTTGATTTCTTAAAGGCGCAATATGCGCAGAACACCTGAATTCAGCGCCCTACGCAATGCCGCACGCAGCGTTAGTACGCCATAACCGGACTTAACTCATTCTTTTACGGAGAAACGTTCTGAGTGGCTGACTACCGCGGTAGATAAGCAAAGACAGCAGAATCAGCGAACAGCCTGCTATTTTATGAGCAGGCATGGCTTCGTGATACCACACCACGCTCAGCACCACGGTCCAGACAGGCTCTAAGATCATGATGATGGCCGCATTTGCCGCATTCGCGCCTTTTTGCCCAAAGGTTTGCAGCAAATAGCGCAAGCTCGTCGCCACCACCACACTCAAGGTGAACCAACCCCAAATCGCAGGAGGTATTACGTCAGGCCAGGTTTCGACACACAGCGACACCAATGAAGCAATCACACCCGTCGTAAACAGCTGAACACAGGTGAGCACCAAGGTCGGAATACGCTTCGCGTAGCGGCTGTTCACATTAAAATGGATGGCAAGGAAAACAGCCGCCAACAAGAACCAAACCTGACTGGGCGACAATTGCCAACCCACACCACCCAACGACAAGAGCGCTAAGCCAGCAACCGCGATCGGCATGGATACCCAGAAAATTCGCGGCGGTGTTTGTTTAAAGAGTCCCCACGCGACCAAAGGCACGATCAGCATGGAAAGGCTCATGATGAATGCCCCTTCCCCCAGCGATGTGCTCACCGACATGGCGAAAATCCAGAACAGCAAAGCCCCAGACAATAAACTGCCAACGCCCGATGCACGCACTAAGTCGCCTCTATCAACGCGCTTTAAACTACCAATACAAAACGGCAGCAAACAGATAGAAGCAAACAAAAATCGGAGACCAATGAAGCCAAACGGAGGCAAACCCTGTATCGCCTCCTTAGAGAAGATCCATCCCCACGCAGCCAGCACGGTCACAATCAGCAAAACAAAAGACGCACGTCTTTCAGACAACATCACACACCACATCAAATAGGGAAGGAAAAGCGGCCGCTATTATTCCACTGGAAAGGGAAATTGAACATCACCGTCGATGAAAAGATCCAAAGACACGCGTCGTTCGAGCGGATAATGCCAGCTTATGATCTAAACCTCTTCTCAATTGTTTGACCTTTTTCGCTCTACCTTGCTGATACGATGAAAATTGGATGCAGGCACAAGAAAACTTGTGCGAAAACAAAGGGACGAACAATGAAAAAAGCACTCCTTATCGCGGCGCTGGGTCTTAGGGGGTTAAGCTTTTCTAGCATTGCGAGCGCAGATCAGTTGGAAGACATTCAAAAAGCCGGCGTTATCCGAGTTGGTACCACGGGTGATTACAAACCGTTTTCATTTTATGACGGTAACACTTTTTCAGGTTATGACATTGATGTGGCACAACACCTTGCCGACCAACTTGGCGTGAAACTTGAGCTGGTTCAAACCACATGGAAAGGCTTGGTGAGTAACCTTCAAGAAGACAAATACGACATCGCCATGGGCGGTATTACACGCCGTATGTCTCGCCAATTGGCAGCAGAACAAACGCAAGGCTACATGGTGTTTGGAAAATGCTTCTTGGTGGCAAAAGGTAACGTTGAACAATTCAATTCACTGGAAGAAGTGAACAAAGCCTCAGTTCGCGTTGGCATAAACATTGGTGGCACCAATGAAAAATTCGCAGCCAAAAACCTGCCTAATGCAACGTTTACCCGCTACGAAAATAACCTTGATGTACCGAAAGCCGTGGCTGCCGGTGATGTTGATGTCATGGTGACTGAAACACCAGAAGGCATGTTCTATGAAGTGACTGACGCGCGTTTAGAAGCCGCACGTTGTGACGAACCCTTCACCCGCAGTCAATTAGGTTATCTCATTCCAAAAGGCGAACAGCGTTTACTGAACACCGTGAATTTCGTCATGGATGAAATGGTGCTTAAAGGTGTTGCTGAAGAACTCATGCGGAAGAACTCTCTCAAGTAAGTTCGCACTAACTGCACAAAGCTGTACAAAGCGCACATCCTCCCCAGCCTCACGGGGGAGGATGATTCCTTCATCACCCGCTTTCACACTACTTCTTCAAATATTCGACAATAAGCCACCCGGTGGCTTGAAGGTTTTATAAATTCACAACCACACTGTTAGTGAGCACTGCTCAATTGAAAGCCACTTCATGCCAGACCAAGCCGATCCAATCCAAACAAGGGAGGCGACATGCTGCGTTTTTTTACCATTGATGCCGGGCTCATCACTGAAATACATGCCTATGATTACGACGACATGAATCTGCTCGTCGAAAAAGCAGCCTGGATTGACGCCCACGATCCCAGCGAGCACGAAAGAGAGGTTATTAGCTCACTCCTCAGCATTGAATTGCCCGAATCTGACGATGTTGATGAAATCGAATCCTCTGCACGTTTCTTCCTCGATAAACGCGGCCTTCACGTACACTCTTTGTTCCTCGCAAAAAGCGAAGGCAAACACAATACAGTGTCGGTCGCCTGCATTTTACAAAGCAAACGACTCATCACGATCCGCGACGGGGATATTGCCGATTTTCGATTATTGAGACTCAGGGCGCGCCGCGGTCAGATCCGTTGCAAAGACATTGAAACGCTATTGCTAACCATCTTGGAACAGAAGGTCGAAAACCATGCAGATATGTTGGAAGATTTGCATCGTGAGCTAGAGAAAATCAGTCATGCCGTGTTAGAAGATGACGACTCCGATCTCGAAGAGTGCATCAGCCAATTGGCTCGGCAAGAAGACAGCAACGGTAAGGTTCGGTTGTGCTTGATGGATGCGCAGCGTGCCATTTCATTCTTGCTGCGCCACCTTCAATCTCGCAGTGAACACAGAGAAGATCTGAACGAAATCGTGCGCGACATTGACGCCCTGCTCTCTCACACCACGTTCTTGTTCGACAAAATCAATTTCTTGATGGACTCCACACAAGGCTTCATCAACATCGAACAAAACCAGATCATCAAAATCTTCTCGATCGCCGCTGTCGTCTTTCTTCCACCCACGGTTATCGCCAGTATCTACGGCATGAACTTTGAAAACATGCCGCTGCTGTCGTGGCACTAT
>JBELME010000320.1:0-4462 GCA_042096095.1 Enterovibrio sp.
GTTTGCGTGTCATCAGAAAATAGAACGGTATGTTTGTCTTTTTCCTGAACGAAAAGGTAAAAGATGCCTTCTTCAGCTGCTACGCGATCAAGAAATTCAAGGTCGGTTTCACGGTATTGAACGCAATATTCTCGCACCTGGGGTGAGCCTGAAAGCGAGAATGCATAATCATCAATGCCCATTTCATCGAGCAGAAGGCTGATAATCTCTGGAACCGTTTGATGTTGGAAAATGCGGCTGTTTTGTCGCAGTGATAAACGTGAGAGGGCAGGAACAAACTCAAGTGTGTAGTGCGTATGACCAAACCCGCGGTCTCCTTTTACGAATTGCCTAACAACTCCGTTAACGCGTTGCTCAAGCAGGCCGTTTTTCCAAATCTGTAAGGTGACATTTCGGTCAACGGTATCATGTGCTGATATTGAGGCGTGACGACTCGCAAGCTTGACGTCGAAGACAAAGGGAGCGGAAAGTACGGATTCACCGACAAATGCCAAGACGGCAAATGTATCGTCCGACAGCCCTTCTATTGTTAATGTAAACTGCAGTCCGCTTTCCGTCGCCATAATGTAACCTGCTTCGTCCATTTAAGTGTGTGTACCCTTTCAAAAGCAGGCAGATGGCCGCTTTTGAAAGAGTACGCAGTGCAATACAGTCTGCGTACTCTCTATCACATGACTTACGCTTCGACCGGCGCACGCCAGTCATCGGCACCTGACGTACCTGCCACTGTGTGTTCCCAATCAATCTTGCGATAAGCAACAGAGACGGTGACCAGTTGGGTGAACTCTTTTTTCTCGGCGTCCTGACAATGGGGCATTTGGCAATCGATATCGATGATGGTGCCGTCAGTCAAAATGGTCGAGAAGAAGTGTTCTTGCTTTCCTTCAACCGAGGTGCGGTACCACTTCAGCTCAATCTTCGGCAGCATTTCACCAGAGGCGAGTGAGTTGTACATCAGTGGTACAGCTTTATTAAGCGCCACGGTGAATTTGAATGGCTTGTGCACACGTTGACCTGAAGGCTGACCGCTTTGTGGGTCGGTAGGTACAGTAACGATGTGGTCAAAGGCTTGGACCAGCATTTGGTCTTCGTGGCCTTCAACATAGATGTTACCAACAGAGTCTGCAGTGAAAGCACCAGCGGTGATGTTGCCCTGAGTTTTGCCTTCGATGGCGATATAGCAAGGAGTAGGCATCGCATTTTCCTTATTGAGTGAGGGTATCAGCTGACCAATACACCCATGCAATGTGTATGCCAATTTAGGCTTATAAGAAAAACAATAAGATAACCCGCAACATGTGGTGGAACAGGCCAAAGTTTGCTCAGCGCGGAGCAATATCTGGCCTGCTTAGCAAAAGGTGGCCTGAAGGGAGATCTCATAAATTGATGTGGGCATGAGGCGTGGGATGAGCATTAGTGGAAAGTTGATTGTTCACTTTGTGGTGGCATTACCCTTGAGGGAAATGGTTGTTACGATTACTCAAATAGGGTGCGATCATTAATTCTTTTTTGATCGCACTACCTTGAATATATCAAAGCATCACTTTACAGCGTCGATAATCCGCTACGTCGGGATAAAAAAGTGAACTGTTTTGTGGCCTATTTTGAATAGTGTGTGACATTGAAGAGTTTTTGATGTGCATAATTTATTGATTATAAAGCCAATCCAACGGGACAGTACGATAACAAGCTGGCAAATGTTCACACCATAGCCTCCCCGTGTTTGAGTTCATCTTTCTAAAAGGGGCTTTAAACTTACACAATGAACTTACTCGTTTGTATGGCTATCCTTAAAACAAATCTTGTTGTTCTCCGGTAAGAGGTATTGATTCGTCACTATGTTCCCAGCTAGTGGCCGTATCTTGAAGCCTTTCAAAGGCGTCATCGTCCCATATACATCGACAACTCATATGCACGATCCTTTGATCTTTGCCAACAAATTCGAAAATTTCTAACGTACAGCTGCCATCGCCATTTTCCAATATGTTGATCCCCATCGATGAGTTGTCGGCACCTCCCTTGTTAAGGCCCGTTTTCAAATCCTCGATATCGGCAACTTCAAAACGAAGTGTGCCAGTGAGTTGCGCACTTTCGCTGATGAAGTTGAGTCTTTCACTGGTGCGAATGTATTGATTTTGTGCAATTAAAATAATCGCACCCGCTGTGAGATGAAGGTAGCCATATTTGTCGCACAGTTGTTCTTTGTGTTGTTTGATATCTCTCAGTCTCCATGAGAGGAAAAAGCGATCGACAAAGAGCAAGGTACCAAGCTTGTCATTTGTGGGTAGCATTTCGATTTTTAGGGCGCCTAGGGGCTGGTGTAAAGCGCGTAATTCATCTTGAAATACAAGAAGTACATCATTCCCATGTTGCTCAATAAAGGGACTATTGCCGGTGCTTTGGCAAGCTGTTATGGCCTTGATTGAAGATTTGCTGAGTTGAAGGTCCGGCAGGTTGGCTTGGCCTTTGCCTACAGGGTGTTGGAAGCTGTTTGTATAATCACCGATACGATAGGTGATATGAAGGATACCGTTTTCGCTTTTAAAGGTCACTTCATCTACTGATGATGTCCTATTATTCAAGGTGCAAAATGCATGAGCCAGTGCGTCTGCTGTGTTCTTGTCGTAGTCTGATGTCGCGTTGCATTTGAGTTCTTGGTAAATACTCAACAGCTTTTCATCCACAGGAAATGTAACCACTTCGACCCGAGGTTTATTGTCTTGAATGACAAGCGCACTGATGTCGTTGCTGTCAGATAGGTATAGGCAAAAACGTGTCGCATTGGGGTTGGGCGTTATCTTTTGTGCTTTCTGAGCATGACGAAGAGCTGAAAAGTGATAACCACTGATACAAAACAGAGGGCAGTTAACCAGTGCATTAGTCGGGTCGTCGACAGGCAAGAAAGTGATGCTTGTTTTGTTGGCACTGGAAAACATGACATCGAAGCCGCCCTCAAGGGGGATAAACAGTAGTTTTGAGTGTGGAGAATCATTGCCTTTGCGACATTGCTCTGATTGAGACAACAGTTTGTCAATCGGCGTGATGGTGAGTTCAGCGTTCATGGTTGCCTCCAGTGAGTAAGAGTGCTCTTAG
Organism: Enterovibrio sp.; assembly: GCA_042096095.1. Lineage (GTDB taxonomy): Bacteria > Pseudomonadota > Gammaproteobacteria > Enterobacterales > Vibrionaceae > Enterovibrio. The sequence continues at coordinate 3,094 of JBELME010000320.1, forward strand.
TTCAGCAAAGCGTTTTGGATGGAGCTTAAAGCGTAAATAGCATCCCGGTTCGGTCTTCTTCGTTTTTAATAACGTAGGTAAAAGGCCGGTTTCCTTTTCTAGTTTCTTTAACTGTTTGTTCATGGCATGTATTGGGGGTTGTATGACTAACTCTGGTTTTAGAGCGCGAAATGTTCTGTAGGCTTGTAACGCTTTAATTCGTTGTTTTTCACGTGTTGTTAAGTGAAGTTCGATTAAGTGGTTGGAAGAATGAGAGGCGGTTAACCAGCGTTTTAATTGTTTTTTCAGCGGCGCCCCAAGAGGGTCATCTCGATAAATTTCATTGCACCAAGGTAGATAGGGCAACGCACGGTTGGGCGGAACTAAATTGTCTCCGTGCCAGCGTGGTAGGCATGCTGATTGAAGAGATATTTGCCACTCACTGCGCTTGTCCCGCTTGGGGAGCACCGCTAAGCGAGATAATTGCTCGACCAACGAATCGTGTGAAAGCGCTTTGTCAGGTGACTGGGGTTTGTAGAAGCGGATATTGGCACCAAGCCACCTTGCCGTCGAGAGAGTGACCGTTTTAGAGCCGTCGGTTTTCGCGTCTAATCGCCTGAGTTGACGGGACAGGTCGCCGTGAGATGGGGGCAACCCAAGGCCATTTCTCACCTCGGTCTTGGTGAGTGTTAAGCAAGTAGGCGCCAGATGAAGCGTTAGCCATTCATGGCCATGAAGGTAGTGGCGGCGTGTCGTTGCGATATCGCTATGGCCAATCATCTTCGTGAAAATATCAAGGATACGGGCCGGATTTGGCGAGCCCTGATGCGCGTTTATCCAAAAACCCAATCGTGCTCTGATGAACGCTTCGGAATATACCGCAACATCATAATTGCTTTGCAGCAATGCACCTTCTAGGTACTGCCCATTCGCGAATGACAAACATTGTCGAAAGAAAAGTGTGCCACCGCCATGTCTTAGATGGTGGAAGCGACTTGCTTGTCCACATATTGCGCGCAGTGCCTGAGTGACGGGCAGTAAATAGAGCTCGGCTCGCTGAGATAAGGTTTCACCCGCTAAAGCCAGAAGGGGGGCTTTTAACCAATCAGTACTGGATTTTGCAGCAAGTAGCCACTTCAAAAGGAATGATTCTCGCTTAGGAAGCGCGATGTAGACTTCGCGACGATGACGGCTTTTGGTTTGCCCCTCTGGCGTGCCTCTAATGGTGAGACAAAAGACATGTTGATGCTCAACCGTTTGATAAACATCTTTTCGTCGAAGGCGGAGAATTTCGCCACGACGAAGCATGCCATGAAAAGCCAATGAGGCTGCGAGGCGTGCGAAAAGCCATTGTGTAAAACATGGCGGCTTATGGCTATCTAATGCAGCA
>JBELME010000321.1:0-4378 GCA_042096095.1 Enterovibrio sp.
CCCTTGCCATGTGTTCGGCCCTCATACGCAATTTCCTTATGCGGACACCGCGACGTATTGGCCGCCTGATGCGGGTAAAGATGCGCTGAAACTTGTGCATGACAAGCTGGGTATTTCCCGCGCTGTGTTGGTGCAGGCGAGCTGCCACGGTCGCGATAACCGCGCCATGATGGATGCGATTGCGACCAGTAACGGCGCTTACCGTGGCGTGTGCATGGCTGACGATACGTTTACAGAAAATGATTTTCAGGATCTACATGAAGGCGGTGTTCGCGGTATTCGCTTTAATTTCGTGACCCACCTCGGCGGCGCACCCAACCTTGAAATGATGGAAAGGGTATTGAAGCGCGTGCAGCCCTTCGGTTGGCATTTGGTGATTCATGTTAATGCAGAAGACATCATTCGCTACGAAGAATTCTTTAACGTTTCGACATGGACATCGTGGTAGACCACATGGGCCGTGTGCCGACATCAGAAGGAGTTGGCCAAAAAGCGTATCAAATCCTGCTTGATTTTATGCAGCGTGATAACTGGTGGGTGAAGGTGTGTGGCTCTGAGCGCATCGCTATTGCACCGCCTTTTTACGATGCAGTGCCGTATGCACAAGGGCTGGTGGAGGTTGCACCTGACCGCATCCTTTGGGGAACCGATTATCCGCACCCGAACATTAAAAAACACATGCCAAATGACGCAGACCTGCTGGATCTTGTGCCTTTGATTGCGCGTGATGAAGCCACGCAGAAGAAGATTTTGGTGGACAACCCAGCACGCCTTTACGGTTTTGACGAGTAAGGAAAGCAGTATGTCTATGAGAACAATTCAAGGCGTCGCCGTTCGACACATTGAACGTGCTGACACGGCAGTATTGGAAGGGCTCGCCGAATGCGGAAGCGCCACCGTGCATGAAGCGCAGGCGCGAACAGGCAACCTGAACCATAACTTGCGTCCTATTTATTCTGGCGCACAAATCGCAGGCAGTGCCGTGACGGTATTGGCTCAGCCTGGCGACAACTGGATGGTGCATGTGGCCATTGAGCTTTGCCAACCGGGGCGATGTGTTGGTGATTGCGACCACCTCGCCGTGTACTGACGGTTATTTCGGTGACTTGCTGGCAACGTCTGCCCAAGCACGCGGCGTGCAAGGGCTGATCATTGATGCAGGTGTACGTGACACGAAAGACCTGACAGAAATGAATTTCCCTGTGTGGTCAAAAGCGGTGTCTATCAAAGGCACGGTGAAGGCGACATTAGGGTCGGCAAACGTGCCCGTTGTTTGTGGCGATCAACCCATTTATGCGGGTGATGTGATTGTTGCGGATGATGATGGCGTCTGCGTTGTGCCAAAAGACCAGGCTGAAACGGTATTAGCAGCAGCGAAAGCGCGTGCGGCATTGGAAGAAGAAAAAAGACAGAAACTCGCCACCGGCATTTTGGGGTTAGACATGTACAACATGCGTCCGAAGTTGGAAGAAGCGGGTTTTCGCTATGTAGATAAATTGGAGGATTTGGAATGAGCACGGATACGCTAATTATTGATTGTCATGGTCACTACACAACGGCACCGAATGAGTTAGGTGACTACCGTGATCAGCAAAAAGCCGAGCTGGCGACCGATCCTTTGTTCGATCATGTGAAAGGCGTGGTGAACATCTCGGATGATCAAATCCGCGAGAGCCTTGAAGGCGCGCAGTTGAAGCTGCAAAACGAGCGTGACACGGACGTCACCATTTTCTCGCCACGCGCCAGTTGGATGGGTCACCACATCGGGAATCAAAGCACGAGCAAGTATTGGACGGAGCACTGTGATGAGCTGATTTATCGCATTGCCGAGCTTTACCCGAAAAACTTCATTGGTGCGGCGCAGCTTCCTCAGTCTCCTGAAGCCGATTTAACGGCCAGTACGGCAGAGCTTGAGCGCTGTGTGAAGGAGTTTGGCTTTGTGGGGTGTAACTTGAGCCCGGATCCATCAGGTGGCTATTGGACTGCACCGCCATTGGATGACAAATACTACTACCCGGTTTATGAAAAAATGTGTGAATTGGATGTCCCTGCGATGATCCATGTGAGTGGGTGTTGTCACCCATGTTTTCACGCCACAGGCTCACACTATTTGGGTGCTGACACAACAGCATTCCAACAGTTGATCATGTCGAAAACCTTGTTCAAAGACTTCCCTGAGTTGAAGTTTATCATTCCTCACGGTGGTGGCGCTGTGCCTTATCACTGGGGACGCTTCCGCGGATTGTGCGACATGGCAGGCTTACCACCACTGAATGACATCATGGGGAACAACATCTTCTTTGATACCTGTGTGTATCACCAAGAAGGTATCGATCTGCTGCTTGAAGTGGTGCCTAAAGATAACATTTTGTTTGCGTCTGAAATGATTGGCGCGGTGCGTGGTATCGACCCGCAAACGGGTAATTTCTTCGATGATACAAAGCGCTACATTGATGGTTCGTCATTGAGTGACGAAGACAAAGCCAAGATCTTCAATGGCAATACGCGTCAGGTGTTCTCTCGATTAGATGCCAGACTGAAAGAAGTCGGATTGATTGAGTAGGATGAATCATGCGTGAAAAAAGAGATTACGACGACATTCCTGGCACCTATGTGTTTGATGGACAGGCATCGCGTCAAGGCTATCACTTAAATATGTTTTGTATGTCGCTCAACAAGGGCGAGAATCGAGACGTGTTTCGCCGAGATGAAGCCGCTTATCTTGATCAATACCCGATGACTGCCGCGCAGCGAGAGGCGGTACTAACGCGAGACTGGCTTGGCATGTTGCGTTTGGGTGGCAATATTTATTACACCTTCAAGTTGGCCATTTTTGATGGCATGACCATGCAACACGCGGGTGCAGCGATGTCGGGCAACGACATGACCGTTGATGATTTTCGCGACATGATGCTAGCGGGTGGACGCAGCATCGACGGGAATCGGAGCAAGCAGGAATGGTCGGAGTACTATTCAAAGCCAGAAAACCGTGCTCAGTATCAAGATGATGCGAACAGCGATGTTGCCAGTGGTGCTGCTAACAAAAACAAGGATGATGCTAATGGGTAAAATAGTCGGCGGTATTGGTACCTCCCATATTCCGTCAATCGGTGCGGCAATGGATAATGGCACCATGTATGACCCTGCGCACAGCGGCTATTGGCAGCGTTTTGTTAACGGTATTCAGCCTGTACGAGAATGGATGGAAACCGTTAAACCTGATGTATGCCTGATTGTGTATAACGATCATGCGTCTGCCTTTTCGTTGGAATCTGTGGCGACGTTTTCCATTGGTGTCGCGCCGACATTTAACCCGGCAGACGAAGGCTATGGCCCGCGCCAAGTGCCAGCATGTGAAGGTAATAGCGAGTTAGCTTGGCACATTGCAGAATCGTTGGTGCTTGATGAATTCGACATGACCATCGTGAGTGACATGGATGTGGATCATGGTCTGACCGTGCCGTTGTCTGTGGCTTACGGGCAGCCTAAAGCATGGCCTTGCCAAGTGATCCCACTGGCGGTGCATGTGGTGCAATACCCACAACCTACGGGGAACCGCTGTTTTAATCTGGGCAAAGCGCTGCGAAAGGCCGTGGAATCTTTCCCTGACGAGACGAAAGTGGCGATTTTTGGTACGGGCGGTTTGTCGCATCAGCTTCAAGGTGAGCGCGCAGGATTGATCAATACCGAGTATGACTGCCATTGGTTAGACATGATGGTGAATGATCCTGATGCTGCAAAGGCGGTGTCTCACACTGAGTATTTGCGCGAAGCAGGTTCAGAAGGCATTGAAGCGATCATGTGGCTTGTGATGCGCGGCGCGATGGATGAGGTGGTGGATGAAGTCTATCGCTTCACCCACGCACCTGTATCGAATTCCCACTATGGGTTAACCGTTTTAGAGAATGCCAGTGACAGGGTCACGGAAGGCACACTGACGTTCAAGGCAGGCTAAGGCTCAAGGAGTAGAGAATGAAAATCATCATGGTGGGAGAGGGCGCATTTGGTCACAAGCACCTGGACGCGCTTAAAAACATAGACGATGTGGAGGTTGTGTCGATCGCGGGTGGCGTAGAAGAAAGCACCCGTGCGACCGCAGAGAAGTATGGCATCACGCACTGGACGTTGGACTTACAGGAAGCGCTGGCACAGCCGGGTGTTGAGGCGGCAATTATTACGTCGCCGACACCTATACACGCCCGACAAGCCATCGAAGTGATGCAAGCGGGCAAGCATGTGATGGTTGAGATCCCCATGGCGGATTCATTAGCCGATGCAGAAAGCATTGTTCGCGTGCAGAAAAAAACGGGCAAGGTTGCGATGGTGGGACATATATGGACGCTCCCCGAACGTCAAGCCAAACGGCTCTTGTCGTTTC
>JBELME010000322.1:0-4423 GCA_042096095.1 Enterovibrio sp.
GGGTAATAAAATGTTTAAAATACCATTTTGAGAGTTTCGTCAATTGTTCATTATTAAAATGCGTTCATAGTGTCGCTCGTTGAATAATGTACTTTAACGCATATTTAAAAACCTCATCAATGAACATGTAGTAAGGACTCTTAATGGTCACGAATAAATATAAAAAACTTGCGGTGCTCACTCTTGCTGCGCTAACTGCACCAACAGCCATTGCTGCAGAAAAAATCAGCTCACTATTGTGTCTGATTTTTATCCAACGATGATACGTAACTTCAACCCGTATCTTGCAACAAACTTGCGTACAACAACGGATTTTATTTATGAGCCATTAGTGATCTTTAACCAAATGCACGGCAACAAGCCGGTGATGCGTTTGGCGAAGGACTACTATACCCAAGCAGCCTGAAGATGCTCGATTTCAGAGGCCATCAGTGCGTTCATTTCAAGGCAAATTCTTGTAGGAATAGTCATTCTATTTCACAGGAATTTAACGATGAAGTGGACGCACTGAGGGCCTCCCTTCGGGCGAGTTTACTGACGCCATGCTCGGTGTTATCCCTTTTTGATGGAGATCACTACATCGGCAAAGGGACGCCTAGATCATAACGTCAGTAAACCTCGCTGAATCCTGCATCTTCAGGTTGTTTGGGTATACATGTCTGAAGACCTGACACAGGTGACTTTCGTTATCCGCGAAGGCGTGAAATGGTCAGACGGCACGCCATTTACTGCGGAAGACGTGGTTTACTCGTTCAAGCTGATTCATGAAAAACCTGAGCTTGACCCTAAAGGCATGGACCGTTGGATTAAGAGCATTGAGCGTGATGGTGACAAGGTAATCTTTAACCTGACCGAAGCGAACTCTAACCTGCCGTACGAAATTTCAACCATTCCAATTGTGCCAAAACACATTTGGGAAAAGGTTGAACAACCTGAAATGTTTACCAACGAAAACCCAGTGGGTTCAGGTCCGTTCACCGAGATCGATACGTTTACACCGCAACTGTATGTGCAGTGTCGTAACCCAAATTACTGGGACAATGACAACCTAGAAGTGGATTGTTTGCGCGTTCCTCAAATCGCAAACAACGACCAACTGTTAGGTAAAATCATCAAGTCTGAATTGGATTGGACGGCAGCGTTTATCCCAGACATCGATAGCACCTACGCTGCGCGTAACCCTAACCACAAATACTGGTATCCAGCAGCGAGTGCACAAGCATTCATGCTTAACTTCAAAACACCGCATCCAGGTAACAATGAAGCCATCAACAACGTCGATTTCCGCCGTGCGTTCTCCATGTCGATTGACCGCCAAAAAATCATCGACATCGCATTTTACGGTAACGGTGTGGTGAATGACTACGCATCGGGCCTAGGTAAAGTTTTCGAATTTTGGGCGGACAAAGACGTCTACAACAAATACAAAGGCTTCAACACTTACAGCGTTGAAAACGCGAAAGCGATGCTGAAATCGGCGGGTTTCGTTGATATCGACGGCGACGGTTTTGTTGAAACCCCAACCGGCAAAAAGATTGAGCTCGAGCTTCAATCCCCAACAGGTTGGACTGACTTCAACAACACGGTTCAGTTAGGTGTTGAACAGCTTCAAAACGTAGGCATTAACGCAAAAGCGCGTACTGCAGACTTCGCGGTTTATAACAAAGCCACGGTGACTGGTACGTATGACGTGGCCTACACCAACTACTTCAACGGTGCAGATCCACACCGCTATTGGAACAGTGCATACCACTCTCATTACCAAGAAGGTGCAAGCATGCCACGCTTTGCAATGCACTTCTTCAAGAATGAAGAGCTAGATACGCTGCTTGATAGCTTCTACAAAACGGGCAATCAAGAAGAGCAGATGGTTATCGCGCATAAAATCCAAAAAATCATCGCGGAAAACCAAGTGACGATTCCTGTCATGTCTGGTGTTGATGTTTACCAGTTCAACGAAAGCCGCTTCACTGGCTGGTGGAGTGAAGAAAATCCGAAAGGCCGTCCTTTGTCTTGGGCGGGTGTACCTGAGCGTTTGCTACACGTATTGGACTTGAAACCTAAAGCGTAATGAAAACATTGCGGCCAGCGATATGTTGGCCGCTTCTCCTGTTTATTCCCGCTTTCTGTGAATGAATTGTTGGGTGGTGCGGTTGGCTGGTCGTTCTTCCTGACGGGTACCGCCGTTATTCTTTCATTCTGTATTGGTTCGGTGTTGGGTATTTTCGCGGCGTGGCGTGGCGTCGCGGTAGCTACTACGATGCGTTTATCTCGCCAAGCATGCTGGTTGTGCAAGCCGTCCCTTCCGTGGTTGTCGCCATGCTTGTGCTCTATACCTTCGCGATTGGCTTAGAGTGGTTCCCTTCGGGTAATGCGTATACCTCGGGCACCATGCCAGACTGGGGAAGTTGGGCGTTCTACAAAGACGTCGCTTATCACGCCGTTCTGCCTTTGACCTGTGCGACGGTCAGCCAAATCGGTGGCTTCTTGATCAGCATGCGTAACAACATGATTAACCTGCTGAATGAAGACTTCATCACCATGGCACGCGCGAAAGGCTTGAGTGAAAACCGCGTTATCTTCAACTACGCAGCCCGTAACTCCATGCTACCAAGCGTGACGGCGCTTTCTATGGCGCTTGGTACCGCGATCAGCGGACAGCTTATCGTTGAAATGATCTTCAACTACCCAGGCCTAGGCACGGTGTTGTTGAACGGCATCCACGCACGCGACTACCAAGTGCTTCAAGGTCAGTTGCTGCTTATGACCATGTTCATGCTGTTCTTTAACTTTATGGCCGATCTCCTGATCGTTGTGTTGGACCCTCGTCTGCGTAAGGGAGAGAAGTAATTATGAAGGGTTTATTTAAACTTCTTGTTGGTAACCTTAAATCGCTGGCGGGTCTCTGCATTCTGTTCTTGTTTGTGTTGGTGGCTATCTTTGCCCCTCAAATCACCAAGCATGATCCCGAAAAGGGCACGGGAAATCCGCACGAATACCCAGCGTTTGTGGTGAAAGCGGCGAAGAACAACCCTGAAGGTTGGATTGCGACCACACTAGCCACTAACAAACGTACCCTCATGATGTCGGAAAAAGCCGATCACGTACTGGGCACGTCGCGCATGGGCCGTGATATCTGGTCACAGCTTGTTTACGGCGCACGTACCTCTATTTCAGTGGGCTTAGGTGCCGGTTTGATGGTGTGTTTTCTTGCCACTGCGATCGGCGTTTCTGCGGGTTACTTTGGCGGCAAGGTTGACGACTATCTGTCAGCAGCCATGAACATCATGTTGGTGGTGCCGCAACTGCCGCTGCTCTTCATCATCGCCGCCTTTATTGGTCAGGCTGGGCCAATGACCATCGCGATAGTCATCGCGATAACGTCTTGGGCATGGGGTGCGCGTGTTGTACGAGCGCAAACCTTGTCGGTACGTGAAAAAGAGTTTGTTCGCGCGGCAGAAGTGCTTGGTGAATCGCCACTGCGCATCATCGCCGTTGAAATTCTGCCTAACCTGATGTCTATCCTTGGTGCGAGCTTCATCGGCTGTGTGATGCTTGCCATCATGACGGAAGCGAGTTTGTCTTTCCTTGGTTTGGGTGACCCTAACTCGATCAGCTGGGGCGTGATGCTCTACAACGTGCAGACCTCTTCTTCGATGTTGGTTGGCGCTTGGTGGGAAATTCTGCCTCCATGTTTGGCACTGACGTTCATTGCTATCGGTCTGTCTTTGCTTAACTTCGCCGTGGATGAAATTGCGAACCCGCAACTGCGTTCTCACAAGGGCATGCGTCGCTGGACTGCGCGCAACAAAATGGCGAAAAGCGCTGCTGCTCAAGCCAAAACTGCACCTCAACACGTGCTTGAAGAGGGAGCGAAATAATGACAAACCCTCAAATCTCTATTCGTGACCTGTGTGTTGATTACATTACAGATGCAGGCGACGTTCGCGCGGTGAACAACGTCAGTTTTGACATCGGCAAAGGCGAAGTGTTTGGTCTGGCGGGCGAGTCTGGTTGTGGTAAGTCTACCGTTGCATTCTCGCTGATGCGCTTGCATAAGCCACCTGCGTTTATTTCAGGCGGCGAAGTGTTGTTCGATGGACATGGCAACATTTTCAAAAAGACCGACGAGCAGATGTCGCATTTCCGCTGGAGCGAAATCTCGATGGTGTTCCAAAGTGCGATGAACGCGTTGAACCCGGTGCTCACGATGGAGGAACAGTTCTGCGACGTGATCATGCGTCATACCAATTTCACCCGTGAACAAGCGGTGTGCCGTGCCGAAGGCTTGTTGGAAATTGTGGATATCCACGCCAGCCGCCTGCGTGATTACCCGCACCAATTTTCGGGTGGTATGCGTCAGCGTTTGGTCATCGCGATTGCGTTGGCCTTGAACCCGAAAATGATCATCATGGACGAACCA
>JBELME010000323.1:0-4383 GCA_042096095.1 Enterovibrio sp.
TGGGCATCGGCGTATCCAGCGTGACGAATAAGTTGGTTTTGCCTAACGCCGCTTTGTAGTTAGACTGACAACTAATATACCTAAGCCACAGAAACCCATTGATCCGTCCATGATGAAGTTTTTGTTTTTGCGAGAAACCCGTGATCATTAGGTAACTGACGATATTGTTTATAACGAGTTTTTAAACATCTAAATACAAACAGGCACAAAAAAAAGGCCTTTACGGCCTTTTTTGCTAACGGTTTCATCTGAGATATATGCTACCCCTGATACCCCATCATACGTGGTAATGAGAGCACCAAATCTGGCGACAAGATCATGATTATCAAAGCAGCAAGCAGCGCAATGATGAAAGGAATGATCTGCTTGATAATGCCCGCTAACGGTATGCCTGTCGTACCATTTATCACGAACAAGAGCACCCCATAAGGTGGCGTTATCAGCCCTATCATCAAGTTAACGATGGTGATAACACCAAAGTGCACTAAATCGATACCCAATTCACGACATGCAGGGATAAACAGTGGAACGATAACCAAAATAACGGTCGTTGCATCCAACAAGAAACCCAATGCCAGGTAAATCAGGTTAACGATGATCAGGAATGCCATTGGCGACAAATCAGCCGCGGCAATCATGTTCGCAATAGAGGTAGGGACATTTTCCGTCGCAATGATGTAGTTAAAGATCAGCGCAGAGCCGATCACTAACCCTACCGATGCAGACGAATAGGCACTTTCTTTTAACGCATGGTACAGCTGCTTAAAGCTGATTGAGCGATATACCACTGCTGCTAGGAACAGGGCATAGGCTGCAGCAACCGCAGCGGCTTCCGTTGGCGTTGTGATACCACCATAAATACCGAACAGCAAAATGGCTGGCATTAAGAGGGTTGGTAGCGCACGGAAGGTAATACCCAATAGACAAGGAACGCAAGAAAACATGGAAATGCTACGTATCGCCGTGGTCGGCGCTGGGCTGATTGGTAAAAACCATATTAGACTCGTTGATGCACACCCAAATTGCCAGCTCGCGGCAATTGTGGATCCTTTCGAAGCAAGCAAACAGCTAGCCACAGAATACAATGTGCAACACTTTAACGATCTCGAAGCCATGATCGAGGCAATCGATGTCGATGGCGTGATTTTAGCGACACCAAACAACCTTCACGTTACCCAAGCAAAACTGTGTATCCAACATGCCATTCCTGTGCTCATTGAAAAGCCAGTGTCACACACCGTTGAAGAAGCAACAGAACTGCTCAATATCGCGGTGAACACCCCCGGCATTTGGGATACCTTGCTGGTTGGCCATCACAGAATGCACAGCCCAATCATCAAGCGCACCCGTGAAATCATCGACTCTGGCGTATTAGGAACCTTAGTGGCGTCACAAGGCAGCGCCGTATTCTACAAGCCCGATGACTACTTCGATGCTGCACCGTGGCGCACCAAAGAAGGTGGCGGCCCTATTCTAATTAACCTCATCCATGAGATCGGCAACCTACGCTATTTGTGCGGTGAAATCGTTGCTGTTCAAGCCATGGCATCCAGCCGTCGCCGCGGGTTTGATGTAGAAGACACCGTATCGATTACTTTCAATTTCGAAAACGGCTCTCTCGGTACCTTTTTGTTATCAGACACCGCTGGTTCAGGGCGCAGTTGGGAGCAAACATCCCAGGAAAACAAAGCCTATTCAAGCTATGAAGACGAAGATTGCTACCACATTGCAGGAACACACGGTTCGATTTCCGTCCCCACCATGCGATTGAAATACTATAAAGAAAAGGAAGACCGTTCTTGGTGGAAACCGTTCGAATGCGACAACGTGTCGCTTGAACGTAAAGATCCATTGGTCGAGCAACTTACCCATTTTTGTCGCGTGATCAAAAAAGAAGAAAAGCCATTAGTGACAGTAAGAGATGGCTTACAGAACCTGCGCGTCAAGGAAGCCGTTGTTGAAGCGGTGAAAAACGGAAGAACTGTTTTTGTGAACGACATTGGTTAACTCTAGGGAATGGCAAAGGACTGTAACGATGAAGTCTTTACTGGTGTTAAACGGCCCCAACTTGAATTTGCTCGGACAGCGAGAGCCTGAGCAATACGGTTCCTCAACGCTAAATGATGTTGAAGCACTTTGTCGCCAAAAAGCGGCATCTTTGAATCTTAATGTTGAGTGCTTGCAGAGCAACCATGAAGGCGTTCTGATTGACGCGATTCATGAAGCAGGGAAACAGCATAAAAACGGAGAGTTGATTGGTGTTGTCTTTAATGCAGGTGCCTATACGCATACTTCAGCCGCCCTGCATGATGCTATCAAAGGTGCGCAGGTCCCTGTGATTGAGCTGCACATTTCCAATGTGCACGCGCGTGAGTCTTTCCGTCATCACTCCTATTTAACCCCAGTGGCTATTGGTGTTATCGCAGGGTTTGGCGTCAACGGTTACACATTGGCTATTCAAGCGTTGGCAGATCGTGCGGAGCTATCGTCATGATTTATTCCATCGCAACAGTTTGCCTCTCTGGCACCCTAAGGCAAAAGATCGAAGCCATTTCAAAAGCCTGATTTCGTGGTATCGAAATCTTTGAAAATGACTTGATCACCCACAACGGTTCAGTGCATGAAATTCGCAGCATGCTAGACGATCACGGTTTGGAAGTGGTCACCTATCAACCCTTTCGTGACTTTGAAGGGTTACCCGCCCCGTATCGTCAAAAAGCCTTTGATCGTGCCGAGCGTAAATTCGATTTAATGGAAGAGTTGGGCACCGATCTCTTAATGGTTTGCAGTAGAGTGTCACCGCACGCACTTGGAGGGATTCAGCGCGCTGCAGATGACTTCCACGAATTGGGCGAACGCGCGTCAAAACGCAATATGCGCGTGGCTTATGAAGCCCTCGGTTGGGGGAAATACGTGTGCGATTACCGCGATTCGTGGGAAATCGTGCGCCGCGCCAATCACGAAAACGTGGGCGTGTGCTTAGACACCTTCCATATTTTCTCGCGTCAAACTGAGCTCGACACCATGCTCAATATCCCTGGCGACCGCATATTCTTGGTGCAAGTCGCTGACGCACCGAGTCTATCGATGGATCATTTAAGCTGGAGTCGTCATTATCGCTGCTTCCCCGGACAAGGGGATTTACCGCTCGATAAGTTCGTTGCCAACATGCGTGCAACCGGGTACGACGGCCCCTTCTCTCTCGAGATTTTCAATGATCAATTCCGCTCTGGCTCAACAGAAAAAACCGCACGCGATGGTTATCGCTCCTTGGTTTTTGCTAACCAAGCCATTGAGAAAACACCGGATGCCGAGCCTGAAAAGATTTCAACGGTTTCCCCTCCCTCAGAAATCCAATTCATTGAGTTCGCGTTAAGCGCAAACGAGAAAGACGCTTTGAGCAAAATTCTGGCGCAGCTTGGCTTCTGTCATATAGCGACACTCAGAAAAAAAGACGTCGAGCTCTGGCGACAAGGTAACATCAACCTCGTGATGAACATGGAACCTGACAGCTTCGCGCAGCAATTCCACCAGCAACATGGGGTGTCTGTTTGTGCTGTTGGGCTAACCTGTAACAAGGTTAGTGATATGGTTGAACGCGCCAATCAACTGGGCTTCCCGCCGGTTTATGGCAACCCAGAAACAGATACCCACGGTATTCCTGCAATCTATAGCCCAGGCGAAAGCTTACTCTACATGGTGGATGATGCAGATAAGCCTGCCCATTGGGAGCGGGAATTCACCTGGCACGATAACGTGCAGCCTCAAGGTTTTCTAAACCGCGTCGATCACGTTGCAACAACCATGAGCTATGAAGAGATGCTGCATTCCGTGCTCTTGTATCGCTCCATGTTTAGCATGGAAACCATGCCAACGGTGGATGTCTCAGACCCAGGTGGTCTTGTAAAAAGTCAGGCGCTACAAACACCAGACGGTGCGGTCAGTTTCACGCTAAATAGCAGCCAATCAGCAAGAACCGTTTCAACACGCATTTTGGATAAGTACGCCGGCACTGGCGTAAACCATATCGCGTTTGCCACCACGGACATTTTTGCTGTCGCCGAGTTCATGGAGAAACAATCCAGCACCACCATGACGGTTACTGCGAATTACTATGACGACATCGCTGCCCGATTCTCCTTGTCTGATGACGTGTTAGCAAAGCTAAAACGCTTCAACATTCTCTATGACGAAGACGAACACGGCACCTTCTTCCAGTTGAATACCACGCTGTTCGCAGGTCGCTTCTGCTTCGAGATCTTGCAACGAAATGGCTATAAAGGTTTTGGCGCCGCAAACAGTCAAATGCGTTTGACAATGCAAGCGAGAGAACTGGCGGGGTAACACTTTCTATTCCCGGCAAAAAACCACTAAAACGGGAGC
>JBELME010000324.1:0-4418 GCA_042096095.1 Enterovibrio sp.
ACTTCAGCACGCAATTGAGAAAAATGAGGTTTTTATTTTTCATCAAGGCACCAATGAGCATGTCATTGCGCGAGAAGCGTGGCGAGAACTGTTGTCTGAGGCCATCGACAAGCGTTTACTCAGGTTAAAGTCTCAACCCGTCTATACGCTGGGAGAAAGCGCGAGTATTTTCCATCGCGAAGTGTTTACTCAGACTTTGATTGAGCACACATGGCATTCTGCTGGGCGCATCATGCCTTATGTCAATTTCTTCTCTAAAGGGGCAGAGCTCGACCGCGCCATTATTGAAACCCTGATACAGCAGCATCACCAGCGTCCAATTCAAGGGAAAATTGCCCTCAACCTATCAACCACAAGCCTTCGTGATGGTACGTTCATTGATTGGCTGTGCAACGTTGTTCGCAATGAATTGCCTTTAGAGTATCTTCATTTCGAAATCAGTGAAGCAAGTGCGCGTGCAGACCTCAATGCGTGCTTATTGTTTTCGAAGAAAATGAAAGCCTGTGGGGTGTCAATCGGCATCGATCACTTTGGTCGATACTTGGAGAGCGTCGAATACCTCGCCGCAATAAAGCCGCATTACGTCAAGCTCGATCAAGCATTTACCCAAACACAAAGCAGCACTAACCAGCTTTTCATCATCACGTTGGCAAACATTGCTGAATCACTCAACATCACAGTGATTGCCACAGGGGTGAAAAACACAGCATTGCTTGAACGGCTTGATCCTATGCTCATTCATGCTTACCAAGGTTTTATTCACCCACCAACGCTGATCATCGAAGACGATCTTTTGCCTCAGAAATAACAGACACAAAAAAGCCCGCACAGTGCGGGCTTTTTTCATCTGAGTCACGGTTACTCAAACCAATAACTCATGATAAGCGCATCCTCTCGTCCACCCGCAATAGGGTAGTAATCAAAGCGACGATCGAATTCATTAAAACCTAGAGATTCATAAAGCCTGATAGCGTTTACGTTGCTTTCACGCACCTCAAGCCATGCTTCTTGGGCGCCAGCAGACTGCATACAACCAATAAACGCCAAGAGAAGTTGTTTACCGTAGCCCTTTCCTTGTTGCGTCGGTGCGACTGCGATATTCAATAAAGAGGCTTCACCCGCCACACATTGCCCATAGAAATACCCCACCACGCCGCCATCAACGACAAGGACACGGTTACAAGCAAACTTGGTTTCAACTTGAGCCAACATCGATTCGGCCCACGGATGCGTATGTGCAGCGCGCTCAATCTTAATCACAGCGTTAAACCACTGTTCGTCGAGTGTAAGAAGTTCAGCGTTCATATTGTCGGATCTGTACCCACAGTGCTTTTTTCGCATCAGGATTATCTTGAAGAAGTGAAAGTGACGGCGACGTAAGTTGCTTTACATCTGCCATCGCGATGGCATCCACACCTGCAAACCAACACCATTCCAGTGAATGTGATTTTAGGTTTGAAAGCGCTTCTCTCGGCAAGCGCAGTGCTTGATCCGGCGTAAGCTTCATACTGGCTAGGATCTTACCAAACAGCCATGCATCATGTTCATTGGGCGTCACGTCCGACACGAACAGCAGCTTACAGGTGTCCGGTAACGTCAACGAATTTAACGCGGCATGGGGAAACAATTCAGGGCGTCGCAATCCCCATACGGGAATGCCCATTTCTTTCAGACGTTGAACATCGTTCATAAAAAGCGAGTGCCCGTTTAACGAGGTAAGGTTAATGAAAGGCATGCTATCAAAAAACACGTAACGCAGGAATGTCAGCGCACGCCATAACGGTGAAGCGCTGACAAGCAGAGTCAATTATAGCGCGTCAAACTCCGCGCAGTATTCCACCAACCCTTTTGCGTCACTGAATGCACCATCAAGTAACTCGATCGCCATAAAGGCATCGGCAGGCACATCCCATTTACAGTTCAAGGAATATTGAGAAGCTGGCAAAAAACCCACACGCGAATAATATGCAGGGTCGCCCAGAACAACACAGGCTGGATAACCAAACTCTCGCAGTATTTCAAAACCTTCACGGATCATTTCTGACGCCAAACCTTGATTGCGGTAATCCGGATGCACACAAACAGGTGCTAAACCTTGGATACCCGTGTCTTGTCCGCCCACAATCACAGGGCTAAACATGATGTGACCAACAACCTTGCCCTCATCATTGCATGCAACGAGAGACAAGGTGTTATGTCCGTTCTCACGCAATGTCATGACTAGGTTGGCTTCTGCGTCAGTGTCGAACGCTTTTTTCACCAATCGATCAATAGGCAGGAGATCAGCTGGAGCTTCAGATCTTAGGAGCATAGTGTGCTTCTTCCAAAGGGGTTGAGGCTTGTAAACCTTTCTGAACAAAGTCGGCCAAGGAGAACAATGCCTGTCGAAGCATGGAGGGTAACGAGTCCAGATCCACACTGTCCATCAAATTCTTCACTTCTAGACCTAATTCTGTATCGCCTTCAATAATCAATCGACGCTGGAAAAACAGCGTGTCAGGATCTTCTTTACGTGCAGCGATTAAAATCAAATCGTTAAGATCGCCACTGAAGCGCACGTCAGCGTTTTCAATGTCACTGCGAACCACCAGCTTTTCATTTTCAAAGCTGATATAGCTTTTGAAGCCAATATCGCGAACATGCACTTCTAGCCAACGATTTTCGAGAAATTCAAACTCGCCATCCTCTAACGCTTCCTGAAAAACGCGCTTTAACGTGTCAAGCATCAATGATTGCTGAACTGATACTGGAACAAGCTTAACAGGTAAGCGAAGAAAAGCAGGAGCTTGCTGTACTAACTTAGTGTGAATCTTGTCGAGCAAAATTACCATCCAATTTAAGGTCAGTCGAAATGAACGTGTATTGTATGTCAGTGGATTACCTTACAATTATGCCTTGAGTCAAAAAAACTGTGCTCATCGCTATAAAGGTTTATCTCAGCTATCCCAACGTTATATAGTGTTGGATTAATTCGGAGTTGTACTTGGAAATACTCCACAAGCTAGGATGTGTGGTGCCTTAATGCCAATGAAGCAGTTAACATATTGGTTCTCTCGTCTCACTCATAACAGCCCTTTTCTCTTCGCCGTTCTCGACAAAAACCACCAGTACCTATGGGTCAGTCAGCGTTATTGTGAAATCAGTGGGTTGAATCAGGATGAGTTAGTTGGGAAACACGATAAGGACATATTGGGTTCGACTTTCTATGAAGCATTAAAACCCCATTATTTACGCGCCATTAGCGGAGAAGAGTCCGAAGGCGAAATCGTGCTTAACGACGGCGTACATGACTCCAGTTTTCATTTCAGCGTGTCCTCACTTGATCCTTCTCAACATGAAGAATTACCAGAAGGTGCCATCATTTTCCATGCTGTCGACACCTCTGAGCGTCAGATACTCACCAGCGCACTTGAATCATCAGAGCACAGATTTAAACACCTAAGCCAACTTGTTAGCGATGGGTGCTGCGTGTTGGATGATGGCATTGTGCTGAGTGCGAACGAACGCGCTGTGGCTCTGCTTGGCTATGACAGCGTGAGTGAAATTCTTGGTGAAGACATCGAAAAGCTACTCATAAGCCCCGTCAAAGGGCGCTCTACTGTGGCAGCATTAACGTCATTAAAACCAGGGCAACAACTCGCTTGCCAAGCGGTTTGCGCTGCAGCTGACAACAGCCCGATCAATATCGCCTTCAGCGCCATCAATGTATTAGGCGGAGAAGGTTCAATCATTACCCTTTCACGCTCCGTTTCAGAACCCGAGAACCACAAGCAAACCATTGAAAAACTGGCACAGTTTGATGCGCTAACAGGACTGTATAACCGTCACGGGTTTTCTCGTCGCTTAGAGCAGCTCATTGCCAATAAAACGCCATTGGTCATGTTCTACCTTGATGTCGATAACTTTAAAAACATCAATGACTCTCTTGGCCACCACATTGGTGATCGTGTTCTTCAAGACATTGCTCAGCGCCTGAGAAAACAATTACCGCCTGAAACCATCCTTGGTCACCTTGGCGGTGATGAGTTCGCGGTATTGATGCCAGAACAAAGCGATGAAGCGATGGCCACAGACCTTGCTAACCGCATTGTGAACGTGATCAGCCAGCCTTTCGATCTTTACCACTTCAGTAAATTCCTCGCGTGTTCCATTGGGTTGGTGAAATACCCTGGCGACGGCAAAGACGCACGCAGCTTGCTGCAAAACGCCGACACCGCGATGTATGAAGCCAAAGAGCAAGGCCGCAATCGTGTGGTGAATTACAGCCAACACATGAACAAAGAAGCGCGGATGCGTTTATGGCTGGAAATAGAACTTCAAAAAGCGCTGCAGAACAATGGGTTAGAAGTGTGGTATCAGCCTAAGGTGAGTTCCAAAGATTACACCATCAATGGTGCAGAGGCGCTTGTGCGTTGGAA
>JBELME010000325.1:0-4356 GCA_042096095.1 Enterovibrio sp.
GATGTTTAACCGCATGGTGGTATTCACCATGGACAGTTTTGAGCGCTTCCACCAGCACGACACCAAACGGTTCGTTGCGGTAGGAGCAGGACTTGGGGCGATCTTCGGTTTAATGCTCTTCCTGCTACCCAAGCTCACCGGAGAAGGCGTCGAACTCATCCCTGATACCGTGCATGGCGATTTTGCCCTTTCCATGTTGGCGCTGCTGTTCGTTGCGCGTTTGATCACCACCCTCGCCTGTTTTGGTTCAGGCGCGCCCGGTGGTGTATTTGCACCGATGTTGGCACTGGGTACCTTGTTTGGCACTGGGTTTGGGCTGTTCTGCATACACCTTTTCCCGCACATGGAGATCACTGCAGGCATGTTTGCCGTAGCAGGCATGGGAGCGCTTTTTGCTGCCACAGTGCGCGCCCCCATCACTGGCATTCTCTTGGTGATGGAACTCACGCATAACTACGAGTTGATATTGCCACTGCTCATTACAACGTTAGGCGCTACCATGACAGCGCAAGTAATGGGCGGTAAACCGCTTTATAGTCAGTTGTTACAACGCACCTTGGCAAAACAAAAAGCCACTCAAAGTGATGCTGAAAACGAGGTTGGAAGCGAGGAAAAAACAGAAAACTCGGGTGACGACACACAACCTCGCCACACACAAGCGACGGGTGCAGAGCCTAAGCCCTAAACGAAACCGCCGCGCGAATCACAAAGGAAAAGCGCGGCGGAATTAAAGAAGAGAAACGCGAGTTACGGCAAGACATGTTTTTCTTTTCGACGCTGCAGGATCACCATGGTCATGTAGGCCACCACCACAAGGTTCACCACCAACGCCAGCACAGGGAGCATTTTCCCTTCTGTCGCCACGGCATACACTTCAAAAGGCAGGTAAATACCGCCACTCGCTAACGCGAACCACTCAGTCCATGCATACCCTCGCCAAAGGCCAAATGCTTCCACCAGCCTGATCGTCGCATATAACACAGAGCCTAATGCGAACAAGGTAAGGTTTTGGTCGTTGATCTTGTAGGCCGAATGCATGATCACACTGGGTATTTCGCTGGCGGGATTTAAGTGCAAATGCTGGAGTAAGGCTTCACAAAGGTGTTGGATTTCTTTGCCACCCAATTCATGCAACGCAAAACCCACTGCCAAAGACAGCACGCCTTTCAATGCTTCCAGCGCTGCGATCGCTTTTAACCCTTTGGGAGATTGTCTTGCTGCACTCATGCTATTGTCTGTCCCATTGGCTACTTCTTTTTCTTTCTTGTTGATGCAGTTAAAGATGAACTAACGCCAGGCACTTTGTTGTCTCTTTTTGGTGGCGATGCCTACACCTGCAAAGGGATGCCGCTATCACAACGCCAGTCTAACTCGCCTGAATTCGGCATCTTCAGGTTGTTTTTGGTATAAATACGCCGCCGTCGCAGCAAGGGCAAGAAAAAAGGCCCTTTCGGGCCTTTTTGGTTTTGTTGCGGTGTTCGGTTTTCGTTACACCGAGTGTACGAAGTAGAGCTGTGCTTTCATGCGGATAATGATGCCACGAACCACATCAAGGAAGCTCATGAAGGCGATTGGCTTTTCTCCAGAAATCCATGCCAACCCGACGGCACCCACGGGAATGTCATACCCTTCAGGCTCGTCGAGCTTCAAGCGAACAAAGTGGTGTTTGTTTTTCAGGTTTGCTCCTGTCGTCACGCGCACACCTTCTTCGAGCGCCAGCAATTTACCTTGTGATTCTCCCGTTGCTTCGACAATGCCTTCCACTTCGGCTTTGAAGATTTTTCCGGGATACACAGGGCTTGCAAACTCGGCGTACTGACCGACTTTCACGTTACGAATCGCTTGGTGATTCACGCGCATCAACACGTACTTTTCATCGGTATACATGTGCAAGCGTGGTAACACGCCTACATACTGACCTTCACGCATGATGAAGTTGGTCACGTACCCATCAGACGGTGCGATGACCTGGGTTTGTTCCAAGTTCCATTGTGCTTGAGATACCGCTTCAACGGCATTGTCGAGTTCTGCACGTTTGGCGGCGACAGCAAGCACAGATTTTTCTTGGCTTAATCGTGCGTGCTCCACGCCGATCTTCGCTTTTTCAATCTGTGTTTCTAACGTCGTAACTTGCGATCTTGCCAACTGGACTTTGTTGCGTTGTTCATCCAATACCGAGGTCGCGACCGTGTTGGGTGCTTTGCGGTTCTGTTCTAGGTAGCGATTTAACTGACTCTCTTTCCACTTCGCGTCTTCTTGCGCCGCATTCAATTGGCTTTCAAGTACATTCAGATCCGCTTTCGTTGCTTGGTATTGTTGCTCTGTCAAAGTGACATCTTGCTTAGAAACATCCAACGCGACCTGCGCAGAGTTCTCAGCAACAATGGCGCGATTTAGCGCGATATGATAAGGCTCATCTTCAATGGAGTACACCAACTGGCCTTTCTTCACTTCTTCGTTTGGCGAAACAAAAATCTCGTCAACGTTTCCACGCACTTGGCTTGAACCCGGACGAAGCTGAATGTGTGGAGATTGAACAACAGAGCCACCAGAGAGATCCATTGGCGTGTAATTCAACAAACCAATCCAAACGAACAACAACCACGCGCCACCACCAATGTAGGCGAACAGCTTGCTATATAAATTCCAAGGCATTCCCACCATGCGAAGGAGGTAGATAAACAACGCCCATACCGCTAAACCTTCAAGCATTGGTTTTCTCCTCTTTGTGCACATCTTGATCGCCTTGATCCGCTGCGGTGTTTTGCATGACTGCAACCCCCTCGGACACGGGCTCATTGCCTTCCTCGTTCGATGTTCTTGCTGGCTCACGCCAAATATCGCGAATGCGTCGAAGGGCTTGGTCGCTGTCAACAAACGCCACGATCACGGCCACGACCCATACCCAGTGCCACAAAAAGCCAATCCAAGTGAGTGCTGTGATCAGCCCCATCTGCTGATGTTGCTTTTTCTTTGCCTTGCTGACAGGCAGTTCATGAATTTTCCAGAACCCGAACGCAATGGCGCAAACGGAGCCCACCAAAACCACGGCTGCGATAACATGCAGCACGGTATCCGTTGTTGCATCAACAAAAGGTGTCGCCAATAGGCTCATCACTGTCTCCAAGAGTTAACAAGAAAACAGATAGTTACATCAATGTCTCTTTTGTGCAACATTTTGGAACGATTGATTCACTAATTCATGTATATTGATCGAATCTATCCAATTTCATGGCAGACCATGATCGACATTACTTTTTGCCGTATGGCGTATATCAAACCGCTTCTCAAAGGCGTCATGCAGGTCTATCGATTCGACATTGCGCAGATTGGTATTCCTCGCGCGTTATATGCCGACGACATGGCATTGATACCCCATTCAGAAATTAACCGTTGGTTACGCAATATCGTCACGCTAACGGGGGATCGACATTTCCCCTTTCATATCGCAGATTTCCTTGATGTAGCGAACATCGATGTATGCGCGAATTGGTTAACCGCCGCGCCCGATCTATCGATCACCTTCCGACGCATCAATTACGGTATGAGTTGCTTTCATTCGAGTGGCCACTACGTTGGTCGCCAGTCAGGCAATATCCTCAAGTGGTGCTACCACAACGCATTTACCGACGATGTCACTGACGTTGACGCATTGCGCGTTGCCATCATGTTCACGAAAGTTCTGCGACATTTCTCATCATCCAACTCAGAGACAGCAAACAACAAAACACGCCGTGCGTTGCTGCAACAGCGAGATGGCTCATTGCCCTATTCGCCCTTAATGGTTCGCCTTGCGGGTACAAGCATCGATATGAAAGAGGCAGAAGCTTGGTTTGGTTGTCAGGTCATGACAGGGTGCGAGCAGACTGAAGTGTGGTTTGATACCACGTTGTTGCTGCTTGAGCACACAGCATCCGTGGAAAAAAACCGAGAAGCCGTATTGTCACTCAACGAGCTGGACGAGTTAGTTAACATGCCGCAACGGGATGATCCCACTAAGGCACTTTATGAAGTGGTCAATTATGCGCGTTATTACGGCATGCCAACGGTAGAACAGGTCGCCAACCTGCTTGCGCTGTCACCACAACAACTGCAACGTCGCCTACAAAAGCTCGGGTTCTCGTTTACCAGTATTCTGGCGTATGTGCTGAACAACATCGCTGTACGTTATTTACTCAAAGGCCATGCGCCAGACGAGATCGCACAGTTGCTCGGCTACACCCATCCGCAAAGCTTCATCAAGGCCTTCAAACGCGTTCGGGGGTGCACACCGAATGAGTACCTCCGTCACTTAAAAATCTAAGAACATGCATCCTCAGACTTCGTCAACGAGGCGGGCCCCCCGAGCCACTGACA
>JBELME010000326.1:0-4346 GCA_042096095.1 Enterovibrio sp.
ATGACTCTATGTTCACTAGCACTGTTATATTGAGTAAAAGCTACTGATATATAAAGAAATTAAACGTCGTGCTGATAAGCATTTTCCTACCGAATACCCTCTATTTGACATCGAACTCCTGCAAAGTTTTTAGGAAACAAATGTAACTGACTGCTTTCATTTCGAACATTGATACCAAAGTTTGAATTTATTATTCGCGTAAAAAATTAAGTGATGAAAGATTATTAAAAGTGAGACAAAACGTGAATCCATAACGTGGAGAGAAAAACAATATGAATAAGAAACTTAAGGTCTGCGCTGTAGCAACATGTGTTGCGAGTGCGCTAGCGATGAGCGCCTCCCTACATGCTGCGCCTACTCATGACAAAGCCGTTATCGGTTATCTGACGCAGTGGGAAGCGTGGAAAGGCACGGATGCTGGCTTTAGCGTAAAAGGCGAAGCCACACACCTTAACGTAGATATGGATATCTACTCCATTTTGAACTTTAGCTTCTTTGGTGTAGCGAAAGATGGCTCCATGCACAGTGGTGACCTTCGTAACAAAAACATCTATAAAGATGGGTCAGTTCAAGAACCGGGCCCACTTTTGCACCCCGACGTGTATTCAAGCTGGGATTTTCACATTCTGTGGGGTGAGCTGGAATATGTTCACGAATACCCAGGAAACGAACCGTGGCAGGCAGATCAACTTGCTAAAGTGCAAGCACAAGGTTTTGTGAAAGATGGTCGCGGTTGGAAACATGCGCCATCAGGTGTGACTGGCCAAATGCCAATCCCTCTGAAAAAAGAAGGTGGCGCACCGGGCTTGATTGATTTGGCGAACCAAAAAGGCGTGAAAGTGATGGCGTCTATTGGTGGCTGGAGTATGTCAAAGCACTTCCCCGAAATGGCGGCCAACCCTGTGATGAAAGAACGCTTCCTAAAAGACGTTGATCGTCTGATGGCACTGGGCTTCCACGGTATTGATATTGACTGGGAATTCCCAGGTTCTGGCGGTATGAACTTCACGGGCACGGACGTTGATTACGCCAACTTTGAACAGTTGATGGATGACATTCGTGCACGTATTGGTGATGACAAACTGCTTACGGCAGCGTTTAAAGCTGTGCCAGCGGCGCTTGAAGGTTACGATTGGAATCGTCTGTCGAACTCGATGGATTACTTCAACATGATGACCTACGACCTTAACGGTGGCTGGTCGAACGTCACGGGTCATAACTCGCCACTTTACCCCTACCCAGAAGAAGAATTTGATGGATTAACCTTGGATGACTTGCGCGTTTGGATGCAAGCACGTGGTATTCCATCGAACAAGATTAACTTCGGTGCTGCTTTCTACGGCCGTGGTGTTCAAACAAAAGAAACAACGGCTTACCTGGGCGCGCCAACGGATAAGCGGACGGTGAACTTCTCTGTTGATGGTCCAACGGAATCTTCTGTGGATTTAGATAATTGGAAAGCGTTCGAAGGCCAACCAAACTACAACTACATTATCAAGAAAAACGGCTGGGAACATTTCTGGGATGCCAACGCAGAAGTGCCTTATGCGGTGAAAGGAAAGTACTTCTTGAGCTATGACGATGAAGAGGCCATTCGTAAGAAAGCGGAATACGTTGTGAATAACGACCTTGGCGGCATTATCGTTTGGCAGGTGCACGGTGATATTCAGTGTGAAGGCACCTTTATTAATCATGGTTCTAAGCTAAAAGAATGTACCAACCTGAAGTCACCATTGGCACAACAAATTGATGATGTGTTCAGTGCAAACGTGTTGCCAAATGAAGCGCCGGTTATCTCAGTACCGGGTGCTCAGGCAGCAGATTCAGGTCAAGTGATTAGCTTTGCAGTATCAGCGAAAGATGCAGATGGCGATGCGTTGTCGTTCTCAGCAACAGGTGCGGATGTGCTCGATAATGGTGATGGCACTGCGACCGTGACTTACAAAGCACCGAACACAGCAACAGACCTTACTGACACCATTACTGTAACAGTCACTGATGGTAAGAAATCTGACGTTGCAAGCGTGATTGTGAAAGTGAAAGGGTCTGGCGTTGTAGAAAATACCCCACCGGTTCTGACTGTTCCAGCATCTGTTTCTGTTAATGCGGGTGAGTCTGTCGATATTTCTGTTTCAGCGTCTGACGCGGAAGGCGATGCATTGACCTTTACAGCAAGCGAAGGTGTGGTTGCTCAAAACGGTAACGCTGCGGTTGTGACTGTAACAGCACCAGCATCTGATAAAGACAGTGTGATTTCGGTTGTCGTGACGGTGACTGATGGTTCTGACGCAGACTCAGCGACTGTTGCGGTTAATGTGAAAGGTGACACGGGTCCAACGGACAGCACCTGGGATGCCAACAAGGTCTATAACACCGGTGACAAAGTCATTCATAACGGCGTTGAATTCACCGCGAAATGGTGGACGAAAGGTGAAGAGCCGGGCAAAGCGTCAGTGTGGGAAGAGTTTGACGATGGTTCACTGAAAGATTGGCGCTCTGACAAAGTTTACAACGGTGGCGAGCAGGTCACCTTCCAAGGTG
Source organism: Enterovibrio sp. (assembly GCA_042096095.1). GTDB lineage: Bacteria > Pseudomonadota > Gammaproteobacteria > Enterobacterales > Vibrionaceae > Enterovibrio. The sequence continues at coordinate 2,542 of JBELME010000326.1, forward strand.
AAACCTACAAAGCGAAATGGTGGACAAAAGGGGACACGCCAGGATCTGCAAATGGCCCTTGGCAGCTAATGTAAGCGTTCATTTTAACGCTACAATTTTTCACTAATTAACACCTTGAATAGAAGCCCTGTATTGCAGGGCTTTTTTCATGCAACTTGCTTACAGAACCTTGTTTTATAAGGCGGATAGAAATTACAAATCATCCACAATTTCATGATATAAGTGTCACCATATTGAGACAGTTTGAATTTAATTAACTCATTGATACTAAAATAGTAAATGGGTTTTTGGTAATGCATCGATAATACCTATCAAAGATGTAGGAATAACCTATTGGCTTGCTTCTTTCTAAGGGGCTATACATAAAGCAGTCGACAAGATGCGACATAATAAAAACCTTGGGGGTAAACCATGTCTGATGTGAGCAAATGTCCTTTTCATCCGGTAGCGGGTGGCGGTACAACAAACCGTGATTGGTGGCCAAATCAGCTGCGTATCGATATTTTGCATCAACACACTCCCGAGTCGAATCCACTGGGAGCGAATTTTAATTATCGTGAAGCGTTTGCGAGCCTAGATTTAGAGGCTGTGAAGAAAGATCTTCATGATTTGATGACAGATTCTCAAGAATGGTGGCCTGCAGATTTCGGTCACTACGGTCCGTTGTTTGTGCGTATGTCTTGGCACAGTGCTGGTACGTATCGTACTTCTGATGGTCGTGGTGGTGCGGGCACAGGTAACCAACGTTTCGCGCCTGTAAACAGCTGGCCAGACAATGGTAACCTCGACAAAGCGCGTCGTTTGCTTTGGCCGATCAAGCAAAAATACGGTCAAAAAATCTCGTGGGCAGACTTGTTGATCCTCACAGGGAATGTTGCACTTGAATCGATGGGATTCAAAACCTTTGGTTTTGCAGGTGGTCGTGAAGACATCTGGGCGCCAGAAGAAGACGTCTACTGGGGCACTGAAAAAACCTGGCTAGATGACGAGCGCTATAAAGGTGAACGCGAGCTCGAAGATCCACTGGCAGCGGTGCAAATGGGCTTGATTTACGTTAACCCGGAAGGGCCAAATGGCAACCCAGATCCACTGGCAGCAGCCATTGATATTCGTGAAACCTTTGCGCGTATGGCAATGGATGATGAAGAAACCGTCGCTCTGATTGCGGGTGGACATACCTTCGGTAAAACTCACGGCGCAGGTGACGCGGCGCTAGTAGGCGCAGCACCAGAAGAAGCGTCAATTGAACTTCAAGGGCTAGGCTGGGCGAGCACCCATGGTTCGGGTAAAGCGGGTGATGCCATTACCAGTGGCCTTGAAGTGACATGGACACAAGCGCCTACGCAGTGGACAAACTACTTCTTCGATAACCTGTTCGGTTATGAATGGGAACTCACAAAGAGCCCGGCAGGTGCACATCAATGGGTGGCTAAAGATGCAAAAGCTGACATTCCTGATGCATTTGAAGCGGGCAAGTACCAGCTTCCAACCATGCTGACGACGGACCTTTCACTGCGCTTTGATCCAGCGTATGAGAAGATTTCTCGTTGCTTCCACCAAAACCCAGAGGCGTTTGCAGATGCCTTTGCTCGCGCTTGGTTCAAACTGACGCACCGTGATTTGGGGCCACATTCACGCTACCTAGGGTCTGACATCCCAAGTGAAGTATTGATTTGGCAAGATCCTGTCCCTGCAAATGAATACGCACCACTTGATGATGTAGACGTTGCGACGCTGAAAGCGAGCATCGATGCAACCGGCCTTACTGTGTCTGAGTTGGTGTCTACCGCTTGGGCATCAGCGTC
>JBELME010000327.1:0-4311 GCA_042096095.1 Enterovibrio sp.
AAAAGCAGGAAAAGCAGAATGAGAGAATCGAGTGGCGAGAAAGAGCAATGTACATCTTAGCTCGCCCCTTGAATGAATTAATAGCTCTTGGAAAGTATCGCGTTACCCTAACACTTCAACAATTTTCGCTAATACCGGTGCGTTCGCTTCTGGGAAGGTAAAGTTCGACAGTTCGCTGATCGCCACCCATTGCCCGGGTTGGCCTTCTTTTCCAAAAGGCTCACCGACGAACCCGTTAATCAAAAAGAAATCAAACGTCAGTGCTTTATCTGGGTAGTCATGCGCTAATGAGCACAACAACTCAAGATCTGTTGTTGTGATCCCGACTTCTTCTTCCAGCTCTCGCACAACGGCTTGCTCGGCCGTTTCACCTTGCTCAACCTGACCACCCGCAAACTCCCAAAAACCACCTTTGTGGGCTTTTGCAGGACGCTGAGTGATGAAAATTTTGTTACGGTCTTGATCCAGAATGATGCCAGCCGCGATGTGAATGCGTTTCTTATCCATGTTAACCCTAATCTTATTCCATGAAAAAGGCCGCACAGCAGCGGCCTTTCCTATTGGGGTGACCCCAACAATACCTCAATCAGTGATTAGCTGATCTTACCGTGGCACTGTTTGAATTTCTTGCCTGAACCACAAGGGCATGGTTCGTTACGACCCACTTTACGTTCACCGCGAACCACAGTATCAGATTCTTGCTCATGGCTGTCATCCAATTGGTTTTCCGCATCAGCATGGCTGACTTGCTGGTGACGTGCAGCTGCTTCAGCTTGCGCACGACGTTGCTCTTCCATGCGATCCACTTCTTCAGGCTGTTGAACACGTACACGGCTAAGTGTGGTCACAACGTCTGATTTCAGTACATCCAACATGCCCTCAAACAGTTCAAACGACTCGCGCTTGTACTCTTGTTTCGGGTTCTTTTGCGCATAGCCACGTAGGTGGATACCTTGACGAAGATGATCCATCGCCGCCAAGTGTTCTTTCCAAAGCGTATCCAGTGTTTGCAGCATGACGGCTTTTTCAAAGTTACGCAGGGTTTCTTCACCCACAGCCGCTTCTTTGGATTTGTACACGTCAACGATGGTGCTAAGAATACGCTCACGAAGCTGCTCTTCATAAAGCTTGTCGTCGTTGTCTAGCCACTCTTGAAGCGCCATTTCAACGTCAAAGTCAGCTTTCAAGCGTGCTTCAAGGCCTGCAACGTCCCACATTTCGTCGAGCGACTGAGGTGGAATGTATTGATCAATCACATCGTTGATCACGTCTTCACGGTTTTGTTCGATCATGTCGCTGATGTCATTGGTGTTCATCAGCTCATCACGTAATTCATACACCACTTTACGTTGGTCGTTAGCAACATCATCGAATTCAAGAAGCTGTTTACGGATATCGAAGTTACGGCCTTCAACTTTACGTTGTGCGTTTTCGATGGCCTTGTTCACCCATGGGTGTTCAATGGCTTCGCCTTCTTCCATCCCCAGTTTCTTCATCATGTTAGACACACGCTCAGAAGCGAAAATACGCATCAGTGAATCTTCCATTGAAAGGTAAAAACGGCTTGAGCCTGGGTCACCCTGACGGCCTGAACGACCACGAAGCTGGTTATCGATACGGCGAGATTCATGACGCTCAGTACCAATGATGTGAAGACCACCTGCAGCTTTAACGGCATCGTGAGATTCACGCCACTTGGCTTTAATGTCCTCGATTTGCTGCTCTGTTGGGTTTTCCAACTTAGCCACTTCTGTCTGCCAGCTACCACCCAATACGATATCCGTACCACGGCCTGCCATGTTCGTTGCAATGGTGACCGCACCCGGAGAACCCGCTTCAGCAATGATGTCTGCTTCATGTGCGTGGAACTTGGCGTTCAGTACAGCGTGTTTTACGCCGGCTTCAGTCAGTGCATTCGACAGCAATTCTGATTTTTCAATCGACACGGTACCCACAAGAGAAGGCTGACCTTTCTCGCTGCGTGTTTTGATGTCTTCAATAATGGCGTTGAACTTCTCGCGCTCAGTCATGTAAACCTGATCCGCCATGTCATCACGCACCATAGGTTTGTTGGTTGGGATAACAACGGTATCGAGGCCATAGATTGACTGGAATTCGAAGGCTTCGGTATCAGCAGTACCTGTCATGCCTGACAGTTTGTCGTAAAGACGGAAGTAGTTCTGGAAGGTGATAGATGCCAGTGTTTGGTTTTCATTCTGAATCTTCACACCTTCTTTCGCTTCAACCGCTTGGTGTAAACCTTCAGACCAACGACGACCAGGCATCGTTCGGCCAGTGTGCTCATCAACGATAATGACTTCATCGTCTTTCACGATGTAATCAACGTCTTTTTCGAACAGCACGTGTGCACGAAGTGCAGCATTGTTGTGGTGAAGCAGAGAAATGTTGGCTGGAGAGTAAAGGGTATCCATCTCTTCCATCAGGCCATTTTTCTTCAAAAGATCTTCAACAAACTCTTGGCCCGTTTCGGTCAAGTGCGCTTGTTTGGATTTTTCATCAACGGTGAAGTGGCCGTCACCACGGTATTCTTCACTGTCTTCTTTGTCTTGGCGAACCAGTTGAGGGATCAGTGCATTGATGCGCGCATACATTTTAGAGCTGTCTTCAGCTGGGCCTGAAATGATCAAAGGCGTACGCGCTTCATCGATCAAGATGGAGTCAACTTCATCCACCACTGCGAAGTAACGCTCACGTTGCACACGGTCTTCCGCGCGGAACGCCATGTTGTCACGTAGGTAGTCAAAACCAAATTCGTTGTTTGTTCCGTAAAGGATATCGGCTTGGTACGCTGCTTTTTTCTCTGGCGGAGCCATGTTAGGTACGTTCGTACCCACGGTCATGTCAAGGAATTCAAATAGCGGACGGTTTGTTTCAGCATCACGTTTTGCAAGGTAATCATTCACGGTAACAACGTGAACACCTTTACCAGTCAGGGCATGCAAGTAAGCAGGTAGCGTTGCGGTCAGCGTTTTACCTTCACCAGTACGCATCTCTGCAATCTGGCCATTGTTCAAGACCATACCACCGACCATTTGCATGTCGAAGTGGCGCATGCCATAAACACGCTTAGACGCTTCGCGAACCGTTGCAAACGCTTCTGGCAGGATGACATCAAGGTCTTCGCCTTGCGCGATACGTTGACGGAATTCAGCGGTTTTCGCTTTTAGCTCATCGTCGCCATATGCTTCAAATTGTGGCTCAAGCTTGTTGATTTCATTGACGACTTTGCGAAGACGGCGCAGTGTGCGGTCATTGCGGCTTCCGATTACTTTAGTAATTAATTTCGATAACATGGCTTTGCCGTTTCTCTCATATTTTTTACGCTTTAGCGTCAGAGCCAAAGCCGGGATGCTGCGCGGCAGAGAAAGATCAGCAATGTCCTCTGCCAGAATTCTTTGTCGGACATCTTTGTCGAAAAAGAAACCGTATTTATAGCGATGATCTTGTGCCTTCAGAAAAGTATTTCAAGGCCTATTAATAATTTAATCACGCAACGAGATCGTCATGATCAATCTCGGGGGAATAATCATAAGCCATATCGACACGTCATCCCACCTGTAATGCGGGTCGCATCGTTTTTGATACTAAAAATTAGAACCTGTTCATTCCCTGCGTCATTCATCGCGCAGTTTCTATGCAATTCAGACAGAGAAATAGGTGCAGACTTCAAGTAAAGACCCGCGAAACAGGCATTAGACTTCACAAACATGGTGTCTATTTCGTTCGCCTGATACCCTTGAAGAAGAGAAAGCGGATAGCAAGATGGTTATGCGAGATCACAGACCGAAATCCACATTAGATTTATTGGAAGGCAACGCCTCAGGGCAAGTGCGTCAGCGCGCCCTCGCGCTAGCAAAGCTCAATGACCAGATTAAGCAGCTTTTACCCGCACAGTCGGCAAAACATTGCCGCGTTGCAAACTACCGTGATGGCACTTTAATCCTTGAGTGCGGTTCGTCATCTTGGGCAACACGTTTGAATTACGACAGACAAATGCTGCTTTCAGCCTTACGCAGAGAAGCACTGCCGTCCCTCTCGACCATCGAGATAAAGGTAAACCCCGAGCTCGCGAAATCAGATATTCGAATAGAAGCCGAAAAGAAAATGGCAGAACCACGCACACTCAGCCCCATTGCTGCAGAATATTTAAAAGCTGTCGCTGAAATGGTGCCTGATAAGCTGAAAAAGCGCTTAGAAGCGATTGCGGCGTTATCTAACAAAGGTAAGCAGTAAGCGAGAAGCGAGAAGCGAGAAGCGAGAAGCGAGAAGCGAGAAGCGAGAAGCGAGAAG
>JBELME010000328.1:0-4294 GCA_042096095.1 Enterovibrio sp.
CATTGGGTCTGAATACACGGCATATTCACCGTAGCCTGTCATCATCAAACCCCAAGCGACCAAGAAGCCAACCAGAACCGCAGCACTGATAACGGTATCCATCAACCATTGGCTTGATTCCGCCTTCAAAATGGTTGAAGCGCCCTTGTTTGAGTGTTTCTTAATGGCGAGGTACGTGGCCAAACAACCCGCAACGTTTACCACACCAAACACGAGTGCAAATCCCGCGTTAACATCTCGCCCACCCGTAAACATGGCATCCAATGCAGAGGCAAAAGACACCACACACACGATCGCGACAGCGAGACCTTTGATTAATACAACCAGTGATTCGATTACCGCCGCTTTCTGCGCAGAGACCGCCTTACCTGAAGTGTTGTTCTTCGATGCTGGTTTGCTGATGTAAATGGTTGCTGCTAACGCCATTAAAGAGAGTAATAAACTGACTAGCGAGTAAGCACCGTCGAAGACGATCACCATAGATCCAGCCCAAATACCGAGGCCGATTCCGAGTGCTGCAAAGCAAAAACAAGCAAAGATAGAAAATTTCAGTAAGTTACGTTCTTTCGCATATTCATTCGACATAAATCCCCACAAGGTGACAAGTTTTTTGACTGTAGCGCTATCTGCGAGCGCTTGAAATACACCATAACGCTAACTTTTCAATTCATCGAGTTGCTGAGCGACAACTTTTTTGTCGCTAATGCTTCCATCTTAAATATTTAGAGCTAGAATCATTTAGCGTTTGTCGTGAGCGAAATTGGGAAATTCTTATGAGAAGCAGTCAGATAGAAATGTTTTTGAGTGCCGTCGAAACAGGCTCTATTGCCGGCGCCGCCAGAGCACTCGAAAAGAGCCGAACCACTGTCAGTGCCGCCATTGGTGCGCTGGAAGATAATCTGGAGGTGGAGTTGCTTTCACGCTCGGGCAACAGTGTCACCCTGACCGATGCAGGCAGAATGATCCACGATGACTGCGAGCGATTACTGCAAGCGGCATTCGACATCGAAGCCAAATGCCGACAATTCGAAAACGGCATCGAGTCTGCTCTGCGCATTGGCCGTGATGACGCCTTGCCGGAAGCATTCTGGCGCGCGACGATGCGCGAAATTCGCCAACGCTTTCCCGATTCAAGCGTCTCTTTGTATGTCGCTCCGCCGCCTGAGCTTTATGAAATGGTGGATGAGAACATGGTGGATGTTGCGTTTGGCTTGCTGCCTGAAACCCGCGCCTTTGGCCGCATCTCTTCCAAAAAGCTCGGCCAAGTGCGAATGATGTCTGTGGTGCATAAAGATCACCCTCTCGCAGCCCTCAAACGCGTGTCTCGTGCCGATTTGGAATTGCATACCGAGGTAACCCTAGCCTATGTCGATGATGAAGGCTTGAAAGCCCTCGAGCCAATTTCACCCCATTACATCGCGCTGCCCTTTTACGAGCATTTACGTGATGCGGTATTGGACGGTTCGGGCTGGTCAAACGTGCCGTCTATGTTGCTGCGCAAATACCTACGAAGCGGCACCGTTCAAGTGCTTCGCCATTCCAGTGCGATGCAATGGCAGCCTTATGGCGAAATCACCGCCAGCGATGCCCGTCGCGGCGCGTTAACAGCGTGGCTATCAGACCGGCTCGAAGCCTTTTTGATAGAAGAAGCTGAGTAAAGTCTCACCACTTGAGCAAGCCCACCTTGAATTCTGGTTGCTACCCTCAATACGGGTGGTAACCTCGCTGACATAACAGCAACATATGAAGGACATTTCATGAGCACATCAAACAGCTTCCCAATTGGCACACCTGGTCAACCTTGGGGCGACGAAGAAAAAACACAGTGGCTAGCATCAACAAGCATCAAACGCAGCTATAAAGACGATGTTCTCAGCAAAATCGACGCACTTCGCGACCGCTTTGACGTGACGCAATACGGTGCATTGTCCATCGACCCAGAACGATACCCGCAATTTGGTATCCAAAGCCGCAACTTTGACGCAAGCAAACCAACCATGCTGATCACCGGCGGTGTGCACGGTTACGAAACCAGCGGTGTTCATGGCGCATTGAAGTTTTTAGAAAATGAAGCCGATGCCTTTGCTGAACACTTTAACTTTATTGTTGCGCCGTGTGTCAGCCCTTGGGGCTATGAAACCATCAACCGTTGGAACCCGATTGCGGTCGATCCAAATCGCTCGTTTGTGGATAACAGCCCATCAGAAGAAGCCGCCAATGTGATGGCATTTGTGAAGGGCTTGGGCGTTGACATTTTCGCGCACATCGATCTTCACGAAACCACTGACACAGACGAATCTGAATTCCGCCCAGCCCTTGCTGCACGTAATGGCAAAGAGTACGAAGAAGACATCGTGCCTGATGGTTTTTACACGGTGGGCGACACGGAAAACCCAAACCCTGATTTCCAGAAAGCCATTATTGATGAAGTGCGCACGGTTACGCACATTGCGCCAGCAGATGCTGACGGCAACATCATCGGTTCTCCGGTTCAGCAAGACGGTGTTATTAACTATCCCCTCGCGTCGCTTGGCCTGTGTAACGGCTTCACGGCCTGCAAGTTCGGCACCACGACCGAAGTGTACCCAGACAGCCCGAAAGTGACTGACGAAGAGTGTAACGACGCGCAAGTCGCAGCCATTCGAGGGGCATTGAAGTATTTGATCGCCGCGAAGTAAAACGTCGCATGATTGCCGCCTCACTGTCGGCGGCAATCATGCTCAATTAAACCCTGCTTCTTTCAAACCTAACGGTTTGGCATGCCGTGAACTATGGCTTCCCCGCCAAATATTGATTCGCCACTTCCACCGTTGACTCACTCACCCCTTCCATTTCTATCACACGACGCGCCAACGCCGCGTTCATAGCTGATTCATCGGTATGACCAACAAGAAATTCGAACAAGAGATCACGTGTGGGCGCCAAAACATCAGCATCTTCAATTCGCTGACGCAACTTCGCCTGATAGCTTTCTGTTAATGCAACGGACGCCCCCTCTAGCCCTGTTGCAATCGCTCGGACGACGCTTGGGTGCGAATCATTCAACATTTGCGTCATAAGTTGAGGACGCATAACAGGGTTCTTGCTCAACAGTTTGGCAGCCAATTGACGCTCATCGGAAAAAGTGCTTGAAAGATACGGCGCCACCTTTGCATCTAAGGCGTTACTTCCTAGGTTGTTGGCGGCCAAAAGTGAAATGTATGCGTCTTTTTTAGACGATAAGGCCTCAGACAAGAATGCCGTCACTTGAGGGGTTAAACGTTCGTTCTGCTTACCGAGAATACCGATATTCAACATCGCCGTTTGTGCCAATACCTGGTTATCATCCGTTAGCATCGACTCGAGTGTTGTCAGAGCGACGGTGCTATTCACATCACCCATCTTTACCATCGACATCATTGCGCGAATACGGTCTGTTTCTTCGATACTTTCGTCTTCAATCAATGCAGAGAGAATAAACTCACCTTCCGCTAACCCAGATCGTTCCAACGAAAAAATGATGTTTGAGCGCATACTGTCAGTCACGTTTTCCGAAAACATCAATTCACGCACGAAGCCTAGCCCTTGCTCTGCGGCATATACGCCCAATACTTCAGCGGTGTCCAAGTTTGGATTACGATCAAACACCACCAGCGTTGACATAAAGTCCTCAGGTGTTTGAATCACAACGTCGCTCTCTTGACGGTTGAATGAAACGGCATAACCTGTGTTTGCATTCGCGCTAAAGTTTGCCAACAACAAAACATCATTCTTAGCCCCAATAGGCGTTACCGTAATGCTCTGATCAAGCTTGAGCGGCTGATTGTCCATCACCACGTTTTTAGAAATTCGGTTATCCAATTGCACAGGGAAGCCCGAGACATCAATGTTGAGCAACCAAGTATCGCTTTGAGACAAGGTACTGTAACTCGTTGATATTGTTTTCTCTCGGATTAACGAACGAAACACCTTGTCGTCCATCACCGTGTAGGCATACGTACGCTTTCCATCAGGCAAATCTATCGTGTGCGCTTCTGGATAATAAGAGAGTTGCTGTAACAATACGGATACGATGTTTAATGGATGCTCAGGCTGTAACCCAAGCAAGGAGACATTGTGAAATGCCCCGTTGTTGTATGAATAAGTAAACCCCATGACCGCAGGTAAATCCGTTTCCGGATTTTCAGACTCAAACTTCGCATCATAAACAGCCCCTTTTAAAGGCATATCTTCCTGGTCCGCAGGCTTTTTATCTTGGTGAAGCACAAATTTGAGTGTGTTCGTGAAGTGCGCAAATTCTTTCTTCTCACTAGAC
>JBELME010000329.1:0-4264 GCA_042096095.1 Enterovibrio sp.
GGTTTGCGCCTGCGTCTGTGCCTTTGCCGATGTAGCTCAGCACGGTATCCAATTGCTGTTGATCGACCATTGCACCGACCTGCGTGTCGGGATCAAGCGGGTGACCAGGTTGCCAGTTCTTCAACGCGGCAACCACTTTTTCAACAAACACATCTTTGATGGATGCTTCAACGAGAAGACGAGAGCCTGCCGTGCACACCTCGCCTTGGTTAAACGCAATGGCAGAGGCCGCGGATTCTGCCGCCGCATCCAAATCCGGCGCGTCCGCGAACACGATGTTCGGGCTTTTACCCCCTGCTTCTAACCACACGCGTTTCATGTTGGATTCCCCCGCATAAATCATCAATTGCTTGGCGATGCGTGTTGAACCTGTGAAGACCAAGGTATCGACATCCATATGCAGCGCGAGCGCTTTGCCTACGGTGTGCCCAAAGCCCGGCAATACGTTTAACACGCCTTTTGGCATGCCAGCGTCTAAGGCTAATTGGCCTAAACGCAGTGCGGTAAGGGGCGATTTCTCAGACGGTTTTAGGATCACAGAATTACCAGAAGCAAGGGCAGGGCCAAGCTTCCAACACGCCATCAGCATGGGGAAATTCCAAGGAACAATCGCCGCGACGATACCAATGGGTTCGCGGGTGATCATGCCGATTTCATTGTGTGGCGTGGGCGCGAGTTCATCGTAAATCTTGTCGACGGCTTCTCCTGACCAACGGATAGCGCGTGCCGCGCCATACACATCGACGGCTATGGAATAGCGGATAGGTTTACCCATGTCGAGGGTTTCAAGCAACGCCAATTCGTCACGGTTTTCTTCGATCAATTCCGCGAAGCGAATAACGACTTTCTTACGTTCTGCAGGAGGAAGCTGAGACCAAGCGCCATTCTCAAAAACCTGGCGTGCGCTGGCGACGGCATTGTTGGCATCGTCAGTGTCACAGCTGGCGACATCCGCAAGTAAACGTCCGTCAATAGGGCTAAGACAGGGGAAGGTTTCTCCTGATACAGCATTGACGTATTCACCATCGATAAAAGCCTGACCGCGAATTTCAAGGCGGTTGGCGTAAGATTCCCAATCATTGCGTGATGATAACGACGACATAATTGCCTCTCTAATCCATGTGTTTAACGCATTCTTGTCTCACTGTGCACCATTTCAAAATATTTTACAATTGGCCTATTTTGTTCAATTTATAATCGATATAGCGTGTTTACTGTTCGTTATATTTGACATAGTATTGCAAATATTGCTCGTTCAGCAACAACTCGTTAACAATGTAAGCGCAAAGGACACCTGATTATGGCAGAGCAGAATCCGAACAACGCACATGCACCGTTAGATAACTTCTGGATGCCGTTTACGGCGAACCGTCAATTTAAGTCAACGCCTCGATTGTTAGCGAAAGCAGAAGGCATGTATTACACGGATGTAGACGGAAATTCAGTGCTTGATGGGACAGCAGGGCTTTGGTGTTGTAACGCAGGACATAGCCGTCGCGAAATCTCGGATGCGGTTAGCCGACAAATTTCTGAACTCGATTACGCCCCCACGTTTCAAATGGGTCATCCCCTTCCTTATGAACTTGCCCAGCGTCTCGCGGCGCTTTCTCCGGGGGATTTGAATCGCGTCTTTTTTACCAATTCGGGATCGGAGTCAGGTGATACCGCGCTAAAAATTGCACTGGCTTATCAGCGTGCAAGAGGGCATGCCAATCGCACCATGTTCATTGGTCGTGAGCTGGGTTATCACGGCACGGGCTTTGGCGGCATTTCAGTCGGTGGCATGGTCAACAACCGTAAAGCCTTCAGCAGTCAATTGCTGCCGGGCGTCGCGCACCTTCCACATACCTTGGACATTGAACGCAATGCCTTTTCTCGCGGCTTGCCGGAACACGGGATCGAGAAAGCGGATGCGTTGGAACAGCTCATCGCCTTGCATGGCGCAGAAAATATCGCCGCCGTGATGGTGGAGCCCATGTCCGGCTCTGGCGGTGTGGTATTGCCTCCCGTGGGATATTTAAAACGCCTTCGAGAAATCACCACAAAACATGACATCTTACTGATTTTTGATGAAGTGATCACTGGGTTCGGCCGTGTTGGTGATGCGTTTGCGGCGCAGCGCTGGGAGGTCACGCCAGACATCATTACGACAGCGAAAGCCTTGACTAACGGCGCGATCCCGATGGGCGCCGTGCTCGTCAGTGAGCAGATTTATCAGGCATGCATGCAAGCCCCCGACGATACCATCGAGCTTTTCCACGGCTACACCTATTCAGGCCACCCAGTCGCGGCCGCCGCCGCGTTGGCGACGTTGGATATTTACCGCGATGAGAACTTGTTTGAGCGTTCTCGCCACATGGAAGCAGAGTGGGAAAGCGCGCTGCATTCTCTGGCTGGATTAGATCATGTCATTGATGTGCGAAACACGGGGCTTATAGGCTGCGTGCAGTTTGCTCCAAGTACTAAAGGGGTAGGGAAGCGCGGTTATGAGGTGTTTACACAATGCTTCCAAGATGGCGTTCTCGTGCGCGCATCGGGCGACATTATTGCGCTGTCACCGCCGCTGATTTTGGAATCTAAACACATCGATCAAATCGTCACGACATTAGAAAAAGCCATTAAATCGGCATCTTGATGGTGCCTATTGCTGAGGGATATACGGACATGACATCAGTAACACACTACATCGACGGTAAATACACCGCCGAGAGCGAGCGAAGCCAATCACTCTACAACCCCGCGACAGGGCAAGTGTCGGCAAGCGTATCTCTTGCGTCTGAAAGCGAAACCGCGAACGCAGTGGCCTCTGCAAAAGCGGCATTTCCCGCGTGGTCTGAAACCCCACCCTTGAAACGTGCGCGCGTCATGTTCAAGTTCAAAGCGCTGGTGGAAGCGCACCTTGATGAACTTGCTGCCTTGATCACTCAAGAGCATGGCAAAGTCATTGATGATGCAAAGGGTGAGCTTACACGTGGACTCGAAGTGGTGGAATTTGCCTGTGGTATTCCACACCTTTTAAAAGGCGAAATGACGGAGCAAATTGGCGCGGGTATTGATGCATGGTCACTCAATCAACCTTTGGGTGTGGTGGCGGGTATTTCCCCGTTCAACTTCCCCATCATGGTTCCGATGTGGATGTTTCCCATTGCCATTGCGTGCGGCAATACGTTTGTGATGAAGCCATCAGAAAAAGATCCGAGTTCGACGTTACGCATTGCAGAGCTGCTCACTGAAGCGGGCTTACCTGACGGTGTGTTTAACGTGGTAAATGGCGACAAAGAAGCCGTTGATGTATTGCTGACTCACCCTGATGTCCAAGCCGTGAGTTTCGTTGGTTCAACACCGATTGCAGAATATATCTACAGCACGGCATCGGCGCACGGTAAGCGAGTTCAAGCACTGGGCGGCGCGAAAAACCACATGGTGGTGATGCCCGATGCGGATCTTGACCAAGCGGTTGCAGCCTTAATGGGCGCGGCTTATGGATCTGCTGGAGAGCGCTGCATGGCGATATCTGTGGCGGTCGCTGTTGGCAATGTCGCCGATGCACTCATTGAAAAACTGACACCGAAAGTTGAAGCGTTACGCGTGGGCAACGGCACTGTCGACGGTATGGAAATGGGACCTTTGGTCACCGCTGAGCACTTGAAGAAAGTCGAAGGCTACGTGGCACAAGGTGTTCAAGAGGGCGCGACCTTAGTGGTGGATGGGCGTGGCGTTAAGGCGGAAAGTGCGGACGGTGGCAATGCTGAAGGTTTCTTCCTTGGCGGCTGCTTGTTCGACAATGTCACGCCAGACATGACGGTGTATCGCGACGAAATTTTCGGCCCTGTGCTCGCGATTGTGCGCGTGCCAGATTACGCCACGGCGGTAAAGCTTATTAACGAACATGAGTTTGGCAACGGCACCGCTATCTTCACGCAAAACGGCGATGCTGCGAGACAGTTTTGCCATGAAATTCAAGTGGGAATGGTGGGCGTGAACGTGCCCATTCCTGTCCCCATGGCGTTTCATAGTTTTGGGGGTTGGAAGCGTTCTTTGTTCGGCCCGTTGCACATGCATGGCCCAGACGGTGTGAGATTTTATACGCGCCGCAAGGCAATCACTGCGCGTTGGCCAACCGGTATTCGCGCCAATGCCGATTTCATTATGCCAACCATGAAGTAGTATTTATGGCGTGAAACAGCGTTTGATACCTGAAATAACGGCGTAGAAAAGGAGCCCATCTGATGTGGCTCCTTTTTTCTATCTTCTGCTTCTCGTT
>JBELME010000330.1:0-4209 GCA_042096095.1 Enterovibrio sp.
ATCGTCAAACTGATCTATTCTGAACAAAAATCGTTCATGATCTTGCCCTGTTCATTTTCCTTGTCTTTAAAGCACATAAATAAGAGCACATCGTCGCTTATCGATGTGCTCTTATTATGATGAGCAATATGAAAGGATGCGTTCTTTCTATTCGTCCTTTTTGTGCTTTGAGTGACGCTGTAACGTTTGTTTTAATACCACAGCTCGGATTGGTTTGGTAACAAAGTCGTCCATGCCAGCATCTAGGCACTTATCTTTATCTTCATTCATGGCGTTTGCCGTCAATGCGATGATGGGGAGTTCATGCCCGTGAGCGCGCAAATACTTCGTCGCTTCAATGCCGCACAATACGGGCATCGACATATCCATCAAAATTAGATCAAACGGTGCTTGTTTTGCCTCAATAATATCAATCGCTTCTTGGCCATTATTGGCGACAACAACGTGATGCCCTGCTTTTTCAAGCATGAGTTTCACTACCATCTGGTTGGCTTTGCTGTCCTCGGCGACCAATACGTTGAGTGGCTGAATCAAGTCATCACTTGGTTTGTCTTTTTTAACCAGTTCATTGGCTGCAGGTTTAATTAACGGAATGTTAATTCTAAAACGGGTACCCACGTCAGGCTCACTTTCAAATGCTATTGTGCCATTCATCATGGACACGAGTTTCTTACAGATAGATAGCCCTAAGCCTGTTCCACCATACTTTCTTGTTATGCTTCCATCCGCCTGTGTGAACGGCTGGAAGATGTCTTTCTGACGATCTGGATGTATACCAATACCGGTGTCTTCAACAGCAAGTTCCAACCAATTGCCATTGGTCCACATCGACACTTCGACGCGTCCAGACTCTGTAAACTTCACGGAATTCCCAACAAGATTCAGAAGAATCTGCGTGAAGCGGTTTCCGTCTTGGTAAATCAGGTCAGGCACGCTTTCCGCGATGTCTGCTCGCAGTTCAATGTCTTTCTTCGTTGCGTTTTCTTTTAACTGATTAAACACAATTGTGACACTGTCACGAGGGTTGATGTTTTCCGGAGATAGAGAAAAACGCTCAGACTCAATGCGAGAAATATCAAGTACATCGTTGATGATGGTCAGCAACAATTGAGCTGATTTGTCCATCTGCAACACCCAAGATTCTTGCTCACTGTCGAGTGGCGATTGCTCCAAAGTATCAAGCAATCCCATGACGGCATTGAGGGGCGTTCTGATTTCATGGCTCATCATTGCCAAAAACTGGGATTTGGCAGCATTGGCTGATTCGGCCTGTTGTCGGGCTTGTAGCAGTTCTTGCAATCTTTTCTTACGCGCGGTGATGTCTTTTGCTGTGCCACGAAAGCCCAGGCAATTGCCGCGCTTATCGTAATACGGACGTCCCGACAAGCTGATCCACTTTACTTTGCCATCACGAGAAATTTGCCACTCAACTTCCGAAAAGGTTTCTTCAAGTTGGATCAAGTCGAGCAATTTATGCTTCACCTCTGGTTGCTTATTGAGGTGAGCAATAATGGCACTTGGATCTGTCGACAAGGATTCGTTAGATGGCGATGACAAATAAGTGAATTGTAGATTGTTGTCGATTTCCCAGAACCAATCCCCTGCTGTTTTCGCAAAGTCGCGGAAGCGTTGACGGCTTGCTGTGAGCTCTTGGGTTTTGACCGAAACCAAACATTGTAAGCGTTCGCGGTAATCAATATCGATGATGGTACGTTCGATCAGGGGTCGAAAACGTTCGATAACTTGCTGTGCTTTAGTGTCGAAGCCACCTTTGTTGGCAGAGAACAGCATAAGAATGGATTCGCTGGCGTTTACCGTCATGCCGGTGATCAATGCGGAATGGCAGCTTTCAAAATCGTCTGCATCCAACAGCGAAAATTCGCTAACGCGTTCTGGCGCGTAAAGGATGACAGTCTGGCCATTTACGCAACGTGAGAAAGTTTGTCCGTCTTTCCACAACAGCTCTTCTACTTGCTGTGACGTGGATACCAAGCACGAAAACTTCTCTTCTGTGTCCTTGTTTCGTATCAGTACGAGCGCATTATCAAAAGAGATATAGCGTTCGATAACTTTTAGCAGCGTGTTGAAGACTTCAATTTTATTGCTTGCACCGGACATGGCTGAAATCGCAGACAGTATGGCGCGGTTTTCTTCTTTGAACTTCTGCTCGCGTTCTTCAACACGATTAAGTTCGAACAACGTTTCTTGAAGTTTCTCCGAAACCGCGTTTGTCATAGCTCTTCCTTGTGGAACAAAACTGCGGAGATCATGAGGTTACCGTGCGCGATTTCTCCGCCCAAAAACTGGCCTTGTTCACCAAAGGTGAACGGGCAGATAAATGGTGCGTCGTGCATAGAACGGCTCATGTTCGTTGCCACGTCATGCAAAGACGGTTTTACGTGAAGCATGCAACCCGCACAATAGATGGCGATACCACCAACGGGTACGTCGGCGTTTTTATCATGCTCATTGGCGGAGTTCACCACGCGCCCCGCGCGCGATACTAACATCTCTGTCGTGCCGGACATGAAATGCACGGTCTCACCTTCAAAGATGTTACAAAACATTTGAATGCCGCCGTCATCTGACACTTTAGATGGGTGCGACAGGCTGTAATACGGCATGCCATGGATCTCACCGGTTTGACGTCCGAGTGGAAACAGGGTTGATTGAGCAAACAATTGGGCAGGGTCGATTTCGGATCCTGTAGCATCTTGATACCAACGGGAATACACCTTAGCGGCCGGTTCACCGTTCAATTCAACCAAGGTACGACCTTCCACTTTCGTGGCGATAGCATGCGGTCCCATTGCTGCATACCCGCTATGGAACGAATAACTAATGCGACCAGAGGGGAAATATACCGCCATGCCAATGCCATCCGAAGTGATCGTTTCACGGTCGAACAAAGACCAATTGCCACAGATTTCATCATCCGCCGCGGTGCCGCCGATGATTGGGACATTCACACCCAGTTCACTGCGAATGGCGCGAAGTACCGTTTCTTCATGACCAGGGGTTGTGTGAAGGGTAATAAGCGCAGGGAGTTCACCTGGGCGACCGCTGTCATCAATGGCTTTTTGTAACACCGCTTTGGCTTGCTTCAGCACGTCTAAACTTGTGTCGAGCTGCACAACTGCGCTGCCATAGGCGCCCTCATTATCTTGGATAGACCAGACGGCGAGGTTATGCCCATTCACATACCCCTTTTCTGTCATCGTGCCTTGGCAAGACGAACAGCCAAGCACGTGTGCATTAGGGAAGTGTTTTTTCAACTCGCCTTTGATGATGTCAACATCTTGCGTTTCTGTGTAATAAGCCAAAACGAGTTCAGGCGAGGAATTAGTGGCACAGATATCCACCGCAATTTCTTCAACGGCGGCAATGGCGTTCGAATTTGATGACGAAGATGTTGCTATTCTCATTAGCGTTTGGCTATCGAATTTACTGCAATGACCTCAATAATAGCGTTCTCTCTTTACCAAACTCCAGTGTTTAGCCGTTTTCTTTACGTTTAATCACTGAATTCTCTATTGATAGACGATAGAATCATCACATTCGAGATGAAATAACCGCTTGCCATGTATAGCCAGCTTTATATTGTCATACCCTCTCAAGAACCTTTGAGTCAGATCATCAGTAAGCATCTGGCAGAAATAGGAAACTCCATTGTCTACTTAACCGACAACGAATCGGAAGGTTATGCCATTGCAGCAGAAGAACCGCGTGTTCGCTATCGCTTCTGTTCGCCTCGCGAACTTAATGCCATAGAACATGAGCTTTATTGGGTTGAAAGGAACATTTCTACCATTAATAGCGTTGTGGTAATGGTGGATGAAGAAGATATCGAACAGGCAATAATGCCTATCCCTGAGGATATATTTTCGCGATATGTCTCTCGTCTCGACAAAAATCAGCATCACTTGTCACTGACCTATGTCATCTCTCCTAGAGACAATAAAAAATCGTCTGCTTCGTTAGCCGCTCTCCACTTAAAGCTATGCGAATTGGCACATCAACAGCAACATCGCGTAGGTATCAAAATCAATTACGTTGTTCTGTCTCCTACTAAAGAGGCCTTAGATGGTGTATGTGCAGATATTGCGAAGGATGCCTCTGATTTGATTCACTACCTGTCAACAAATCGTGCCAAAGCGATGCGGCAACACGCCTTCTATTTTTCTAACTGAACCGATTAAAATTCAATAA
>JBELME010000331.1:0-4197 GCA_042096095.1 Enterovibrio sp.
GGATAATTGTGTTTCTAAGTATTTCTGTAACGATGTATCGGAGTGCATTATTCGAATTGTTGCAGGAAAAGTTGAGAGGATGCTTCCGTAAATATGGGAAGGGGAACCAGAAACGTGAAAATACTGGCTCCATGAAAACGCTTACTTGATGAAATGTTCCATTGTTAATTCGCCTAGCGACGTAAGTTTCGCGTCACTGATCACCCAGCGTTCTTGCCCTGCCACATCAGGTTCAGGAACAACAATTGCCTTCATTTGTGCTGACTTAGCTGCCATCAAACCTGCGAAAGAATCTTCAAGTGCAACACAAGATTGGGGGTCTATCCCCAAGCTTTCGGCAGCATTCAGGTATACCTCTGGGTGGGGTTTACCGTATTTCAGGTGCTCGGCGGAATGACACTGCTCGAACCATGAAGACAGATCAAGCGCATCCAATGTGGCTTGAATTAAACGCATTGGGGATGACGATGCCAGCGCAATGCGCAGATCAGCTTGTTTGCACAGGTGTAATGCGTGCATCACACCAGGCATCATGGGTTTGTGCTCTGAGACGAGCTCAATCACTTTTAACGTAATGCGCTCACACACCTCATCGCAACTTGGACCTTCCCAACCACGGGTGTTGTAGTAATTTCGGACGATTTGGTCAATACGAATGCCTGTCGTCGCAATGGTATCTTCACGGGTAACATTTATGCCAAGCTCACCAAAAATGGCGATTTGAGCATCTTGCCAGAACGGTTCTGAATCGACCAACAGGCCGTCCATATCAAAAATTGCAGCTTGAATCATAACCAGGCTCTATTCCAATCAATAAAAATGCGCGTGTTAAACATGCTGTAAATCCATCTGGTCGATGAAAAGTGAGATGATCCTTCGCTAAAGCAGGATGCATTTACATTTGTTTAGATAAAAGCAAGGGCGCCGAGGCGCCTATTTTGACTTTTCAGTGATTCACTGCCAATCGCTTTGTTACGTTAAATCCAGTTTGGTGATCAACGCCTCTGTTTCTTCGAGATAGTGCCCACCAAACAACAAACAGTGATTGAGCCTATGGTAGAGATTGTAAATGTCTTTCCGTGATTCAAACTCTTCATCCAACGGCCACACTTCAGCGTAGCCTTCATAAAAGCGTTCAGGTAAGCCGGAGAATAGCTGGGTGGTTGCGATATCGACTTCTCTGTCTCCCCAGTAGCACGCCGGGTCATAAACAATGGGACCATGGATCGACATGGACGCATTGCCTGTCCATAAGTCGCCATGGAGCAAAGAGGGTTTAGGTTGATGCCCCGTTAACCGTTCTTTGATGGATTCAACAATGGTTTCGACATCACCAAATGACATTCCGCGTTCTTCTGCAAGTTTGAGCTGAAGGCCAATGCGATGATCGGCAAAGAAGTTCGCCCACTTACGGTGCCAGTTGTTGCGTTGCTCTGTGGTACCAATGAAGTTATCGATATCAAAACCGTACTCGAGTTGCTCTCCCCATTTATGCAGGTTCGCCATTTCGCGCCCCAGTAAATAGGCGTTTTCTTGATCGAGCGGCTTCATGGGGATGTAGTCCAACACCAGCACGGCTTTTTCTTTAATCACACCCATGTAGATAACCTGCGGCACAGAGACGACACCACTATTTGCGAGGTGGCGTAAGCTCTCTGCTTCGGCCTCGTAGATGGCGAGATTTTCACGTGTGTTTACTTTCACGAAAAAGCGAATATTCCCGCTGCTGATGGCATAACATTCGTTGATGTCGCCGCCATCTATAGGGGTTTTCTCCTCAACCTCGAACTGCTGACCGAGCGCGAGAGAGAGCTGAACGGAAAGCGCGTGCCACATGGGGTTACCTCTGCGTGTCGGCAAACAAAATGGTGTGATAACAAAATAGTAGCGCAATCTTACGAGAGTAAAGTACGAGTAGACCACAAACCATGTGGCCTTCATCACTTTTGGTACAAAATATGATAAGCCTCCAGATCCGAGAGGCTTAATCGTGTGAGGTTTAACGCGTTTGACGCAACATGCTAGGTAAATGCTTGTCTGGCAAATACTTGTTATGTGTCGCTTCTAGAAGGTAAGAATTCGCTTTCTCAATATCTGGTGCGAAATAGCGGTCTTTATCGTAGAAAGGTACATGCCCACGAAGTTCGGCTTTTATTTGTTCGAGCTTAGGTGATGTTTTGTGAGGCGTTCTGAAGTCTATCCCCTGACAGGCTGCCAATATTTCTACTGCCAAGATTCCCCGTGTATTGGCTGCCATTTCTGTTAAACGCCGACCCGCAAACGTTGCCATCGAAACATGATCTTCTTGGTTTGCGGAGGTGGGTAGGCTGTCTACAGAAGCCGGATGCGCCAAGGTTTTGTTTTCACTCGCCAACGCGGCGGCGGTGACTTGCGCAATCATAAAGCCACTGTTCACGCCGCCGTTATCCACCAAAAATGGCGGAAGTTTACTGAGCCCGCTGTCGACGAGTAGCGCCATTCTCCGCTCTGACAGACTGCCCATTTCTGCAATGGCTAATGCGAGGTTATCGGCGGCCATGGCGACGGGCTCAGCATGGAAATTCCCGCCCGAAATAATGTCTTCGTCATCGCTAAACACGAGCGGGTTATCGGACACTGCATTCGCTTCCACTTCTAAGACGCGTGCCGCTTGGCGGATTTGCTCTAGGCACGCGCCCATTACTTGAGGTTGGCAACGCAACGAGTAGGGGTCTTGCACCTTTTCACATTTCTGATGGCTGTCACCAATTTCACTCGATTCGCCGAGTAAGTGACGGTACGCGGCGGCAGCATCCATCTGTGTTTGATGACCCCGCACTTGGTGAATGCGTGGGTCAAACGGGCGTCGACTTCCTAACGCGGCTTCGACAGACAACGAGCCACAGGCCACCGCGGAAGCATACAGATCTTCCGCATAGAACAATCCTTCTAGCGCAAATGCGGTAGAGGCTTGTG
Source organism: Enterovibrio sp. (assembly GCA_042096095.1). GTDB lineage: Bacteria > Pseudomonadota > Gammaproteobacteria > Enterobacterales > Vibrionaceae > Enterovibrio. The sequence goes on from JBELME010000331.1 coordinate 2,956, forward strand.
TGCCGTTGAGTAAGGCTAGCCCTTCTTTTGGCCCCAGTGTAATAGGCGCTAATCCGGCAATTTTGAGCGCCATCGCGCCGGAGATAATTTCGCCTTTATGGCGGGCTTGTCCTTCGCCAAGCAGCACGGTGCTCATGTGCGCAAGTGGAGCAAGATCGCCGGATGCGCCTACCGAGCCTTTCTTGGGAATACACGGATAGACTTCTGCATTAACGAGTTTGGCGATGGCTTCTACCACGGAAAAACGGATGCCAGAAAATCCGCGCGCAAGTCCGTTGATTTTCAACACCATCATGAGTCGCACGGTTTTGTCTTCCATGAATTCGCCAATGCCCGCGGCGTGGGACAGCACAATGCTACGTTGTAACGTTTGCAAATCGTCTTTTTCAATGCGGGTGTTGGCGAGTAAGCCAAATCCGGTATTGATGCCATACACTACGCGGCCTTCATCAAGCACCTTGGCAACGGTGTTGATGCTCGGTTGCATGGTTTGCTCAACGTGACCAGCAAACGTCAGGTTGACAGGTTCGCGGCTGACTTTTCGTAATTGGTTAAGCGTCAGTTCGCCAGGTTGAAGGCAAAGTTCGACCATGTTTTTTCTCACTTCTTCACCGGTACATTGGGGATATCAAGCAAAGGCAAATCCAATTGCTGTTCTTTGGCACAATTGATGGCGATGCCGTACCCTGCGTCAGCGTGGCGCATGACGCCAGTGGCGGGATCGTTATGCAGTACTCGTCCCACACGTCGTGCTGCATCTTCTGTTCCGTCACAGACGATCACGACACCTGAATGTTGTGAAAAGCCCATGCCGACACCGCCACCATGATGCAGAGATACCCAGGTCGCACCGGACGCTGTGTTAAGCAGCGCATTTAACAAAGGCCAATCAGAAACAGCATCCGAGCCGTCCATCATGCCTTCGGTTTCACGGTTAGGGCTGGCCACTGATCCAGAATCTAAATGATCACGTCCAATCACGATGGGCGCTTTCAGTTCGCCGTTTTTCACCATTTCATTAAAGGCTAGACCCAAACGCGCACGATCTTTAAGGCCCACCCAGCAAATGCGTGCAGGTAACCCTTGGAATTGGATACGTTCGCGAGCCATGTCTAACCAATTGTGTAGGTGAGGGTTATCGGGGATAAGCTCTTTGACTTTTTGGTCGGTTTTGTAAATGTCTTCCGGGTCACCCGACAAAGCCGCCCAGCGGAAAGGGCCGATGCCTTGGCAGAAAAGAGG
>JBELME010000332.1:0-4120 GCA_042096095.1 Enterovibrio sp.
CTATCAACACAGGTACTAACCTACCTTCAGTTGCAACACCAAACGGCCAAGCTGCGTTCTTGTTCCTACTCACATCAACGCTCGCCCCCCTACTTCGTTTGTCTTACGGCAAAATGGTGTACATGGCATTGCCATATACCGTCGTGATGGGTTTGGTTGGCTTGGCAGGTATTGAATTGCTATTGGTTCCAATCACAGATTGGTTCTACGCTGCTGGCTGGATCACTTTGGGTGATGCAAGTGCCGTAAGTGCGGTGACCTCTGGCCATTAATTGTTGATTTTTGGTCAAATAACACTTTGAATAGCAAAGTCCTGCCTACGCAGGGCTTTGTCTTTTTAAAACGGATACGTTAACTATGTTGGCCTTTTTCAACGAAATCTCTCGAACCCGTGGAGCCTGGCTTCTGCTATTGCTTTCTGTTTTAGGGTTTGAGTTATGCGCGCTTTACTTTCAACACGTGATGAATCTTGCTCCGTGTGTGATGTGTATTTATGAACGTGTTGCCATGGCAGGCGTTTTGGTCGCTGCTTTCATTGGCTTACTGGCACCACAAAATGGGCTCATCCGCTGGGCGGGCTTGTTGGGCTGGGGCGTATCTGCGGGTTATGGATTAAAGCTATCAATTGAACACGTTGGCTATCAGTTCCCTGATCCTAACGACTTGTTTGGCGCAACATGTGACATCTTCGTTACCTTCCCTTCGTGGGCACCACTCAACAAGTGGGTACCTTGGATGTTTGAAGCAAACGGCGATTGCAGCAAAGTAGTTTGGCAGTTCTTCGATCTGTCCATGCCACAATGGCTTGTCATCATTTTCGCTGCCATGCTGATTGTGCTCGCTCTCGTTGTTCTTTCCCAGTTCTTCGGTAAGCGTCGCGAACGTCGTCTGTTCTAGTCTTGCAACAGATGAACCCAGATAGAAAAATCCCTGCCTAGGCAGGGATTTTTTATTGGTGCAAGGTGAGCCGACTCAGTGTTGCTCCAGCAACAACGACACCAAGGGCTTGTCGGCATCACTGAAGTCATAACCTGCCAATTCTGACGGTGTCACCCACGTCATAGCTTGATGACAAAGCAAAGTGATATTTCCTGCTTCGCGTCGACAACGGTAGCTGCGAAGTAACACCGACTTGTTTGGGTAGTGATGCAGCGTTTCGGTGAGAAAATCCTCGACCGCAACGGTAATATCGAGTTCTTCTTTCAACTCACGGGCCAGTGCTTCTGGCTCTGTTTCTCCGGCTTCAACCTTACCACCGGGAAACTCCCACAACCCTTTTCCTTCTTCGGTGTCATAACGCTGAGTAATGAGTACTCGCTCACCGTCTGTCACCACACCAGCAACCACCCAAAGTGGCTTATCAGTCATTATTCTTTACCACTCACGCTTACTTGCCGCAGCATTTTTTGAATTTCTTGCCACTGCCGCATGGGCAAGGATCATTTCGACCCACGGATTTGTAAGGATTCACCGCACGCGCGCCCGATCCTTGTTGCACTTCATCCGCCGCCAGTGCCACTTCGTTAATCATGAGCGGAAGCTGCTGATAGTATTTTTCTGGTGATGGCAGCGAAGAAAGGCCCGCTTCTTCCATTTGTGCCAGCGTGCCCTGCTCGTCGTGCAAAAACAGCATGGTGGTCATTAACGCTGACAACATACGACGGCTGCCGTCGGATACCGTCACTTCCCGCCATGCTGGTTCAATGTGAGGCCATACCGCTAAGAAGCCTTCTGCAAACGCTTGGTGCGTTTCAGTGCGCGCCGATTCCAACGCAAGTTCCGTTGGCAGCATGTATTCATGCTTCATGAGCAATGCATATTGCTGCTCGAAACGTAACGTGATGTTGCGCTTTTGCTCGGCACTGAGCGGCTCAACATTATCTTCTTCAACGCCACCCGTAATGAGTAAAGGAAGCCACATGTCTGGATCTAGTGGTGCTGGCGATAAGTTTGCCGCCAAGAGTGCACCTTCAATAAACGTGGCTGGCATACCTGCCCAATCGTCATGCAGTTCAACAAGTTTGGTCATTACGGATCTCAAGGTTTAAAATTAGAGAGTAGTCGCCCCTTGCACCTAACAAATAGGACGCATATGAGACGATAAATCAGCGAGTTTGATTGCAGCCAAAGCACCGTTACAGATTCTTACGCTTTTCTCTTGATGATTGTCTGATTACGATCATTTCGCTAGCGTGCATTCTACATCGCTTATGCTATTTTTCAGCAAAACAGACGACGATTTGTCTCGAATATCCAAATCATCAATATGATCAATTTGTATCACTCCGTGATAGCCTCGTTGTGTTGTCACTTATTTTAAAGGACTTATTAGTGCCATTGTCTCGAAGTGTCATTTTGGCAGGTGCTACGGGTTTGGTGGGTGATGAAATCCTCCACCAATTGCTTGGCGATCCTAACGTTACACAAATTCACGTGGTGACGCGCCGTCCCATTGCTGTGAGTTCTCCGAAGATCATTGCGCATCAAAGTCAGGATCTGACGGTGACACATTGGCAGCCTGAATGGCCCGTTCCACTGCAGGGTTACATCGCCCTTGGCACCACGAAAAAAATCGCGGGTTCCAGCAAGGCCATGGAAGATGTTGATTTGCACTTAGTGGTGAAAGTGGCACGCATGATGGCAGTGATGGGCGTAAAGCACGTTTCTGTTGTGTCTAGCCTCTTTGCTCACCCTTGGTCACCCTCTCACTATCTGCGTTGTAAAGGGAAGATGGAGCGGGCGCTCTCTGAGATGGGGTTCGAACGCCTGCTTGTCGCAAGACCAGGCCCCTTGCTTGGCCAGCGTGAAATTGAAAGGAAAGATGAGCAAATGCTTCAGCGCATTATGCCGATCTTCAAACCGTTCCTCGCAGGGCCACTCGCAGATTTTGAGCCTGTCGAAGCGGTGAGAGTTGCACGGGGCATGATCCAAGCGTTAACGGAGCAAAACTGGCCGGGAAGACTCGACATGCGCATCCTTCCGGGTCGCGTGTTAACGCACTCCTGAACACCTCGGCTCGCTTATCGCGACGGATAACAACGAAAAAGGCAGACGCTACGTCTGCCTTTTTACTGTCTGAATCGCGATAAGAATAACGCAGAGCGTGTTTAGAACACGGCTTCAGGCGCGTTTTTTTTCTCGAGCGTGTTAAGTGCATCAACGATGACGGCAAGCACTTTGAATTTGTCGCTATATTGTCGCAATTCCATAAACACAGGGTGTGCGTCTGGGTACTGCTCTTTTAGATAGCGGAACCACTGCTTAACACGGTTTGCGTAGTACAAGCCTTTGTCACCGCGGATTTCAAATTCAGAGTATCGCACCAATAAAATCAACACTTCATGCCACGTCATCGGTGCTTGTCCGGTTTTGATATGGGCACCAAGGTTAGGCATGTTTAGCGCACCACGGCACACCATTAACGTGTCGCAACCTGTTACCTCTTGGCAGCGAATGGCGTCATCTTGCCCCCAAATATCGCCGTTTGCCGTAACAGGAATGGTGAGGCGATCAGTAATGTCGCCAATCAAATCCCAACGCACCGTACCCGGCTTATAAGCATCCGCTTTGCTTCGACCGTGTACCACGATTTCATTCGCACCCGCGGACTGCACCGCATCCACAATTTCACGGTAAGGCGAACAATCATCAAAGCCCAAGCGCACTTTGGCACTGACGACCGCATCACTAGGCACAGCGTCACGAACGGCTTTCACCACCTGATACATCAATTCCGGATTTTTCAGCAGCGCCGCACCACCATTGCTGCCATTCACCATTTTTGAAGGACAGCCAAAGTTGATATCAACACCCGCAGAACCAAGCTCGATCACCTGCGCGGCATTTTCCGCCATGTATTGTGGCGATTGCCCCAACAACTGAATGCGCACGGGTGTACCAGATGCCGTTTTGCCGCCCGAAGCAAGCTCAGGACTCATCCGGTGATAGACACGCGGAGGAAGCAACGCATCAACAACGCGGACAAACTCCGTCACACAGAGGTCGTAGTGGTTGATTTCAGTGAGCATTTGACGCATCAACGCATCAAGCACACCTTCCATAGGGCCAAGAACGAGTTTCATGTCTAGTTGCCCTTGCGCGGGTGGTTCAGGATGTGGTC
>JBELME010000333.1:0-4119 GCA_042096095.1 Enterovibrio sp.
GTATTGGCTGCTTGATATTGGAGAGTGTCGCACTTCGCAGTTGAATTCGGGCTTATCCCGTTGTTTCAAGCTAGATCGTAACGATTTCTGAGTCTTTCTTCACGTTGCTTCCCGCCTTTAACAAGACGCTGACATACACATTAGCGTCTGTGCTTATCTTATTATTCTTCATGCATTTTTTTTGATTGTGCCTCTGCGGCAAATCGATAGACGATCGTTAAAGGAATAACAACATGAAACGGTTCTTGCTCTTGCTTCTTATCCTCTTCGTGACCGGGTTATTCATGCCCTCTGATGCCATCATTCCTGTAAAAAATGCCAAATGTAATGATTGGAATGCCAAGACGTTTTGGTTTGAGCCGTGGGGAACGTCAGGGGTTCACAAAGGCATTGATGTGTTTGCCAAAGAAGGCACACCCTTGCTTGCGGCGACGAGTGGATGGGTGACGTCTTCAGGGGAAATCAGTCAAGGAGGAAAAGTCATTGCGATTCTGGGGCCTAAGTGGCGTATTCATTACTACGCCCATCTCAAAGACATTTCCCCGACGCTGGGCCGTTGGGTTTCTCAAGGCGACGAAATTGGCTCTGTAGGGCGAACAGGAAATGCCATAAATAAACCCGCACATCTGCACTATTCTGTGCTGACGCTAGTGCCCTATCCATGGCGCGCAACCACCGAAACCCAAGGCTGGAAGAAGATGTTTTATCTTGACCCCGCCAGTGCGTTTGGGGTTTGTGGTTAGAATTTTAGACTCAACGTGGGGGCTATCTCGGTGCCCCGCCACTCCATACCTCATCGTTTAAATTTCAATATATTGAGGCCACAAGCGGCTAAGCCACGCCTTCTATCCAGCGAGACAATGGTTGGTCTTGCTTAATCGCGTTGAAATTCCCCCCAATTCTACCGCGAGCGTTATGCCCTATCATTGCTATGTAAGAACAATTCAGACAGACACCCTAAACCTCTTCAATCGTTACGAAATACAAAGATCTTGTGATCTCTTATAGCTATTTATACTGCCTCGACACATGACAGACCGGTCGGTTTGCTTTGTTCAGGTGTTGATATGGATACAAAGCAGCAAGTCATGTAGGTGGCGATCTCGCTATTCGCAAATCAAGGGGACGAAAGAACCTCGATACGTGTCGAACGCATATGTTCGTTACGCCCATCACGGCTCTAAACCTTCCACACAAAAACAAAAAAAGCGCACCCAAAGTGCGCTTTTCATCTTCAGTGCAATGAGAAACTACGGACGCAGTTTCAATACGTTATCAATGTCTTCGGCTGAATGGCGCTCAGAGACTTTTTCCCACGCGTCGCCAAACGGACGGTTCACCACGCGACCGCGTTGCACACCTTCACGTTCTTCAAGCTGTTTCGCCCAACGCATGACGTTGGTGTAGGTATGCACACTCAAGAACTCTGCCGCGTCATACGCGTTACCAAGCACCAAGTTGCCGTACCATGGCCAAATCGCCATGTCAGCTATCGTGTATTCTTCACCCGCAACAAAGGTGTTGTTAGCAAGTTGCTTATCAAGCACATTTAGCTGACGTTTGGCTTCCATTGCGAAGCGATTAATCGGGTATTCTTGCTTCACATCAGCATACGCATAGAAGTGACCAAAACCGCCACCAAGGAAAGGGGCAGACCCTTGTGCCCAGAATAGCCAGTTCAAGGTTTGCGTGCGTGCAGGGCCGCTTGCTGGAAGGAATTTGCCGAACTTCTCTGCCAAGTGCATCAAAATAGACGCTGACTCAAACACGTTAACCGGCTCCGCCCCTGTTTTGTCCACCAGCGCAGGGATTTTCGAGTTCGGGTTCACACCCACAAAGCCAGACGAAAACTGATCAGATTCGCCGATGTTGATCAAATACGCATCGTATTCTGCCTCGGTAATACCCAGCTCTAACAGTTCTTCGAACATGATGGTGACTTTTTGGCCATTTGGCGTGCCAAGCGAATAAAGCTGGAAACCATGCTCGCCGACAGGCAAATCACGATCAAATCTGGCTCCTGACTCAGGGCTGTTTATGTTCGCCCACTTGTTACCACTGCTTGCTTCGTTCGCCCAGACTTTCGGCGGCGTATATTGGTTATCGCTCATTACTTCTCCTTGAAACCCGATGACTGACTCGTTGCTTGGGTATATGTGCTTGTTACGTAAGCAACACTTTAGCATTAGCTTTTGTCCTTTCCTAAAAATTACGCAAAGTGGTCGCCATGTTCTGTCATTCGGAGGGGCGACATTCACGACACATTTGGCGTATTTGCTATTTACAGTGTCGCATGTTGAATGACTCCCTCCAAGGAAAGGGCGCATTTTGTGTGAGATCCTAAGCGCGATTGGCGCAGGCATGGAAGGAGGATAGGCGAGATGATGAACGAAGACAGAGATAGCATGCAGGCTCGGGCGGCTGTAGCACGCCATAACACGGAGGTGAATCAATCTGGACGTCACGTCCCGATAAACTTGCGCCAATCTGGGTCCACGCCCATAGAGTTGCTAATATCAACACGCGTTCGTAAGTCGCCGTATTGGCATTTGTCTGTTGAAGCGGGTTGCTGGCGCGCGACGGTCTACAACCGCATGTATCACCCTCGCAATTATGCGCTCCCTGAAGACGGTGGTGCCATGGCGGAATACCATGCCTTGGTAAATCACGTCACCATGTGGAATGTCGCAGTGGAGCGTCAGATCCAAGTGAAAGGGCCAGACGCAGAGAAGTTCGTCGACTTCGTGATAACGCGTGCCGCTAACCTCATCAAACCCATGCGCGCAAAATATGTGATTCTCTGCAATGAACAAGGCGGGATTCTCAATGATCCCGTGTTGCTTCGCGTTGCCGAGGATGAATTTTGGTTCTCGATTTCAGACAGCGACATCGAATTCTGGCTGCGCGGTGTGAATGTCGGCAAAGGTTTTGATGTCACCATCGCGGAAATTGATGTTGCCCCCGTTCAAATACAAGGCCCCAAGTCTGAAGCCTTGATGACAGATCTCTTCGGCCCTGCCGTCAGTGACATTCCCTTTTATGGACTGATGGAAGGGAACCTAAACGGCGTCGACGTCATCATTTCCCAAACCGGATGGTCAGGAGAGAAAGGCTACGAAGTCTACTGTAAAGACGCGACCTTGAATGCGGAAACCGTTTGGTATGCCGTGCTCGAGGCGGGTAAAGCCCATGATTTGATGGTGATTGCACCTGCGAATCACCGCCGTATCGCGGCGGGTATTTTGTCATGGGGACAAGATATTGATCAGGAAGTCTCGCCTTTTCAATGTAACTTGGCGTATCAAGTACCACGAGACAAAGAAGGCGACTACGTGGGTAAAGCCACATTAGAAAAAGCGCGAGAAGATATTGAGGCCGGCAACTCGCCCTACCCGCTTTGTATGGTGGGAATAGTGTTTGGCGGCGAGCCGGTGACGGATTACGCCCATGACTTCTGGCTTATTTATGATGGGGCGGTTGAGAGTGCGGGAAATGAGGGCGAAAACGGTGCGATTGGGTATGTAACCTCTCCATGGTTTAGCCCTGAATTGGAAACCAATATTGCGCTGTGTTTTGTGCCCTGGCATATGAAGGAAACCGGCACGGCATTGCGCCTAGCCTTGCCAGCTGAGTATGGTGGGGAACGTGTGAATGCAACCATTGTTGATGTGCCTTTTAGACCTTCTGCAAATCCCAATTCACGCGACGTCAAAAAGGCGAACCAATGACGATGATAGATCATGAGGCCAATGACATGAGCCGCGCTTCTGAACCTCTTTGTTCATCACAAACGGGAATGGACTTGCTGACAAATGCCTCTCTCGAAGCAACACCTAAGCAAATAAGCGCATTGGTGGCATCGAGCGAAAACGGACAGCCTCCGCATTGGTTGATAAAAGGCAGCTGCGTTTATGTCCCTTTTCTCCCTGACGCACAATTTGAAAATGCATTCTCTACCTGCGAGCAATTGCTCGCATGGGGAATGCAGCCCATTCCCCACCTCCCCGCAAGAGCGGTACCCAGTGATGCGGTTTTACATCAATGGCTCGAGCGATTGCAGGACATTGGTGTCACGCAACTGTTGTTGATTGCAGGTGACATTAAAGAACCGCAAGGGCC
>JBELME010000334.1:0-4051 GCA_042096095.1 Enterovibrio sp.
AAACGTCGAGAAGATGACTGAGTGTGATGATCAAGCATCCGTGAACGCTGAGGAAGCATCCGCGCCCTCGCCTGATTCAAAAGAACGCCCACATGCAAACGCTGAGGCGAACGGAAATGAGGGTGAAGAGGAAGGCGAATCTGACCTCGCCTTAGCGAGTGAGACAAAAAGTACCCTAGAGAAAAATAGGGACAATTTGTCGTACGGCGTGCGTCAAATTGTCCCAACTGAAAGCATGGATAAGAATTCAGACGGATTCTGACTCCGTATTCGTCATTTTTCTTCCCTCAAAGCTGGTTCAGTACTTGCTCTATAAAAAGCCACTACCGACAAATCATTGTTTAAATTGAATTGCTGTTGAATTTTCCTCTGCGTCACCTGCCAGCCTAGGCCAGCAATACCTAGGTGAGTGAACGTCGCAACAGCCAATGATGTGATTGAAATAATAGACAAATCAAAAATAGATTGGATGCATAGAACAGCCAGTACAGACCAGCACGCGTGATATCACAGGATGGGTTGAACCAGCTTGGAAAGCAGGTGTTTATGGCTAACGAGACAATGTCGACAGAAAATACAATAACAACAATCAATCAGGTTCTTACACAACACACTGATCGCAATGGCGTTGCAAGACAACATGCGTTGCAGAGCACGGTGACGTTGGGAAACCTCATTCCTCCGACGGTAAGCTTCGAAAGTCACGGTCGTATTCTTGTGGCTGGCGCAGCGACAGCGGTTTTCCGCTTTGCGCAAAAGCTACCACCCTCACTGCATGTCAATACCGTGTTGCTCTGTACTGAAGGGATTAGCAGTGGCGCGGTGACCCCGCCGGAATTTTCAGTGTTCTACGCCAAAGATATCGCGATTGATGGATTTCTCGGTGCCTTTGATGTGCAGATTGGCGTGCGTGTGGCAGCAGACGGAAAGCCGAAGAAAGGCGCGCTTGGTCATGACGCGCAAAACCTTGCTGTTATCACCACAGGGCAACCGCACTTCGATGTGGTGGTGGATTTGACGGAACAGGGCATTCATCAGGCTGAATTGCCGCCTTTGGGGTATTACGCTGTTGGGCGAGGTGTGTGCTCTGAAGAGGAGACCATTGAGGCGCTCCCTGATTTAACGGGAACGTTCGATAAGCCGAAGTTTTTCCGTTTGGACATGGAGAAATGCGCGCATACATCACGGGGGTTGGAAGGGTGTACGCGCTGTATTGATGCGTGTCCTGCTGACGCCTTGGATATCGTCAAGAATGCCATCACCATTAACCCGTATTTGTGTCAGGGCATGGGATCGTGCGCAACGGCGTGTCCGACAGAAGCTATTAGCTATGCGTTACCTGATCCCGACAACACACAGCATTTTCTCCACCAGCTTTTGACGCTCTACCAAGCAAAAGAGGGTGTCGCACCTGTCGTGCTTTTCTATACTGACGACGACATGGCTCCTGCGGGCGAAACCGCATTGGCGAATGCCATCGCGCAAATGCCGAGTCGAGTCATTCCTGTTCGTTTGGAAGAACTGGCATCCGTGGGCATTGATACCTGGTTCTCTGCCTTGGTGTATGGCGCTACGCAAGTGGTGTTAGCTGAATCACCACAACTTCATGCGAAAACACGCCGTGTGCTTGTGCAAGAACTGGACATTGCCGCGCGTTTTTTAAAGGCGCTCGGGCTGGAAACGCACCGTATCGCGATGCTTCCCATCGCTGAATTGCGCCACGCGACCTTGTTCGACAGCGAAGTGATGTCATCTGACACCTTGAGCGACAACGCGCCCCGAGCCAAATTAGAAGGCAGCAAACGAGAAAAACTCGCTAGCGCGTTAGATTTGCTCGCCGCGCACAGCGACATACTGCCTCCCATTGTCGCCGTGCCTGAAAATGCTCCGTACGGTCGCATTGATATCGACACCTCAGGCTGCACTCTGTGCATGGGGTGTGTCACCGTGTGTCCGACCGATGCATTGAAGTCCATCGGCACCGCGCCGGGCATGACATTCAGAGAGCAAGATTGCGTGCAATGTGGTCTCTGTGAACAAAGCTGTCCTGAATCGGTTATCTCGTTAACACCAAGATATAACTGGGACAGTGCATCCCGCCAGCAACGCCAAACCCTTCATGAAGAGGAAGCCGCCGAGTGCATCAGCTGCGGTAAGCCTTTCGCCCCCGTTTCCATGGTCAACATGTTGATCGAACGTCTTGGCAATCACAGCCATTTCCAAGATGACGCCATCAAACGTTTATCGATGAGCGAAGACTGCCGTGTGCGCGAGATGGTCGCAGACATGATTGAAAACCCTGACCAGCAGATAAAGGCGTAGGAGGCGAAGATGGCAATGCAAGAGATGATCAACATCGACGATATCAGCAATGAAGAGAACCAGCTTCGCCACCACATTTACAGCCTGTTAGCGCATCTGCTGCGACAAGCCCCCGATGGGAGCACCTTGGCGTGGCTGGCATGAGGGGGATGAACACTCTGCGGGCATGGCTGCGGCGTGGTCAGTACTGAAATTGAGTGCGAAAACCACGCGACCCGTGCAAGCAGCAGATGAATATCAATTGCTGTTTATTGGCGTAGGGCGTGGAGAGGTGAGGCCGTTTGGGTCTTGGTACTTAACTGGTTCGCTGATGGAGCTGCCGCTCGTGCTGCTTCGCCAAGATTTACGCCAGCTTGGCTTTGAGCGTCAAGAAGAAACCAAAGAGCCTGAAGACCATATTGCCGCGTTACTCGAAGTCATGGGTATGTTGGTGGAAGAAGGGGATGAAACCCAACAAGCCACCTTCTTTAACCGTCATGTCGCCCCGTGGTTTGAGACGCTTTTTACCGACATTAAACGCGCAGATGCCGCGGTGTTTTATACCGCGATGGCTGAGCTTGCACAGCAGTTTTTGATTATAGAAAAAATACGCTTTACCCAACGCCCTTGGTGAGCAGAAACCGCGAGAACCCAGTGGTCGCGGAGTGTTGGACGAATAAGCACAAAGGAGCAAGTCATGTCAGAGAACAAAAAAGAGAGCGCACAACCCAACGAAAAACGGCGCGAGTTCCTCAAAGGGTTGGGCGTTGCTGCGGCAGCAAGCGCAGCGGCATCTGTGGTCAGTGCTTCTGCGCAAGCGGATGTGGACGTCGTAAGCCCCGAAGAAAAGCCCAAGTCTGGCTATCGTGAAACGCAACATATACGCGATTACTACGATTCCCTATAACCCTGCGATTGATGGAGTTTGACCATGAAATTAACCAAACGCTCTGACTCAGTCAGCAAGGATGAAAAACAGCTTGGGGTATCTCGTCGAACCTTTATGCGCAATTCAACCTTGGCCACCGCAGGCGGCATCGCAGCGGCGGGCATGTTTGCGCCCGGCATGATGAAAAAAGCGACCGCTAAAGACGTTGATCCCAACAAACCTGTCGAAGTGAAACTTACCATATGCTCGCATTGCTCCGTGGGCTGTGGCGTCTATGCATACGTACAAGATGGCGTATGGACTGAGCAAGAGCCGGCATTCGATCACCCTTTCAATGCCGGAGGCCACTGCGCCAAAGGGGCTGCGTTGCGTGAACACGGGCACGGTGAACGTCGACTGAAATACCCGATGAAGCTGGTCGATGGTAAGTGGCAGAAAATTACGTGGGATCAAGCCATCGACGAAATCGGCGACAAGGTGATGGATATTCGCAAAGAATCGGGGCCCGATTCGGTGTATTTCCTGGGGTCGGCGAAACACAGCAATGAACAGGCGTATTTGTTCCGTAAAATGGCGTCACTGTGGGGTACCAACAACGTCGATCACCAAGCCCGGATTTGTCACTCCACCACCGTTGCAGGTGTTGCCAACACGTGGGGCTACGGCGCCATGACCAATTCTTTTAATGACATGCATAACTGCAAATCCATGCTATTTGTTGGCTCAAACCCTGCGGAAGCACACCCTGTTGCCATGCAGCATATCCTCATCGCGAAAGAAAGGAGCGGCTGCAAAGTTGTTGTCGCCGATCCGCGCCGTACCCGCACTGCCGCAAAAGGAGACCACTGTGTGCAATTGCGT
>JBELME010000335.1:0-4095 GCA_042096095.1 Enterovibrio sp.
GTGATAGGCACCATGCTCCCGCAAAAATAGCAGAAAAAACGCTGTTAATTGCCGACATTTTGTGTGTATCGCATGACAACCTCAGTGACTGAGTGATTTAGGTCCGTAAATGCCGCGCCTTTCCCTAATCAGGCGGGCATTGCCGTTTTCTCTTTTCAGTTACTGGGTGTATTAGGACTATTCGTTGAGGAGTTTTTTGTGAAACCTGTTGTCATCAAACGTGATGGATGTCGTGTGCCATTCCAACGTCAACGCATTGAAGATGCGGTCATTAGTGCTGCACATAATATCGAAGACATGGATCGCGCCTATGCAGCGGCTGTTGCAGACGGCGTTCTGGCGCAATTTATGCGTGTAGACGAAGTTGATATCCATCAGATCCAAGATGCAGTCGAAAACCATTTGATGGCAGGTCCACATAAAGCGGTCGCGCGTGCATACATTGAATACCGTCATGATCGTGACAGCATTCGCGAGCGCAAAAGCCGACTAAACCATGAGATCCGTGGTTTGGTTGAGCAAACCAACTCTGACATCCTTAACGAAAACGCAAACAAAGACAGCAAAGTTATCCCAACACAACGTGATTTGTTGGCGGGTATCGTGGCGAAACACTATGCCACCCAATACATGTTGCCAAAATCGGTAGTTCGCGCGCACGAGCAAGGCGATATCCACTATCACGATTTGGACTATGCCCCGTTCTTCCCAATGTTTAACTGCATGCTGATCGACCTTGAAGGCATGTTGACCAAAGGGTTCAAGATGGGTAATGCGGAAATTGATCAACCTAAATCAATTTCAACGGCAACGGCGGTTACCGCACAAATCATCGCACAAGTGGCGAGCCACATTTACGGCGGCACGACGATCAACCTTATCGACGAAACCCTCGCACCGTATGTAGAAATCAGTTACGAAAAACACCTTGCTGTTGCGCGTGAGTGGAACATTGCTGATGCAGAAAGTTATGCAGAATCACGCACTGAGAAAGAGTGTTACGACGCGTTCCAATCGCTCGAATATGAAGTAAACACCCTGCATACCGCAAACGGACAAACGCCGTTTGTTACATTCGGTTTTGGTTTGGGCGAATCATGGGCAGCGCGCATGATCCAATCTTCGATTCTGAAAAACCGCATCGCGGGATTGGGCAAAAATCGCAAGACTGCGGTATTCCCGAAATTGGTCTTCAGCGTAAAAGCGGGCTTGAACCTGAAAGACGGTGAGCCGAACTACGACATCAAGAAACTGGCATTGGAATGTGCGTCTAAGCGAATGTATCCAGACATCTTGAACTACGATCGTGTGGTGGAAGTGACGGGGTCATTCAAAACCCCAATGGGTTGCCGTAGCTTCTTGTCAGCATATGAGGAAAATGGCGAACTGATCCACGAGGGGCGTAACAACCTTGGCGTGATCAGCCTGAACTTGCCTCGCATTGCGATTCGTGCAAATGGCTGTGAGAAAACCTTCTACAAACTGCTGGATGAAGTGATGGCGGTTGCGCGTGAAGGTTTGGATTCACGCATTGCTCGCTTAGATGGCGTGAAGGCACGTGTTGCACCGATCCTTTATATGGAAGGCGCGTGTGGCGTTCGCTTGAATGCCGATGACAACATCAGCGAGATTTTCAAAAATGGCCGTTCTTCGATTTCAATGGGCTACATCGGCCTGCATGAAACCATGAACGCGCTGTATGGCACTGAGCAGCATGTGTACGATTCACCAGAATTGCGTGAGAAAGCCATTGCCATTATTCAGTACATGAAAGCCGCGACAGATCGCTGGAAAGACGAAACCGGCGATGGTTTCAGCCTTTACAGCACACCGAGTGAAAACTTGTGCAGCCGTTTCTGCAAAATCGACACAAAAGAATTTGGTTTGGTTGATGGTGTAACGGACAAAGGTTACTACACCAACAGCTTCCACCTCGATGTAGAGAAAAGCGTTAACCCGTTCGACAAGATCGACTTTGAAATGCCTTACCCGCCAATCGCTAACGGTGGTTTCATTTGTTACGGTGAATACCCGAATATTCAGCACAACGTTGAAGCACTCGAAAACGTGTGGGATTACAGCTACGAGCGTGTGCCTTACTACGGCACAAACACACCGATTGATGAATGTTACGAATGTGGCTTCATGGGTGAGTTTGAATGTTCGAGCAAAGGTTTTGTCTGCACGAGTTGTGGCAACCACGACTCAACCAAAGTATCAGTAACACGCCGTGTTTGTGGTTACCTTGGTAGCCCAGATGCACGCCCGTTTAACGACGGCAAGCAAGAAGAAGTAAAACGTCGCGTTAAACACATGTAAGGCTGAGTCATGAACTTCCATCAATATTATCCGATTGACGTCGTCAACGGCGAAGGAACGCGTTGTACCTTGTTTGTTGCAGGGTGTGAGCACCAATGTCGAGGCTGCTATAACCAATCTACTTGGTCGCTGAATTCAGGGCAGGTATTTGATAAACAGATGGAAGATCGTGTGATTGCTGACTTGAATGATACACGTATCAAACGCAGAGGATTATCGCTCAGTGGCGGCGATCCCCTTCATCCTGCCAATGTACCAGCGGTACTTGCGTTGGTGAAGCGTGTGCGCGCTGAGTGTGAAGGCAAAGACATCTGGCTATGGTCTGGGTATGAGCTTGCGAATTTAACGCAAGAACAGCAGGCTGTGATTGATCTCGTTGACGTGATGATAGACGGCAAATATGAAAAAGAATTGGCAAGTCCGTCGTTACCTTGGCGTGGCAGTGCTAACCAAGTGATTCATCGTTTGACACTCGTCTAACAATTCTTATTGATACATATCATAAGCTTAATGCCGCTCACTCAGCGGCATTTTTTATGCCCGCCGAAAAAAGGTCAACAGACCTTAGTCATCGAGTTTGATATTATATACTGTTGAACCTTCACTCGATTCAGCATTGTCTTCGCACTAAGGACACCGAATGAAACGACATAACCTGCAACGATGCAGAATGGCGCTGTGCAAGTTTGCCTTCTTCTCTTTGCTCGCCTTGGCTTTCGCTAGCCCCTTTTCTGTTTCGCAAGCCGCGACCGACTCTCCGGTCTATGAACATGCATCTGACGGCAAATTGCTGCTCGGAGAGAAAGAGTGGGTGAAAGTTGACACCATTGGCGTGGTTGCCAAAGCGCGTGTCGATACGGGCGCAACAACTTCGTCAATCAGCGCCGTCGACATCAAACCGTTCGAACGCGATGGGAAGAAATGGGTTAAATTCCGCTTGGCGCATGACAACAAAGAAAGTGATGTGCTGGAATCTCGTGTTGTGCGCACTGTGCGCATCATTCAATCGAGCGCAGAAGGGTATGATCGTCGCTATGTCGTCGCATTACAAATCACCATTGGGGACGTGACAGAGAAGACGGAGTTCACCTTGCGTGACAGACATCATCTCAACTTTCCCGTTCTTCTCGGGCGTACCTATTTGAAGGGGACGGCACTTGTCGATGTTAGCCGAAAATTCGTTCAACCCAAACCTAACGCGACGCGGTAAAACCTCACCTGTCGATTAAATGTCAACACGTCTGTAAACGTGTAAAGCGAGCGCAACGGTAATGATTACCTTTGCGCTTTTTTTGATTTGCGCTTCGCGCATGTTCTAGTAATGTAGACGCATCACGTTTTAAATAGCCGTTAAATAAGGAAGTTACCCATGCTAGATCTGCTCACTCCGGCGCAACAAGATCCGATTTTGTCACTCTCCATTGCTTACCGACAAGATACGCGTGCGGACAAAATGGATCTTGGGATTGGCGTATACAAGGATAGCCAAGGCAATACCCCGATCATGCAAGCGGTGAAGGTGGCTCAGCAGCAACTTGCGAATGAGCAGACAACGAAAAGTTATGTCGGTCTTGCTGGCAATGAAGCCTTCAATCAGGCAATGACCGATTTGTTGCTCAAAGGCACTGACGGTTATCAGCGCTGCGCGACAGTGCAAACACCCGGCGCGAGCGGTGCATTGCGCATGCTGGCGGATCTGATGTTCCTTGCGAAACCTGTTTCCACGGTTTGGATCAGTGATCCGAGTTACGTTAATCATAAACCTGTCAGATCGGA
>JBELME010000336.1:0-4093 GCA_042096095.1 Enterovibrio sp.
TAACGAACGCCTTGGTAAGCGCACAACGCAGCTTCACTAGCTATGAAGAGAAATATCGTCAGGGTTTAGTCGACATTTTTGATCTACTTACTGTTCTAAGCAAGTTTCTCTTGATGAATTGAAATCGAGGGTAGGCTATCTGTTACCCGAAGTGTCATTACATGGTGGATTGGAGAAGCGAATAGGGTGTTAGGCTTTCTCGCGTTGAATAGCCGCCGACTTGATAGACTCGTCTGAGTTGAGTTCATTTACTTCATTTTGCCAAACTCAGCTTATTCGAAGCTGTTAACTTCGGGCTTCAATTCTAACGGGTTTTTGTCCACACTTTTAGGCTAGTCATGATGGCTAGCTTAAAAATGCCTATTCACAGAGTCGACTTGCTTAGTAAGGTGCTCTCATGAATATAAAACCTGTGGCGTCCACATCAAAGAACCAAACCAATGTATCGAAACTTATTACTATCTATGTCAACCGTCGTCATTTCGGGAAGCCTTTCACTCTGACGCAAGTTATATCTAAGCACCAATTTTCCCAAGAAGAAAGATAAGCCGCCAGTAAGATACTTCAACGGTTGGTTGATACCAAAAAAGTCGATCGTCTAACAAATGGCATTTATTACCGTCCCAAAGTCTCTCGGTTCGGTCCATTACCATTGGAGGCGTCAGAGATTGTGAAGGTTGTGACCAAGTCAAAAAATGCGACTGTCGTCCCTGCTGGCTTAGTAGCCCTCAACCAATTGGGGCTAGATACCCAGTTGTCTATGGTAACCAGCTATTGTGTTTCAGTTAGAACGCGAGTTCAGTTGAAGTAAAAAGGCATTAAGTTTGAGTACAAAGCGTCGCTGAAGTTCTTCACTGACCACTTGAAGGTTAGAGATAAAGACGTAAAACGCACAGCGTTGCTGATGTGGAGTGCTCTGTCCTACTTGGAAAGAACAAACCACTCTTTATATGAAGCAGAGTTAATTAAAAAATTCGATGAGTTATTTGACGCAGTGTCACAGGCTAAATTTATGTCTTCGATGCCTCCTTCGATGCGCTGGGCTAGGAATCTTTTTAAAAACAGATAGATGTAAATATAGGCTCTTCGTTAAATCCTAAAGGTGCCCCCACCCCAGTATCCGTCGCTGTTCTACCTACGTACTTTTATACTAGGAGGCGACGTTGTTTCGAATAGGACTATCTACCGCGGAAATTTGACTGAACACAAATGGTGTTTTCATAAAGTAATCGAGTGCTCTTTAAAAGGGAGCGGGAAAAGATGTTTTATATAGATTAAAAATATTAGTATCGTAGCATTATTTGCTTTTAATGAAGTTGTGAGATGAGTCCATCACTGAGGGGATTTTATCAATAGTTGTCAAACATTTTTCACCTATCTGACAGTCAATGCTACCTGATGATTAAAATGAAATTTATCTATAAATAATAGTGGTTTAGTGGCTGTCAATCTTCTATATATTCGCCCACTAATAACAATGTGTGGCCAGATGACCCTGCAAACCATCAGCCTACCAAGCTAACGAAACGCCACTTTAAACCGGGATCTTGAACGACAAATCAATGACAAAACAAACACCAAAAAAAACGACGTCACGAACGCGTTCAAAAACCGCAGCCACGAAATCCCCAGCCTCTAAACGCGGCTCGAAGAAAAGCCCGCCATCAAAAGGGTGGGGACGCCGCCTGTTATCATTGGGTTTCAAGCTGGCATTAGTCGGCATTGCGGCACTGGCTATTTTAGGGATCTACCTTGATGGGAAAATCCAAGAGCGCTTTGAAGGGCAAATCTGGCAACTGCCCGCGGTGGTGTATGGTCGCGTTCTCCATCTCGCACCGGGTGAGCCTGTAGATATTTCAACGCTCAAGCGAGAGTTGGATTTGCTCAACTACAACAAGGTCCGTAATCCGCAGCGCCCAGGGGAATACTCTTCTTCCAAAACACGCGTGGAATTGGTGCGTCGTCCTTTCGAATTTGAAGATGGACCCGAGCAAGCGCAACACGTCATGATTTCCTTTAGCGACGATGGCGTGAGTGCCATCAAGCAGCTTGATAGTGGTAAACAGCGTGGTTATCTGCGTATCGAACCTAAGCTGCTGGGCATGATGGAATCCAATACGGATGAGCAGCGCATTTTCCTTCCTCGTGAACGTTTTCCTGAGTTTCTTGTTGATGCCTTGCTGACGACCGAGGATCGTGATTTCTACCATCACGATGGCGTGTCTCCGATGGCGATTGCCCGCGCGCTTGTCGCCAACATTCGGGCAGGGCGAACGGTGCAAGGTGGCTCGACGCTGACGCAACAGTTGGCAAAAAACCTCTTCCTCACCCGTGACAGAACCTTGTGGCGAAAAGTGCAGGAAGCGTATATCGCCATCATTTTGGATTACCGTTACAGCAAAGACCGCATTCTCGAAGCCTACCTTAACGAAGTCTATTTAGGACAAGCGAGGGGGCAGGGCGTACATGGTTTCCCGCTGGGGGCGCGTTTGTATTTTGGTCGTCCGATTGAAGAACTTCGTATCGACCAATTGGCCTTGCTGGTGGGGATGGTGAAAGGGCCGTCTTATTACAATCCGTGGCGATACCCTGAGCGCGCTCAAGAACGTCGAGATCTCGTGTTGCGTATGATGATGCAAAGCAATGTGCTGACGTCTAACCAATACGCTCAAGCCGCCGCCCGTCCGTTAGATGTGCAGAAATCACCGAGTTTGCACAGTCGCCAGCCCGCGTATTTCGAGCAACTAACCCGAGAAATTCGCGAGCGCGTGGGTAACCAATTCAATCCAGAAAGCGGACTACGCGTATTCAGTACCCTCGATCCTTTGTCTCAATCTTTGATTGAAAAGACCGTGGTGAAAAAGGTGAAAGAACTGCGCAAGGTTGCGGGTGACAAACTGGAAGCAGCTGTCGTGATTGCTGATCGCCAAAGCGGAGAGATCCGCGCCATGGTCGGGGGAAGCCGTCCAGGATATGCCGGCTTCAACCGTGCGTTGAATGGCAGCCGTCAGATTGGCTCGCTCTCAAAGCCTGCGGTCTATCTTGCTGCATTGTCTGAACCAGAAAAATACAACCTTGCCACGCCGTTGGACGATAAGCCCGTTGTATTAAAAGGCGATCAAGGCAGTGAATGGCGACCTCGTAACTATGATCGTAAATACCGCGGGCAGGTGCCATTACTCAAGGCATTAGCGAACTCTTACAACATTCCTACGGTAAACCTTGGCCTCGCCCTTGGCCTGAATACCGTGATTGATACCTTTGAAGATCTTGGTGTTGACCCCGCGCAAATCACACGTGTTCCGTCTTTATTGCTGGGAGCATTTACGCTCACGCCAATGGAAGTGACCCAGATGTTCCAAACGCTGGGCAGTGGTGGTCGCAAAGCGCCGTTAACGGCGTTGCGTGCGGTGGTGACACAACAAGGGCAGGTGCTTTATCGCAACTGGCCGAAGGCGAGCCAAGCGCTCCCAGAGCAAGCGAGTTGGTTGACGATTTACGCCATGAAGGATGTAGTCAAATCAGGAACTGCACGCTTCTTGCAGCCGTCTTTCGGATGGGCTGGCCTTGCGGGGAAAACCGGTACCACCGATAACAACCGCGACAGTTGGTACGTAGGCATTGATGGGCGAGAAGTGGTGACTGTTTGGTTGGGGCGTGATGACAACAAATCGACCAAATTGACGGGCTCGTCAGGTGCATTGCGTGTTTATGCCGATTACATGACAGCGCGCCAGCCAGAGCCTTTGAATGTCAGCTGGCCTGCGAATTTGACCACGGTGCCGTATATGGTGAAAGACGGTCAGTTTTTGACGGATTGCTTCAGTAAGGCAAAGCTGCCTATGTGGGATCCGACAGGTGCATGGCGCAAGCGTTGTGATAAGCCCGATCCTGTGGGTTGGTTTAATAGTTTGTTTAATTGATTCGTTAGAGCAGAAAGCGAGTTTTGAGAGACGAGATAAGAGATAAGAGATAAGAGCAGAAGGGAAAAGCGAAAAGAATACGGATTAACTCTTGATGTTCCGCCAAAGCCGAACTCACACTGATTCGCAATCTCGCAATCTCGCAATCTCGCAATCTCGCAATCTCGCAA
>JBELME010000337.1:0-4083 GCA_042096095.1 Enterovibrio sp.
TATCAGTGCTGCGGTTCTGGTTGGCTTCTTGGTCGCTTGGGGTTTGATGATTACAGGCTACGGTGAATATGCCGTGTATTCAGACCCAATGATGGTGATTCTCGCATCGGTATACTTTGCTACCGTGCCTGTGAAAATGATTAAAGATTCAGTGAAACGTTTGATGGTGTTAGCACAGCAGCGCGAAAGCGCACACCGTCACGGTGTATTGGCTTGACTCACTGATATCCTTGTTTCGCATTAAGCGCAAAAATGTGCGAAATAAGAGATGCAAAATAACGAAAAACGGCCGCGAAAGCGGCCGTTTTTTTGTTTGTTGAAAAGGGGGATGCGTGTGAAACGCGAACCGGTCTAAAATGGTTTTCTATGATTGCGTTTCTTCGTCAACAATGATGTTATGTTTCAATAAGCTAACGTGAGACACGTAAGGAAAAACATGGACAGTTTGAAGCTAAAAATCCCCCCTTTGGTGTTAGTCGTGATCACGTTAGTGATGATGAAAGCCATTTCGACCCTGTTACCCACAAGCCCAACGCTGGCGAATTTGCCTTTGCTTTTGCCCATCATGTTGGTGGGGATTGGTGGTGCTGTGATGGTGGCGGGCGTGTTTGAGTTCCGTCGTAAGAAAACGACGGTGAATCCGATGTTGAAAACGGCATCTTCCGCGCTGGTATCTGGTGGCGTGTACCGCTTTACGCGCAATCCTATGTATCTCGGGATGCTATGCATCTTAGTGGCGGCGGCACTGCTCTGGAACAGCGTGTATGCGCTTCTTGGCTGCGTCTTCTTTGTGCTTTACATGAACGTCTTTCAAATTTCACCCGAAGAAGACTACCTCACTGAGCTCTTCCCGGACAGCTACCCTGCATACAAAGCCCGAGTTCGTCGCTGGTTGTAAAACCTATTTGTGCTAGGCATCGTCAGTTTCACCGTGAAGGATTGTGAGTAAACGGGCGATGTCGATGAGCGTTGCGAAGGTGTGTAGAAAACGAGTTAGTCACCTCGTCATTCAGCGCGAATTTTGCCATTTTGATGCCTAAACCATCGACTGAATTCACTTCATGTACATAGTAAACCTGACTGTGTTTCAAAGAAGTAGAATTTAAATCCTATTAAATGTCTATTTTAGCATGCAGTTCTGTATGCATTGTTAATAATTTGTGTCTATAATTATCCCGCTGGAGCGACGAGTAACACCTGTGAGGTGAGGAACGCGTCTTAGTCGGGTAGTAGAGACAAGGTCAATGCCTCCACCCACTGAATAAGAAGGGAAAGACGATGCGGGTACCTTTTTTTATTAAAATTTTATTGCCAATTTTGCTGCTGATGGGCTTTATGGCAAGCCCAGTACTCTCTGCATTTTGACGACAAACATGCAGTAACTCAAACCTATTGAAAAAGAAAAACAGCCACTCTAGAGTGGCTGTTTATTTATGCCTACGATCTGCGCTCAAATCTATATTGCGAGTAAACGCCGTGCGCTTAGCTTGCTCTGATTCAGGCCTTGCGGGCTTCCATCGCGTTGGGCTTACCCAGTGGCCAAAACGCAACAGCCAGTTTGAACGCCGCTGGCACGAAGTAGAATGAGAGCAGGGTGGTTAACAAGGTACCGCCTGCAATGGCAATTGCGAAGGGCGGCCAAAATCCACCGCCAGCCAGAATCAATGGTAAGAAACCGCCAATGGTGGTGATCGTGGTTGACGTGATGTGCCGTCCACAACTGCTTACGGCTTCAACAATGGCTGTGCGGTCACCTTGCAGTGCTTCTGGGCTTGATTTGAGCTCAGCCAGAATGACGATGGATGCATTGATCGCCAAACCCACCAATCCCAGTAAGCCGATGATCACGGTGAATCCGAAGGGGTAACCGAAGACCCATACCGACAGCAATCCTAAGCCTGCTGCTTGCACTCCGACCATGAAGATAATGCCGCTCAATCTAAAGGAATTGAAAGACACCACGACCACGGCTATCAACAAGGTGATCACAATGGTGAGGTTTGCCATGAGCTGATTGACAGAATCGTTTCGCTCGGCGGATTCACCCCCGAACTCCATGCGATAACCTGGAGGCAATTGTAGCTTCGCCGCGTCGAGTTTCTCGGTGAAATGATTCAACGCCGTTTGAGGTAACACGCCCGCGGTAATGTAACCTTCAATCACATTCACACGTTCACCATTGCGGCGTGGAATAGCGCCACGACTTGTCTCGACGGTTAAATCGGCAATGGCTGAAATCGGTAAATCAACTTGTCCTTCGTTTCCTGCAATGGGCAAGCGCAAGCGATTGAGCTGATCCAAACTGGTTCGTGCTTCGTCGTTGACGCGCACTCGCACAGGAATAGATTCTGTTTCTTCGATCAAGCTGCCTTGCACGCTGCCCGACATCGAGGCATTCAACAGCGTGGCGATTTCGCGTAATGTCAGCCCGGTTAACTGACTGGCTTCTTCGTTCACGTTGACCGAGATCTTCGGAAGGCCCGGTTGTAAGGTTTCACGGGTATTAATCACATCCGGTGTTTCTGCCATCAGCAGGCGAATGTCTTCGCCAATCGTTCGGAGCATATCGAGATTCGGACCGAACACGCGGACTTCGATCGGCGCATTAAACGGCGGGCCTTGTTCAAGCTTTCTCACCAAGATTTGTGCGTGAGGAAAAGCCTGGGACAGCTCTTTCTGTAATTGAGGAATACGCATATTCGCGGCGGCAAAATCTTTGGCTTTCACCATGGCTTGTGCAAAGTTTGGTGCACCATGTTGGCGTGCGAGTTGATTGTAATAAAAAGAGGGGAAATTGCCCCCGACCACCCAACCAACTTGCTCTATGTCGTCGTTCTGCAAGATGATCGCTTCGATATCTTTTGTGGTTTTGAGTGATTTATGAATGCTGGCTTGGGGAGCGAGAAACACTTGGATCTCAAACATATCTCTGTCTGATGGCGGGAAGAATTGCTCGGTTAACTGACCCGCAGCCCAAAAGCCGGTGAAAGGAACGGTAAACACAAGAGGAATCGTCAGCAATGGATACCGAATGGCATCATAAACCGTGGTACTAAATGCCTTACTGATTGCGGGCAGACTGATCCCTGCATGATACCAACGTGTGCTCGAATCACCGGAAGGTAGCCAACGTGCTGCAAAGCCAGAGACAAGCAACATGGAAACCATGTAAGAGCCAATCAAAGAGAAACTCACGGTGATAGCTATCGCGCCAACAAATTCGCCAGCAGGTCCTGGCATTAAGAAAATGGGTGCAAAAGCCAAGATCGTTGTTAGCGTTGAGCCAAGCAGAGGTAGCCATAAATGGCGTATTGAACGCATTGCAGCGTCGAACCGTTTCACGCCTTGCTGGCGGTAATGCTGAATGCTATCGACCATCACTATGGCGTTATCCACCATGATACCGAGGGAAACGATTAACCCCGTGACTGACATTTGGTGTATCGGAAGTCCCGTAAAACTCATCATGGCAAGGCTAAAGGCTGCCGCAATGGGCAGTGACAAGGCCACGAGCAGCGCAGAGCGCATCCCCAAAGTCACAAACAACACGATCAATACCAAGCCAAAGCCCATGGCAAGGCTGCCCATCAGGTCTGACAATCGAGATTCTGTATAACGGTTTTGTGCAAAGATTGGCGTTAAGACAATGTTGTCTGGCAGTTCTGCGCGGAATGCGTCGAGCATTCTATCGGTGGATGCTGTCCAGCGATCAACACGGATATCGCTTTGCATACGCGCGGAGATGAGCACCGACGGTTTGCCATCAATCAGTGCAATTTGTTCGGAAGGCGAGGCTGCTGCGCGTGTCACGGTCGCGATGTCTTCCAAGCGCACTAAGAAGCCACTGTTATCAATCGCAACAGGGACTTGTTTGATGCGATCCACTGAGTCAAGAGCGCCAGCCACTTCGAGCTGAAAACGGTTGTCTTTGCTGTGTAATTCCCCCGCAGAATTTTTCGCGTCTGCGCCTGAAATCGCATTGGACAGAGAAAGTGCCGATTTTCCTAATGCGCTGGATGCGGCCACGTCGAGCGTCACCAGAATTTCTTCGTCGGGCACGCCGTGTGTATCAACAAACTCGGT
>JBELME010000338.1:0-4062 GCA_042096095.1 Enterovibrio sp.
GCTATGTCATCTTTAACGATACTGAACAACAAAAACTGACATCGTTTCTCTCATCGTCCTCTACTTAACCTCTAACCTCTTGTCATTTGGCGAAAAATCGCGATGACCCACCAGATAATTAGTCATGTCTTAAGAGTAATATCCAAATTAACAGAAAGCTGACAAAAGTGATGAATCTTCGGGGAATTCGTTGTGATAGATTCCCGCCGCTCATTAAGCAGCATCACTTTTTAAGGCTTATAAAATGAAACGATATGCTTTTCTTTCAATGGTAACTTTTGCCTTGTTTGGCTGTGGTGGCAGCGATGGCGGAAGTGATTCATAAGCACAAGCTGCGCCTTCTGCGATTGAAGGAACAATTGATAGCGTGTCTAAAACGACAGTGACCGTCAATGGCTACGAATACCAAGCCACGTCGGCCTCGTTCCAAGGCCAAACGTTTGATCAAGACATGCTGACACTCGAACCCAACATGATGGTAAAAGTCAGCAATCAATCTCGCGCAACCAACGGCAGTGTGGAGCTTGAGCCAACCTTTATCGGTCAAATTGAAAACATTAACCGTCTGAGAAACACTTTCTCCATTGCTGGCGTTAGCCTCAAGTTCCCACCTCTTTCAACCAACATCGAAAACGACGACTGGGTAATGGTGTCGTCAATGCCAACCGCTAACGCGGGTTACAAAGTGTTGTCTGTGGTGAAGTTCCTACAAGACCCACTTGAAGGCGAAATGGTGGCGGAAGGTCGCGTGTCAGCGTTAGACATGAACAACCAATCATTCAAAATTGGTCAATCTCTAAAAATCTCATTTGATCCACAGGTCGTTGAAGATAAACGCGCGCTAGCTGATGGTATGTGGGTTGAAGTTCAAGGCCAATACAATGAAAGTAATGGCGAGCTTATTCCAAGCCGTATCACCATTGAAACCTACAACGATTTCCCAAATGACGGCGAAATCGAAGGTATCGTGACTTGGGTTGCGAAAGACAAAAACGAATTCGAACTGAACTACCGTGGCCGTATTGCGGTGCGCTCAACCACTGAGTTTGATGATGGTAACAAAAATAACCTTGTAGCAGGTGCGTTGGTCGACGTAGAGATCGGCAAACAAGGCAACGCGGTGTACGCCAAAGAAATAGAATTTGAAGACGATTTCGATTTTGATATCGATTGGGATCAATTCGAGTTTGAAGAAGAAGGCTTCGTTACTGACATTGATAGCGACACCCTTTCGTTCACCATCAATGGCAAAGCCATCGTGACTGATGCTAATACAGAATACGAAGACCGCATTGATTTCGATAACTTAAGCGGTGAACGTATCGAAGTTGAAGGTATCATCATCGACGGTAAACACATCGCTCGCGAGATTTCGCGAGAAGACGACTGCAACGATTAACTTACCTTACGTATCTGCGTAGATAAAAATAACCCGCCTTTATGGCGGGTTATTGATACTTAAAATTTACCGCTGTTCGCCAGTTCTTCTGCAGCGGGAACGGGCTCTGCAGCATCCCAGTGTTCCACCACCTTGCCATTTTCCACGCGGAATAAATCCGTTTGGGCGTATTCTTGGCCATCCACCGTGGTTCGGCTTAGCGTTGCCACAAAGTCACCGCAACCAATCAACAACACGATCTCTTGATACCAAAGCGCACGCTCTAACGATGTCAGCATGTTTACAAACGCATCACGGCCATCGGCGATATCCACACTGTGTTGGATATAATCCTGAGCGATATACTCGTCGGCTTTACCAAGGTCGCCGTTTGGCATCAGCAAATCTTCGATCATCGCACGCACCAGCGCTTTGTTTGTCGCCATGTCGCCGGTGTCAGTAATCTCCGTTGCACCGTCAACCTGAGTGCGCCCTGATGCAGTTTCACCCACGTACTCTGCAATCACATCCCAGTGTTCAATGATTTTGTCATTCGCATCTGTGTCGAAAAAATCCATGGTGACCCATTTGTACTCACCATTGTTCAAGCTTTGGTACGCTTGCATAAACACATGCTGTCCATCAGTAAAACCACGCACAATTTCAATGTGTCGAATCGGATTTCGTTCAAGGAAAGGTTCAAAGAATTCGATAAAACCTGCCGCACCATCTTTCACACCCGTTGAGTGTTGGGTATAGCGATCACCGGTATATTTTTCAACGGCCTGACGCGCGTGACCGTCCCTGATCCCTTCCATGTAGAGCGCTTTTGCATTTTCGAGTTTCTGGTTCATTCAACACGTCCTGATGTTTTATTGTTTATCGATGTTTACATAGCGCTAAGCACTGGCGTGTTCGTCCCTAAAAGGGCATCGACGACTATGACGCAGGTTTGTGAAATTCAATCACGTTGCCATCAGGATCTCGTATAAAGAAGAATTCTGTGCCATCAGGTAAATGGATGGTTTCAGTGATTGGAATATTGTGGTCGGCCAGCGTGTTTTTCACTCCTTCTACATCTGTAATTTCTAATGCAAAGTGGGTAAACCCTGTGTGTTTGACTGGCATATCCGAAAGGATATTTTTTTCAGACGCATCGTCAGACGTATTGAGAATAAAGTTGATGTTAATTCCCGCGGGGTGCTCCATCACAGCGACGGGCTCTGGTCCGATAGGCCCCACGATAAAAACAAACCCCAGCTTTTCATAAAACTCACGCGTGATACCCAGATCACGAACGCGCAGCCCTGCATGGTTTATGCGTGTTATTTCTTTCATGTTATCTCCGCACTTCTTTCACAATGGATGCTCCTGCTAAATCTCGCGAAGCAGGCATCATTATCCATTAGCGATCGCTAACTTTCTGTTTAGTCTGTGAGAGTAAACCGTTAAAAAAGGGGCATAAACAAAAACGCACCGAAACGGTGCGTTTTAAAAAGAGAGATGATGTCTGCTAGAAGTGTTCAACGAAACACTGACAACGATGTCTCCAAGATACGTTTTACATTGGTGCTATCTTCCCCTCTTGCAAGTTGTGCGAGGGCGCTCGTCAATTGCGCATCAATATAGTCAGCGGCAAACGCAGGTGACATTTCAGAACGGAAACTTCCGTTATCTTTACAATCTTGAATCCACCTTTCATACATTCCCAGAATCTCTTTATGGGATTTCACTATCTGTGACTGGGTCTCTTGCCCTAGCGACATCCTAGATTCACGCATCTTCACCATTAAACACCCTTTAGGAACCTGCTGTTCAGGTGGATCTTGCGCAATGAACGTCACCAATTCATCTAAAACCTGCTGAAATGGGCGTTCACTTTGAAGTATTTCCAACAGTGGTATGAGCACGGCCTGTAAGTAGGCAAGGAGTACCGCTGTCATCAAGCCATCTTCGTTACCAAACTCACGGTATAAGCCAGGTTTGGACACATTGGCTTGCCGACAGATTTCGTTTATCGACACATCACGCGTACCGCTTTGCCAATAGGCAAGCATCGCAATCTCAAGGGTATGATTCCTATTTAACGTTTTTGGTCGGCCTCTCGGCGCTTTAACTGAATCTAGGCTCATTAATAAGTACCATCTGGTATTTAATGTTGACATGACGTTTTTGATTACTTAATGTACCGCATGGTACTTAAATAAACAATCAATGAGGAAGCGTAACATGTCGCACAACACAAGAGAGAGAGTTTTAGTCACGGGGATATCAGGTTTTATCGGATTGCATTGCGCCAAAGAGCTTTTAAATCAGGGGTTTGAGGTGCGTGGTTCAATTCGTGACATGAAGAAAGCTGACGAAGTGCTGATTACACTTGCGGCAGCCTCTGTTGATACTCAACACCTTACGTTTGTGCAACTCGACCTCACATCAGACCAAGGTTGGAAAGAGGCTGCTGAAGGGTGCGATTACATCATGCACATCGCGTCGCCCTTCGCGATCGCGAATCCAAAAACAGAAGAAGAAATGATCACACCCGCCGTTGAAGGATCGCTGCGCGCACTTCGTGCAGGTGAACACGCGGGCGTAAAACGCATCGTTTTGACCAGTTCAATCGTGGCAATGATGGGCAGCATGAAAACAGGCACATTCGGCCCAAGCGACTGGACGGACGCTAACTC
>JBELME010000339.1:0-4061 GCA_042096095.1 Enterovibrio sp.
GCGCTGCTTGCTGGGAATACCGTGTTGCTCAAACATTCGGTTCAAACACCACTTTGCGCGGAAAGAATGGTGGCCGCGTTCACCGACGCTGGCCTGCCAGAAGGCGTGTATCAATACCTGCATCTCACCCACGCTGATACCGAATCTGTTATCCAGCATCCTCAAATTCGCCACGTCGCATTTACCGGTTCAGTGCCTGGCGGCGCTGTGGTTGAGCGCGCTGCGGCAGGACGGTTTATCAGTGTCGGCCTCGAGCTGGGTGGAAAGGACCCGGCATACATACGCGAAGATGCTGACATCAGCAACGCCGTCGACACGGTCATTGATGGGGCCTTCTTCAATTCCGGCCAATCATGCTGTGGCATGGAACGTTTATATGTTCATCACAGCGTATTTGACGATGTGGTTGCGAAGTCGATTGAACTTGTGACCAATTATCGATTAGGCCGTCCTGACAACCCTGACACCACCATGGGTCCTTTGGTAAAAACAGCCGCCGCCAATTTCGTGAGAGAACAAAGCCATTCAGCATGGCGCGAAAGCACTCATTAACGAGGAGTTGTTTTCTGCCAGTGAGCAAGGAACGCCCTATCTCGCGCCCCAACTCTTGATCAATGTCGATCACTCCATGCGTGTAATGACGGAAGAATCCTTCGGCCCTGTTTTGGGCATTCAAGCCGTTCGCGATGATGACGAAGCCATCTCGCTCATGAATGACAGTGAGTTTGGCCTCACCGCGGCGATTTTCACCGAAGATGAATCACGTGGTGAGTACCTGGCTGATCACGTTGAATCGGGCACGGTGTTTCTAAACCGCTGTGACTATCTCGACCCTGCCCTTGCTTGGGTGGGCATCAAAAACAGCGGGCGCGGTTGCACCCTCTCTCAGATTGGGTTTGAGCATTTAACCCGTCCTAAATCATTTCACTTTAAACGCTAGGAGCCGAGAGTATGAGTATGTCCGTTTGGCACTACCCCACCGCCATGATTGCAGGTGAAGGCGCGCTTTCAACCTTGCCTGATGCGTGTTTAAAGCTCGGTATTCGCAATCCATTGTTGGTCACAGACCCCGGCATTGCCGCCATGTCCATGACACAGACCGCCATTGATTTATGTGTCAACGCAGGGCTTGAGGTGAGCTTATTTAGCCATGTTCAAGGCAACCCTACGGGCCAAAACGTGGAAGATGGGAACGCTGTTTTTGTAGAAGGCCAGCATGACGGCGTGATTGCTTTAGGGGGTGGCTCAGCATTGGATTGTGCCAAAGCCATTGCACTTTCTGCTTGCCAAGCTCATCCACTCTGGGATTTTGAAGATGTTGGCGATAACTGGCTTCGCGCTAACCCAGATGCCATCGCCCCAATCATTGCTATTCCAACCACGGCGGGCACGGGCTCTGAAGTCGGCCGCGCGTCGGTCATTACCCACGAAGGCCAAAAACGCAAAATCATTATTTTCCACCCAAACATGGTGCCTAAACAGGTCATCTTAGACCCTACGTTGACCCTTGAACTGCCCTCGGCAATCACTGCCGCGACAGGCATGGATGCGCTCTCTCACAACCTTGAGGCCCTGTGTTCTCACAGCTTTCATCCCATGGCTGAAGGCATTGCCATCGAAGGGATCCGCTTAGTCAAAAACTACCTTCCCACTGCGGTTACACATGGAAACGACAGCGAAGCACGTATGCAGCTTTTGGTGGCATCGAGCATGGGCGCAACGGCCTTTCAAAAAGGCTTGGGCGCGATGCATGCACTCGCCCACACATTAGGCGCTCTTTACAACAGCCATCATGGATTGCTTAACGCCATTTTGATGCCCTATGTGCTCAACGCCAACCGCAGTGAAATTGAAGAAAAAATGACGAGGCTATCCCATTATCTGGGGTTAACGTTTAAAGACAGTGGCACAGACACGGTTCTCGAATGGGTGCTTGCGCTGCGGGAAGAACTGGGCATTCCCCATAGCCTCAGTGAGATAGGTATCACCGTCGAAGACGCAGCCCTTGTCGGACAAATGTCTGTCAAAGACCCATCTGCAGGCGGCAACCCCATTGCCTTTAACGCTGAAGCCTACAGCCAACTTTTCATGAACGCCGTGAACGGCAATGCACTGAGTTAGCACCCAAAAAGCCACAGTGACGATTTGCCATGATCACAGCACGTGTACCAACCATCAGTGAGTGAAATGCATGAGAGTCGGTGTATTGCTCTGCGACGATGTGACACTTGAACTTCAAGTCGATCATCTGAATTACCCCAACATGTTTGAATCGATTTTGTTGAAGGCGGATCCCTCGCTCTCACTCACGTTTTATCGCGTCATGGACGGACAATATCCCCTAGACATCAATGAATGCGATGGTTACATAATCTCAGGGAGCCGCTTTAGCGTTTACGATGAGCTGCCATGGATCAGGCGCTTTGAAGCCTTTGTCCTTATGTTATACACCCTCAAAAAACCCACGGTTGGTATCTGTTTTGGTCATCAAATGATGGCGCAAGCGCTGGGCGGCGAAGTAGAGCGTTCAACAAAAGGCTGGGGCGTGGGGATTGCCACCAGCAAGTTTTTGAAAGATGACATTGCTAAATCGGCGCCCTGGGTCGACCCCGACTTGCATGATTTTTCGTTGGTTGTTAGCCATCAAGATCAGGTGTCCATCTTACCGCCTGATAGTAAGCCCTTGGCAGGAAATGCTTTTTGTCCCCTTTCCATGTTCACCGTGGGCGGCAACTTTTTAGCCATTCAAGGTCACCCAGAATTCAGCCGTGACTATTCCCACGACTTAATGGAGTTTCGGCGTGATCGTATTCCACAAGATGTTATTTCAGCATGTCAGGCATCCCTTTCTCGCCAAGCAGACAGTGAACGTGTAACGGGTTGGATATTGGCTTTTCTTCGTCATCATGCCGCCAAATCATAACGCTCAATTGTGAGAAAAGGAGTACACAATGCAGATATCAAAGGATGATGCCAACGCGCCGTTGGATTATCTGCCTTCGCCATTGGCAGCCTATGTCCGTTTTGTTGAATCAATCAACTACTACGTAGGCCGATTTGCCATGTATCTGATTTTCGTCATGCTTGGCGTTTTGTTGTATTCCTCCATTTCTAAAACCTTTTTCTTTCCCTCTCTATGGACCCTGGAAATGGCGCAATTTGCCATGGTCGCTTACTACATGCTGGGGGGACCTTATTCCATGCATCTGAACGGACATGTCCGAATGGATTTGCTATACGGCGACTGGTCACCGCGAACAAAAACGTTCGTTGATTGCTTCACCGTCCTCTTTCTCATGGTGTATCTCGGTGTGTTGCTCTATGGCGGCATCTCGAGCACCGCTTATGCCTTTGAATATGGTGAGCGCAGCTACTCCGCATGGCGACCTTATATGTGGCCAATAAAAACCACCATGTGTATCGCTGTTTTCTTGATGCTGCTGCAGGCCAGCGCTGTCCTACTGAAAGATCTCGCCACGTTGCGAATGCCAAGAAACGACGGCGAACATCCAAAGCAAAACGACAGTAACCAGCAGAAGAACGGCCAATGAGTTATGAATTGATCGCCTTGTTGATGTTCTCGTCCATGATGCTGATGTTGCTTACTGGCCAGCGCGTGTTTGCCGCCATTGGTTCCGTGGCGGTGATTGCCTCTTTGCTGCTATGGGGAGACGGTGGCTCTGAAATCGCCTTTGGTGCAGCCATGAAGTTGATGAAATGGTATCCGCTGTTAACGCTCCCTTTATTCATCTTCATGGGGTACATGCTCTCAGAATCAGGCATCGCCGAAGATCTGTATAAGATGTTCCATGTCTGGATGGGCCCCATACATGGTGGGCTTGCCATCGGGACCATTTTGCTCATGGTCGAGGTATCAGCCATGAACGGGCTCAGTGTGGCAGGCATGGCGATTGGTGCCAGCATCGCCTTGCCCGAACTGCTGCGGCGAGGCTATGACAAGATCATGGTCACAGGGGTGATTCAAGCCGGCAGCTCTCTGGGTATTCTCGTCCCCCCCCCCAGCGTTGTACTTGTGCTGTACGGCATGATTGCACGACAAC
>JBELME010000340.1:0-4024 GCA_042096095.1 Enterovibrio sp.
GCCGTGTCAGTGAGGTCGCATTATAGGGACGGTTCAGATCTTGGCAAGGGCTTTTGGGTGGTTTTTTATGAAAAATGGCCTGTTCGGCCATTTTTCAATCAATGTGATGTTAAAGCGAGCCGAATCGCTCTGAAAGCAGCTTAACGCGGTCCCAATTGGTGTACTCAATTTCTTTTGTCGGGTCAGTTTCCCCTCCTGTCATCTTCATGATGAACTGAATCATCACACGATCGAAGAATTTATAACGAGGGTAATAGAGCGCCCCGGCAAACACATCGAGTAATTTAGGCTGCCAAGGAGAGAGCGTTAAGAACTTCTTCATATAGACACTGGTTTCTGGCGTATCCTTCTCTGGCTTTCTCGCGGTTAGGTTCACGCAGAAGAAAGCAGCCTTCGCGTTGTTTAATTCAGTAAGGTTCTTTTCAATGAACGTATAAAGCTTCTTGTTTAAATGACCATAGCGAATTGAGGCGCCAATCATAACTTTATCGTAGTGCGCGAAGTCGACGTTTGGTGTCTCATGGAGATCCACCAGCTCACATTGATGCGTATCGGCCAGCTCCTTCTCTATATAACGAAGAATTTTGACGGTTTGCCCTTCACGGCTCGAGTGAAGTAAAAGCGCTTTTTTCACGAATTATCCTTATATAGCTAAAAGGCGTTTGCTGACTAACTGCGCCAGAAAGTTGGGGTAAATAATACCAGTAAGGTGAAAACTTCTAATCGCCCAAAAAGCATTGAAACGATCAGCACCCACTTCGCGCTGTCATTTATATCACCAAAATGCACTGCAACTTCGCCTAAGCCAGGACCCAAGTTATTAAGCGTTGCAGTCACGGCTGAGAATGCACTCAACTCATCAAGACCTGTCGCTATCAGCGCCAACATACAAAGAACAAAGACCAAGGCATACGCAGAGAAGAATCCCCAGACCGCATCAACAACTTGATGAGGCAATGCTTTGTTACCGACTTTAATGGTGTAAACCGCCCTTGGGTGAACAAGACGTTTTAACTCTCGAGAACCTTGTAGAGAAAGTAGCAAGATTCGGATCACTTTCATCCCGCCCCCTGTCGAGCCCGCACATCCGCCAATAAAGGAAGAGAAAAGCAAAAGCACGGGCAAGAACAATGGCCACTCGGAAAACCCTGTTGTGGTATAGCCTGCAGTTGTACTGATCGAAACGGTTTGGAAAATGGCTTGGTTAAAGGCTTCAAACTCAGAATCGTAAGTACTGTGACTTAACAACATCCAAAAGACGATAGAAAGCAAAATCACCTGAATCACGATAAACGCGCGAAATTCGGGATCTTTAAAATAGTACCCTGGGTGCAATTTGCCACTCGAGAATGCGGCAAAGTGCAGCGAAAAGTTACATGCCGATATAAAGAGGAAAAAGACCGTGATGAAGTTAATCGCCGGACTATTGAAATAGCCGATGCTCGCATCATGGGTCGAGAACCCTCCAATCGCGACGGTTGAGAAGCTATGACTGATTGCATCAAAGACGCTCATCCCAGCCAGCCAATAAGCGAATGCACACGACAAGGTCAGCGCGAGGTAGATGTACCAAAGCGCTTTTGCGGTTTCCGCAATCCTTGGTGTCATCTTACTGTCTTTTACTGGGCCGGGAATTTCTGCGCGATAAAGCTGCATACCACCGATACCGAGCACGGGCAAAATCGCAACAGCCAATACAATGATACCCATACCGCCGAACCACTGCAGAAGCTGGCGATAGAACAATACTGCTTTAGGTAAGTCATCAAGACCGACCATCACTGTTGCACCTGTCGTTGTCAGCCCAGAAAAGGATTCAAAAAAGGCATCAGTCACTGACATCGAAGGCTGCTCGGAGAGCATGAACGGGATTGACCCAGCACTCCCGATAACCGTCCAAAACAATACAACAATCAGGAAGCCATCTCTGGCTTTGAGTTCATGGCGATAGCGGCGGTTCGGAAACCACAGCATGCCACCACCCGCGAGTAGGAGAAAGAAAGTAAGAACGAAAGGGAAACCCTCACCGTCTCGATAGATAAATGCCACCAGTGCTGGTGCCAGCATGGTGATACTAAATAGTGCCAGGAGTAACCCGACAATTCGAATTATTGAACGAAACTGCATAGCCTGAGACGGCGCATTCCTTGTATCCAGGGGTTGCCCTGAATCATGATTTATTATCTAGCCCGGTAACACTCACCTGACCCCGTGTGCGATTGAATATCTCACTGGCGATCTGGTCGGCACTCCGTGCATCCACTTCCACTGTCATCAACACATTATGGCTGAATTCAGTATTAACCTGAACCGCGTTGTGAGATGCCAAGATGGATTCAATCAAGGCAATGTGAGGGTATTCACAGCTTAGTGTGAACTGGACCGTAATTGCCTTTTCGTTTGTTGCAAGTTTTGTCAGCGCTTGTTGAACCCCTCCGCCATAGGCTTTAACCAAGCCACCCGTTCCTAATCGAATACCACCATAGTAGCGAGTAACCACTGCGGTTATCTCACCAACACCTGAACCTGTGAGCTGAGCAAGGATTGGTTTCCCCGCCGTTCCTGAAGGTTCTCCATCGTCACTAAAGCCCCAAGACATCGAATCATCAGGACGCCCAGCCACAAATGCCAAGCAATTATGGCGGGCATCGCCGTGTCGCGCTTTGATATCTGCAACAAACGCTTTTGCGCTTTCAACGCCCGGCGTATGAGCTAAGTAGGTAATAAAGCGACTCTTCTTTATTTCCTCTTCTGACACAACAGCTTCTGCCGGGATCAGATAAGGGGTGATATTCATTACATAGACCTATCATATAAAAGGCGCGGGATGTTAACACAGTAACACCTTTTCACGGCTAACCGCGTTTACGGGTTTCACAATGTCTCCAACACGTTGAGACACAGATCAAACACTTGATTTAAACAATCGTTTAACATTTTGGTTGCTTTATTGATCGGT
Source organism: Enterovibrio sp. (assembly GCA_042096095.1). Lineage (GTDB taxonomy): Bacteria > Pseudomonadota > Gammaproteobacteria > Enterobacterales > Vibrionaceae > Enterovibrio. Next base: position 2,960 of record JBELME010000340.1, read on the forward strand.
GACGTTCAGACTGAATTAACTGGTCTTACCAGAACAATCCTATTTACGGTAAACCAATAACCAGACATAGAGCTGGCAATACGGAGATAGAACATGATTTACCAAGGTGACACGCTGTCCGTACGCTATTTGGAAAATGGCCTTGCGGAACTCAACCTCGACGCACCAGGTTCTGTTAACAAATTTGACCTTGCAACGCTGGAAAGCCTCAACGAAGCCTTAGACGCATTAGCAAAAGAGACAGACGTAAAAGCCCTGCTTCTTACCTCTGCAAAAAGCGCCTTTGTTGTCGGTGCCGACATCACTGAGTTTTTAGGTTTGTTTGCCAAACCCGAAAATGAGCTCTCAGAATGGGTCACTCACGCGAACAACATCTTCAACAAGCTTGAAGATCTGCCCTTCCCGACCATATCAGTGATCACTGGGTATGCATTAGGCGGTGGCTGTGAGTGTATCTTAGCGACAGATTTCCGTATTGCAGATTCCACGGCACGCATTGGTTTGCCAGAAACGAAACTGGGCATCATGCCCGGGTTTGGCGGCACAGTTCGTATGCCTCGCCTATTAGGGGCTGATACCGCGATGGAACTCATCACCGCGGGTAAAGAAAGCAAAGCCCCAGCCGCACTGAAACTCGGTTTGGTTGATGCAGTAACTGCACCGGATGACCTTCGTGATGCCGCAATTCAACTGGCGACACAAGCCGTTGAAGGAAAGCTTGATTGGCAATCACGTCGCGCACAGAAAAAAGCGCCACTGCAACTGAACAAGATGGAAGCCACCATGAGCTTCACCATGGCAAAAGGCATGGTTGCTCGTGTTGCAGGCCCACACTATCCCGCGCCAATGACCGCCGTTATCTCTATTGAAGAAGCAGCGCGAAGCGGCCGTGACGACGCACTTGTGGTTGAAAACAAGCATTTCGTTAAGCTCGCGAAAAACGAAGTGACCCAAGCCTTGGTCGGCATCTTCCTCAATGACCAATACTTAAAAGCAGAAGCAAAGAAAGCGGCTAAAGCCGGTAAAGCAACAGAACGTGCATCCGTATTAGGTGCTGGCATCATG
>JBELME010000341.1:0-4043 GCA_042096095.1 Enterovibrio sp.
ATACAGGGACAAGCAAGGCGGCACTGGCCGTGTTACTGGCAAACTCAGTCAAGAACACGACAAAGGCAACCACAGTGAGCAAGGTGAAGAATACGCCTGCTGAGGATAAGAAGCCGCTGAGTGATTCAGCCAAGAAAACACTGGTGCCTGTGGCTTTCAATACGTTGCTTAGACACAAGCCACCACCGAACAGAAGCAATACCCCCCAATCTGTCGATTTTTCGATGTCTTTCCACTTCACCACGCGGGTTGCGCCTAGCAATATGATGGCGGAGATAGCCACGAGTGTGTCGAACTTACTCAAGCCCCCTAACATTTGGTTTATCGGCTTACTGAAAATCCAACAGAACACGGTGAGGCCGAAAATCAATAATGTTAGACGGCGGCTGCTATTCCATTCGATAGGAGAATGATCAAGTTCAAACGTGTGCTTTAGGTTTGGCTTGGTGAGAACATACAGCAAACCGACAGTCACAGGGAGAAGCACCATGGTGATCGGTAATCCAAGTTTCATCCAATCAACAAAGTTTAAGCCTACTTCTGCTGCTGCAATGGCGTTTGGTGGGCTGCCAACAATGGTAGAGATACCGCCGACACTGGCGCAGTAAGCGATACCCAGCAACACAAAAACATACGTGCCGCGCTCTTGTTTGGCGTTGACTTTGCTAAGCACGCCCAACACCAATGGCAGCATCATGGCGGTTGTTGCAGTGTTTGATATCCACATAGAAAGGCCACCAGTAACACCAAACAACATCATCACTGCCACGCTCATTTTGCCTTTCGCGACGATCAACACTTTGTCAGCAATGGCTTGATCTAGCTTTTGAACATGCAACGCCGCGGCAAGTGCAAAGCCACCAAGGAAAAGGAAAATAATCGGGTTGGCAAAATTAGCCATCGCCGCGGGTGTTTGGAAAACCCCCAAGCCGACTGCAAGCACTGGCACCATGAGTGCGGTAATGCTGACATGCAAAGCTTCTGTTAACCATAACACTGCGATGAAGATAAGCAGGCTCAAGCCAATAACAACGTCTTTTTCGTAGGGCAATACATTCAATAGGACTGCGAAAAGTGCAATGTCCGCTAATAAGATCAGGCTATTTCTGTTAAACAGCCAATCTTTGAAAGCAATAGTTAATGCTGTCATATCGACTTCCTTTATGGATATGTAGGGTTATTTTTGTAATTTTTAGAGCTATACACTCAGAGATCGGAAGTATTATGCGCAAAACAGGGTGAGTAAATCGGGCGTGAACACACAATATTAATAAGGTGTTGCTTTGGTGTTTAAATTTGAGATGAGGAAAGTTAAAAATGGGTATAAATCCACCCGTTATTCAATAATGTAGTGGGTGTTTATTGTGCTTCAGAGGTATTGTCTTTGTTTGAATGTTCAGATTCAGACACTGGTTCTGGCTCAGATGTTGGCTCTGGTTCAGAAGGTGCAAGTGTGTGCGTATTGTTCTCATCAACAGAGATCGTTTCTTTCGGGCCAAGAAACTTAGGCTGAACATCCAGCACGTAGATATCAAGCAAGGCTTTCACGCGTGCTAAGGTTTCTCGGCTTCGAATTTTCAGACCGGCTAAGCCTTTTGGACTCGGAACAGCAAGGCAAATAGCATCAATATTGTAATGGTCAGCAATGAATAGAGCGCGTTCGCAGTGGAAGGCTTGCGTGACGATGGTGAATTCATCAGCATCAAAGACCTCTCTCGCGCGGATCACAGAATCGAGCGTTCTAAACCCAGCGTAATCCAACACAATGTGTTCGTCTGGGATACCTGCTTTAAGCATGTCACGTTTCATCGTCCACGGCTCGTTATACGAACGGTGGGCGTTGTCGCCACTGAGTAAAAGCACATCCACTTTATTCTCTTGATAAAGCGCTTGGGCGGCTTCAATACGGTAGGTGTAATAAGGGTTTCTTGTTTTGCCTATGTATTTGCTTGTGCCTAGTACGAGGGCGACATGACGCGCAGGCGTGTACTCGATGGCGCTGTAAATCCTTCCTTTCGCTTGGTATGACACCCAGATATCCATTGCCGCAATACTGAGTACAGAAGCGACAATGAGGAGGATCATGGTGATGGCGAGTTTACGAAAAGACATGAGCAAATAGACGAGGCTTTAATTCTTTGATGAACCAGAAGGTTATAACAAAGGGACGTAAATGACAAAGAGAACAGCCGCAAGCTTGGGGGCTTGCGGCCAACTTTTTGATTAGAACGATGTACGCTTATATTGGCGATATTTTGGTTGCCAGAAAATCGCATCGATTTTTTCTTTCAGTGCGTCTTCTGCCAATTCTAGTGCAACACCTTGTTCAATCGCTTTCTTCGCTACGGCTAGTGCAATGTGTTTAGACACATCGTGAATTTCTTCCAGCGGTGGAAGCAGGGCGCCTGTACCGTTTTTCGCCAGTGGTGAACACTCAGACAGCGCACGGCTTGATTCCATCAGCATCTCGTCTGTCACACGTTTCGCATCAACAGCCAGCACACCCAAACCGATGCCCGGGAAGATGTAGCTGTTGTTACATTGTGCGATTGGGTAGATTTGACCGTTATCAAGCACAACAGGGTCAAACGGGCTGCCCGTTGCAACCAATGCTTCACCATTCGTCCAACGTAGGATATCAAACGGCGTCGCCTCAACACGGCTGGTTGGGTTGGATAGTGGGAACACGATAGGGCGCGCACAGTGCTCGTGCATTGCTTTGATCACGTCTTCGCTAAACAGACCTGGCGCACCGGAAACACCGATAAGTACAGTCGGTTTCGCGTTCTTGACGACGTCCAGCAGAGAAAGGTTTTGATCTTCCGCTTCCCAGTCTTTGAGAACATCACGTTTTTGCGTCACCTTCTGTTGGAAATCGAGCAGATTAGGCATGCTGTCAACCAACAAGCCCCAACGATCAACCATGAACACGCGCTCACGGGCTTCTTCATCGCTGATGCCTTCTGACACCATTTGCGCGATGATCGCTTCTGCAATACCACAACCTGCTGAACCTGCGCCTAAGAAGGTAATGCGCTGCTCAGACAGCATTGTGCCTGCGGCTTTGCAGGCTGAAATCAATGAACCCACCGTCACGGCTGCGGTGCCTTGAATATCATCATTAAAGCAACAAACGCGATCTTTATAACGTTCCAGCAGTGGCATGGCGTTCTTTTGTGCAAAATCCTCAAACTGGATTAGTGCATCAGGCCAGCGGCGCTGAACGGCTTGAATAAATTCTTCAATGAAATCGTCATAATCTTGGCCCGTTACGCGGGAATGACGCCAGCCCATGTACATCGGGTCAGAAAGACGTTGGGGGTTGTTCGTGCCAACATCCAACACGATTGGCAGGGTGTAAGCCGGACTGATACCGCCACACGCGGTGTAAAGCGCCAATTTACCGATTGGAATGCCCATGCCGCCGATGCCTTGGTCACCAAGACCAAGAATACGTTCGCCGTCGGTCACAACGATAACTTTTACGTTATGGCGTGATGCGTTGTTCAGCATTTCGTCGATGCGGAAACGGTTTGGGTAAGAGATAAACAGACCACGGCCACGACGGTAAATGTTCGAGAAGTTTTCACACGCCGCGCCAACGGTTGGCGTATAAATGATTGGCATCATTTCAGTGACATGGTTATTCACCAAACGGTAGAAGAGCGTTTCGTTGGTGTCTTGGATGTTGCGCAAGTAAATGTGCTTATCCATGTCGTTTTCAAAGTGCTTGTACTGCTTATAGGCACGCTCAGCTTGCTCATCAATGGATTCGATTGCTTCTGGCAGCAAACCTTCGAGGTTGAAAAACATACGCTCTTCAACGGAAAATGCACTGCCTTTGTTCAGTAGCGACGTTTCAAGTAGCGCTGGACCAGCGTAGGGAATATACAGAGGGCGTTTTTGATTATGCATTATTAAGTACGACTCAAACCTTTCAGAATTTTATGAATACGTTAGCCCTTGGTTATTGGGTCTATACCCAAATAACTTGAAGATGCCGGATTCAGCGAGCTTTACTGACGTTATGATCAAGGCGTCCC
>JBELME010000342.1:0-3997 GCA_042096095.1 Enterovibrio sp.
TCTGCCACGATGTGTCCGTTGTTCAGCATAATAATACGGTCAGCATATTGCGCAGCAAGATTAAGATCGTGGATCACGGCGATCACCGTCGATCCCTCTGAGGCCAGCTGTTTAGCCAATCGCAATGTCTTGTGCTGGTGTCCGATATCCAGTGCCGATGTGGGCTCATCCAACATCAATACGGTGTCTCTTGGTGATTGAGAGAGCTGCGTCAATACGCGCGCTAAATGCACACGTTGTTTTTCACCGCCAGACAGGCTTGGATAGAGACGTTCTGCAAGATGCAATACATCTGTCACCTGCATTTTCTCTTCCGCAATCGCAGTTATGGTTTTTTGGGAAGCGCGTAAGGCAAGGCCGCCGAGTTCAACCACTTCTCTTACCGTGAAAGCGAAGGTCAACGAACTGTACTGTGGAAGAATACCCACAGATTCCGCCAATTCGGCCGGTTTCCACGCTTTTACTGATTTGCCATAAAAAGACAGCTCACCATTACACGGCCACTCCTGACTGAAGAGTTTGAGCAGGGAGCTTTTTCCTGTGCCGTTTGGACCAAGGATAATGGTGAGCTCGCCACCGTTGATGGCAGTGCTGAAATTATCCAGCAGTACCTTGTTCCCAAGCGTTAACGACGCGTTCTTTATCTCGATACTCATTATGCCAAACGTCCTCGTTGTTTCAGGAGTAAGCCCAGGAAGAATGGGGCACCGATCGCCGCGGTAATGATACCGACAGGGATCTCAAGCGGTGCAACGATGGTACGCGCAATCATGTCTGAAACCAGCAATACCAAGCCACCCAACAACATAGAGACTGGAAGCAAGGTGCGATGGTCAGGGCCTGTCAGCATCCGTCCGATGTGAGGGACAACAAGACCAATAAAGCCAATCATGCCAGATAGCGCAACGGTCACGCCGACACCCGCTGCCGTGAGCAAAATCAGCGTACGTTTTAGCGTTTGTACGTTGATGCCCAAGTGGCGCGCTTCCGCTTCGCCTAACAGCAGCGCGTTTAAGTGTTTCGCATGACGTTGGTAAAGGAAAGCAAGGATAGCGAGAGAAGCGTAAGCCAGAATGATCGCATCCCACGTCGCGCCAGCCAGTGAGCCCATTGTCCACAAAGACAAATCACGCAGCGCTTGGTCATCAGCAAAGTAATTCAGCAAGCCCATACCAGCACCTGCAATCGCGCCGAGCGCAACACCGGCGAGTAACATGATGGTCACTGACGTGCCGTTGCTGCTTGTGCCCAAGAAGTAAATGGCATACGTCGCCAATGCACCGCCAAGAAAGGCGAACACTGGCACGGTACCTAATACAAGGAAGGCAGTATGGCCAATCATGCCGCCAAACAACACAATGGCAATCGCTGCACCCAACGAGGCACCTGCGGATACGCCGATAATGCCAGGGTCAGCCAGCGGGTTGCGGAACAACCCCTGCATCACGGTGCCACACATGGCAAGAATGCCGCCAATTGCAATCGCCAACAGGGTACGGGGTAAACGCACTTGTTGAATGATCACGGTCGCGTAAGCGGGAAGATCAGCTTCAATAGGAAGAAGCGCTTTTAAACTATCGCTGAAACCAATGTTCATTGGCCCCAATGTGATGGAGCTAACAACGGCGATATACAGCAAGACCGTCGCCATGATCATCAGCATTTTTGCTGGTAAGCGACGGATCATCATATCGTTCATGGGATATCCAAACTACTCAGCAGCGACGAAACGGCTATTCAATGATGTGGCCAGTTCAAGGCTTGCCAAACCGAAACCACCCAAGATCGAATAACCATTGATGGCAATGATTCGGTTGTTTTGCGCGGCAGGCGTTGCAGCAAGCAAAGGTTGTTGCTTCAACACGCCTTCAATACCACCCACTTGATCAAGTGTACGTTGAGAAATCAGAATGAATTCAGGCTGCATTTGCACAATGGCTTCACTTGAAAGCTGTTTATAGCTCGTGGTTGAAGCGGCTGCAGGGTTTACACCACCTGCTAGCTCAATCACGGTATTGACCGTGGTTTCATCGCCCGCAACGGTCAGAGGGCGGCCATCTGACAGCATCATGAACATCACGCTCGGCTTTTTCGCAGGCGCGTTCTTCTTCAGTTGCAGAATGTGCGTTGCGACATCGGTTTTAATTTCTTCGCCTTTCTCTTCGGTATGGGTAAGAGAAGAAAGGGCATCAACGCGCGTATTGAAATCTTGCAACGTGTTACCCGTTGGCAGCGCTTCAACTTCTACGTCTGCCGCTTGAAGCAGAGACAAGGTCGAATCTGGGCCCATTTCAGCAGAACCGATCAAGTGAGAAGGGCTCAATGCAAGAAGGCTTTCAGGTGCCAATTGACGGTGATACCCCATCACTGGGATGTCACGCCCATCGAGGTAATGACGGCTGGTGAGATCAACGGCGACCACGTTGTTGTCTGCACCCAATGCGAACAGCAATTCAGTCACTGTGGAACCCGCACTGACGATACGCACATCTTTCGCAGCAGAATCCTTGTTATCGTTTGCCATAGAAAAAGGAGAAACCAAGGCGGCAAGGAGAAGAGAGGCCGCTTTCATTGACGTTTTGTGAGATTTTTTCATTGTTCTTCCATAACGATATTGGTGGCGTTGATGTTGTTGTTCTGCATAAAGGCTAGAACTTTCAACATGCTTTCGACGCTCGCTTGTTTGTCGGCTGCAATCACAACCGGCTTATTCGGGTTGGCTTTGATCAGTTCAAGCAGGGCATGGGTGAACAGGTGCCATTCAGGGATCGCTTCACCTTGTAATGCCCAAGATGGCGAGCCGTTGAGAACAGTAATCGCAATCACATCCTGGTTCGGCGACTCAAGCACCGCCGAATCAGAGGTTTGCGGGATCGCCACTTCCATGGTTTTGATTTGAATGTTCGCGGTCAGCAGCAGGAAAACCATCACGATGAAAATGATGTCCAACAGCGGCGTCAAATCCGGTGTAAAGGAACTGGCTTCTTGTTGAGGTTGAGAACGGATCATGTGTTCGCTTCCGACATTTTCACGCCGTTAGAGGCAGCGTCTTGCTGATTGTCACAATTCGATGGGCACACCTTGGTGCAACAAATCCCTTTCTCATCCACTGACACACCCGCAAGGTGCAAGTTGAAGTGGTTTAATACGTATTCAATTTTCGCCAAGGTGCGATCTGCCCACAGGCTAAACAGCTGAGATGCCGCAATAGCAGGAAGAGCAATCAACAGGCCGGCAGCGGTGGTAGACATGGCTAAGCCCAAACCGTCAGCAAGTTCTGAGGGAGAAATCGCGCCTTGCGTGACAGACAGCCCTTTAAACATTTCGATCAGGCCAATCACTGTACCCAGCAAACCAATGAGCGGGCTCAGTACGCCGATGACATTCAACAGCTTTAGGCCAGAGGTAAATTGGCGACGTTTCTTCTGTAGCCAAATGCTCACCGCTTCTTCACGCAATGATTTGGTGAATTGACGGTGGCTTATCAACATACAAAGGCCTTGAGACAAGGTGGCTTTGTCTTGGTGATGTGCTTTAACGTATTGCTCTAGCTGCTTGTCGTCAGTCAGAGAAAGGGTATAGATCTCTTGCTGAAGGCTCTTACTGCGTGTTTTTGTGTTTAGCGCGGCAAAGATGGAACGTTCGAAAATGAGCATAAGCATCAGTGCTGACAACAGTGTCAGCGGCCAAGTCATGATGCCAAGTTGTGCGTGAATGGAGGAGAAAAATTGTAGATCCAACATGATTAATCCAGATTAAAACGAACAGGAATTCTTACTCGGTGTGCTAAGGCCACACAGTCATTTTTGTAACCGTTAAAGTGCCATTTTTTCACCGCCTTCAACGCGGCGTCGTCTAATTCATTGAAGCCAGAACTTTGCAAAATATTCTGCTTGGTTTGGTTACCTTCTTCATCAAGCCAGACTTCAATCAACACGTTGCCTTCCATCCCTTTGCGCTTCGCGATGCGCGGGTATTTTGGTTGGCTAGGACGAAC
>JBELME010000343.1:0-3980 GCA_042096095.1 Enterovibrio sp.
AGCGCAGAACCGCTCAAGTTACCGAAGTTGAAGGCGACAGCGCCAAGGGCAAGTAAAATTCCGATGAAGTAACCCGCGCCTGGGGCGATTTTGTTGGCGATGTCTTGAATGCGAAGGCCAGATACCCCCACGATGCGCCAAAGGTTCATCACAATACCGAAGGTGATAAACATTGATGCGAAGACGGGGAAAGCCATGTCCATCTTGTAGATGTTGGTGAATACGGCAGTTTGCGTAAGAAATCCTGGGCCAACGGATGTGGTAGCCATCAGGAACGCGACGCTAAGAATGGCTTTGTTTTGCCAAGACGTAGTAGGGGTGTTTTGTGTAATCGTTTGCGTGGTCATGCCGAATCCAAAAATTGTTGTCTCTCTCTTTATAAAAAAAGAAAAACAACTGACCGGGATCAGCTGACGTTTGGCGGGTAACTTGTTGAAAAGACGTGTCGTTGCGGAGCGTCTTTTTGCTGGGGGCGGATACTAAAGACTCACTAAAAGTAAGTCAGTCATTAAGTCAGGAAAAACGGAATGTTTTAATGCCATTGCGTACGAGTGAATGGTTTTTTGATGATGTAACACGTCCGCTTTGTTCGACAGTGTTTATGAGTAGTGGTCAAGGTTTCTACTAAATGCGTTGAATATGCAAGCGATTGAGTGGCTTTTGCTATTGAATCTGGACATGGCAATTCGTAAGGTCAAAACAGCAGAAAATTTTATGACTTTCGATTTAAATTTTTGAGGAATTGCCAATGGATGGAATACCTAACCACGTCATGCTCAAACAATACAGTCATGACGCGACGTTTTCTGATAATCATGTGCGAGAGATCCCTTATAACGGGGAAACAGCGATGGACGTGTATTTGCAGGTAATGAACAGCACGCCAAAATGGGTGGGTGCGTTGATGCGATTGCGCAATCGTATTACATCCGCAGTAGGCTTAAAAAATTTGGGGGGTTTCGATGATTTTGCTCCCACGAAAAAGGAGTACAACGTCCGGGATCGCGTGGGCATTTTTACCATGATTTACCGTTCGCCCGTTGAAGTCATCATGGAAGACCGAGACAAGCACCTCGATGTGAAAGTCTCCTTCCACATCACCCCAAATGGCAACCGTGCCACGGTCACAGCAAGCACCGTTGTGCATGTTAAAAACCGTCTTGGCAAGGTGTACATGTTTTTCGTCGGGCCTGCTCACAAGTTGATTGTGCCTGCGACATTGAACAAGTTACCTAAAATCTAGGACGAACAGACCTTCGCTAAATGTCCTTATTTCGGCACGTTCGATCAGTTGTTCAGCTGTGCCTTTGACGCATCGATGTCATTGCTTTCTTCAAGCTTTGTTTTGATTTCATCAATCAAATCCATGATGGCATAGGCTTCATCGGCTGAAGCACCATCTAATAAGGCTTCTTGGATCAGTGTGTTGATGCGTTCCTTCCTCAATATGAACAAATCGTGAAGGGAATAAGCCACTTCGAGTCGACGTTTCGGGAATTGTTCTATCAAGTGACGCAGAATTTCTCCCGAACGTTTCGGATAGGCCAAGACGATGTTTTTCGCGACGTCATTGGCGTTCAACGCGGAACCTTGCAAAGCCAGTTTGATCAGTAAACCTGGGTCTGATGGGTTTTGCCCGAGCGCGGCAATCAAAAGTTTCAACTCTGGGTTGGTGGTATTGGTGTCTTTAAAGTCCAGCATTGGATCAAGTTCAGATGCACCAGGAATGGGTTGAACATTAACCTTGAACGGTGTGGTTGCAGGCAATGTTTCGGTACGGACAAACAGTTTCCTGAACATCAAAAACGTGAACACAAAAATGTGTACCGTGATGATGTAGTAGTACAGCCAGACGGCGCTGAATGCGTTCATCAACTGACTGGCAATAATAGGCCCAATGACACCGCCGGTGCCGAGTAAGATCTGCATGGTGCTTGTTGCAGGCATGGCTTCTTTGGCATCGATATGGTCAAACACCTGTGTGACAGCGAGTGGGAACAAGGCGACGCCGGACCCGCCTGATATCCAGAACAAAACGGCGAGGAGCTCTATGGGGTAGGGGTAGAAGTTATCTAACACGATAAGACTGTTACTGATGATCCCCATGACCATCAATCCCGATGCGACGACGCGTTTGTCAAAGCGATCAGCGAGCCAACCTGTTGGAAACTGCGTGAGTAGCCCACCCATTTGGTAAGAGCCCAATATCAGTGAAAGCCAGATACCCGAAATTTCTTTGTCATAGGCGTACAGCGAAATCAGCGACACGCTGGCGGCGTTGATCAATCCCGCACAGAAACAAGAAAGGGTGCCTGATGGCGAATATCGCCAAAGTTGTTTGAGTGAAAGCGGTGCGCTTTTTGCGGGGAGTTCAGGGGCGGGCAATCGGCTCATCGACATAATGATGAGTGAAAAGCACAAGAACACAGAGATTAGGCCGAACAACCTTGGGTCGCTTTCGCTAAAAATACTGAATAAAAAGGGTGCGGTACCAAAGCCAACGGCGAAGCAAATTTGATACGTGGCATAAACACGGCCACGGTTGCTCCTATCACTCAACACATTTAGCCAGCTCTCCAAAGTGATAAAACTCGTGACATAACAAAAGCCCGCAATCATGCGCAGACCACCAGTTAACCAGATATTGCTGGTGTAACTGTGGATGACGGAAACGATGGAAATGGTCGCAGCCATGGAGGCAAAGGCACGAATATGCCCCGCCCGAAGTACAGCGCGCGATCCAAAAAGCCCCGCACAGATGGCACCAACCGCAAACATACTCATTGCGAGGCCGATGTTTGATGTTTCGTAGCCCGTTTCCTTCATGCGTATTGGCAGCATGACAAAGAAAAGGTTATGGCTGATTGCGAACCCGAAAATGGTAAACAGGATGGGTCTGATCCTGACAAAAATACTCGTATTCATATCCGTATGTTTCGAGGTTAGGTTGGCGATCGTTGACGTGGAATAACGTTCGCACTAAAAAGATGAATCGCGCCACGCTGCGGTTTCGAAGAGTAAAGTGGTACTTGTGCGCTGTTGTCATTAAACAGAACGCTGAGACGCGAAAAATGCAGATTTCAAGGGGTATAATACCACTTGATGCCCTTAGGATTGTGAAGGTCTAACGGCGTTTAAAGCCGCTCTCGACACTCTGACACGATTCTTATTCCTGAAAAGTAACAGCTTTTACTAATAGAATTAATATTAGATGCATTCCCCAATTTTTGAGTGACAAGTGATGGATAAAATGACAGTTAGCACTCTGATGGCCTCTGACATCGAGCATCTTCAGGTAGTTTGGTTATAGAGATTGATTTAGTGCATGACGCGCTCGAATCAAAAATGATTGCTTCGGCGCTGAATGTTTCTGTCAATTCATGACAACGCGCAAATCCAAATCATGGAAGAACGCGGTATCGCGGATCCTTCTGAGGTAACAGATGCACAACGTGACATGGTTGAAGCGCGCTACAACGAGATCAACCCCATTAAGATATACCTGAACTTCGATATGATCGGTTCGCCGAACTCTATTTACGGGGTGATGGATGGTGACTTATCGGATACGAATAATACGTATCCTTGGGATTTCGAACCACCAAAAGGCACGTCTGACATCGAGAGTTTGTTCAATGAATTCTTTGCCGATAACGATGAAGCCACCGTTCCTCAAGCACTATCAAAACGTTCTGATTCTTCAGGTTTTACTGACTGGGGAGCATTCGGTGGTTTGTTTACGGGCGCAGAGCGCGTGAAAAGTGCTGAAGAAGCCGAGCAGTTTGGCGGTGAAGTGGATGTCACTTATGACAAGCGTTACCACCAAGCGTGTGACGACTTGAACAACGTCAGCAACGAAGCCTTGACCAAAAACTTACGCGCGCTGGCCTATGTCGCGACATACGTAAAAACAAGGGAGCCAAGTGGCTCCCGTTTTAGTGGTTTTTTGCCGGGAATAGAAAGTGTTACCCCGCCAGTTC
>JBELME010000344.1:0-3971 GCA_042096095.1 Enterovibrio sp.
CGCACCAAAAGCCGTTGTTGAAAACTATGCGGTCATCGCTCACGCAACGTTCAGCGATGCACTGACCACGTCGAAGCAACTTGATAGCGCGATCGATGCGTTGATCGCCAAACCCTCTGAAAAAACACTTAACGAAGCACGCCAAGCGTGGTTGGTTTCTCGTGTGCCTTACCAACAATCAGAAGTGTTTCGTTTTGGTAATGCTGTCGTTGACGATTGGGAAGGGCAGTTGAATGCTTGGCCGTTGGACGAAGGCTTGATTGATTATGTCGCGCAAGATTACCAATATGAACTGGGCAACGCGGGTGCTGTCGCCAATATCGTGTCAAATACATCATTGAAAATTGGTAGCGAAACGTTAGACGTAAGCACCATTACGCCTGAGCTGCTTGCATCACTGAACGAACTGGGTGGTTCTGAAGCCAATGTTGCAACCGGTTACCACGCCATTGAGTTTTTACTTTGGGGCCAGGATCTAAATGGCACGAACCCGGGTGCGGGTGAGCGTCCTTACACTGATTTTGCATCGGGTGATGCATGTACCAATGGTAACTGCGACCGTCGTGCTGATTACCTAAAAGCGGCGTCTGAGCTTCTTATTACCGATCTTGCTTGGATGGAAGGCCAATGGTCAGCGACACAAGCAGACAACTACCGTGCTGCGCTGTTAAATGATTCTGCTGAAAACGGTTTGCGTAAAATGCTGTTCGGCATGGGTTCATTGTCTCTTGGTGAGCTGGCTGGTGAGCGCATGAAGGTCGCACTAGAAGCAAACTCGACTGAAGATGAGCACGATTGTTTCTCAGACAACACGCATAACTCTCACTTCTACAATGAGCAAGGGATTTACAACGTCATGACGGGGACTTATCAGCGTTTGGATGGTGAAAAACTGTCTGGACCATCTGTGCTTGAATTGGTAAAAGCCTCTGATCCAAAAGCGGCAGCGATGATCAAAACTGATTTTGATAACGCGCGCAGCGAAGTGTTCAAGCTGGTGGAGTCGGCAGAGAAGAACAATGTTCACTTTGACCAGTTGATCGCCGCGGACAACGCAAAAGGCAACGCACTTGTAAATGGCGCGATTGCCGCATTGGTTCAGCAAACTCGCAGTATTGAACAAGCTGCGGGCGCGATTGGTATTACCAATCTGACCCCGGATACTGCTGATCATCAGTTCTAAGTTAGCCGTGTTTACCCTAAGCCCCCAATTGGGGGCTTTTGGCGTTTTACTGAGGTAATAAATATCCTCGCACTTATCGCACAATGTATGCCGCCCAGCGGCGGCAGACAAACACAAAGTACACATATAGACATTTCAGTTGGACGAAATAATGAAGTATCCGGTACTTAGCCTCTTAGTGGCGTTTGCCATGCCTTCTTTTGCCGATGATGTTCGTTCTGGCGGCGCAACCACTACATTGAAGCAAGGCGAAAATGCCTTTTCACAACCCGCATCGAACCTTCCTTTGTCAGAGCGAATCGATTTCAGCGTCGGGAACAGCTTTTTTAGAAACCCTTGGGTGAGTGCGCCTGCATCAACAGACGCGAGAGATGGCCTTGGCCCACTTTTCAATACCAATGGTTGTCAAAACTGCCATATCAAAGATGGGCGCGGCCATTTACCTGAAGAAGGAGATAATAATGCCGTCTCTATGCTCATACGGTTAAGCATTCCTGGCATGACGGCCGTACAGAAAAAACGATTGATCATAGATGGGAACATCCCTGAGCCGAATTATGGTGGCCAACTTCAAGATTTTGCATTGCCGGGCGTAGAGCCAGAAGCAAAGGTCAACATTCATTTTGAAACGCACGTCGAAACCTTTGCCGATGGCACGAAAGTGAGCTTAAGAAAGCCGATAGTTGGACTTTCAGATTTGAGTTACGGTGAGATGCATCCTGACACGGAAATGTCCGTGAGGATTGCGCCGCCCATGATTGGGCTTGGATTGCTGGAATCTGTGCCAGAAGGTGATCTTATCGCCATTGCTGAAAAACAGAAGGCAGACAATAAAGGTATTTCTGGGCGGGCAAACCAGGTTTGGGATATCGAGAAAAACGCGTCAGTTATCGGGCGATTTGGCTGGAAAGCCGGCCAACCTAACTTGAGGCAGCAAAACGCAGCGGCATTTAATGGCGACTTGGGCTTAACAAGTCACCTTTTTTCAGTCGAAAACTGCACTTCTTCTCAAACTTCCTGCGATACCTTACCTAACGGTGGAACGCCTGAGGTCTCTGAAAAGATACTGAATTTTGTGGAATTTTATAGTCAACACCTTGCTGTGCCAGCCCGTCGTAACATTGATGATCCACAAGTGATGGCGGGTGAAAAGCTGTTCGCCGAAGCCAATTGTGGAAGCTGTCATCAGACTGGTTTGAAAACAGCGTCCATTGAAGGTCGACCTGCGTTAAGTAACCAAACCATTCATCCTTATACGGATCTTCTTCTTCATGATATGGGGGAAGGATTGGCAGACAACCGGAGTGAATTTGTCGCGAATGGGCAAGAGTGGCGTACCGCACCGCTATGGGGCTTAGGCTATACACAAGAAGTGAATGGGCATACACATTATTTGCACGATGGTCGTGCGAGAAATGCGCTTGAAGCTGTTTTATGGCATGGCGGCGAGGCGGAAGCCAGTAAGCAACATGTACTCAACATGAATAAACAAGAACGAGAAGCACTGGTTGCTTTCCTTAACTCTCTGTAGGAGAAGACAATGACATTCCCATTCACCCCTTCTCGTTATTCTTTTGCAACCCTTTTAGTGACAACGTCACTACTGTCTGGGTGCAACATTGATTTTCCCTCGGCCTTTGCGGGTGAAGAACAGCATCCGATATGGTCACTGCAAAAAACGCACGCCGCCGCATTTGTGTCGCAAGCAACCGCGTTGGCGTCAGCCGTTGAAAAAGCGTGTGCTACAGATGGATTGGACACCTATGAGGTGAAGTCGGCGTGGGTTGATACCATGAAAGCGTGGATGCCACTGCAAGGCATTGAGGCGAGTAACCCCGCGGCGGCGGCGTTAAATTGGCAAATTCAATTCTACCCAGACAAGAAAAACACCACGGGCCGAAAAATCACGGCGTTACTGAAATCAGAAGGCCCTTATTCTGCCGAAGCATTGGCAAAGCAAAGTGTGTCAGTTCAAGGTTTAGGTCCGCTTGAGTGGTTAATCTATGAACCACACACCGCTGGCGATACACTAAACAGGTGCGCGCTTGCGAATGCTGTCTCTCAGCGTTTGATGCAATCTGCGGAGGGCTTATCCCAAGCTTGGGAAAACGATCCATGGAAAGATCAGTCAGAGAAAGCACTCAATGCAGCAAGTGTTAGCATGCTAGCGGGTCAGCTTGATTTCGTGATGAAAAAGCTTTCTTTACCAATGGGTAAGCCTGGTTACCCTAAGCCTTATCAGGCAGAAGCATGGCGTTCAGAAACATCTTTGGCGCTTTTAAAAGACAATGTTGCAGCAATGTATGCGTTATATTTGGCCGATCTGGATGTTGTTCTACGTGCGAAGCAAGAAACGGAACTGGCAGACAGATTGACCAAACATTGGAAAGACACGGTAAAGAGTGTGCCTTCGGGCGATGCACTCAAGCCGCTTTTAGACACACCAGAAAATTATCGATCATTGATTGGTCTTTCAAATAACCTTGAATACCTGAAGCTGGCTCTATCTGATGAGGTTGGCCCAGCGTTGGGTATGGTGGTTGGGTTTAATTCGACAGACGGAGACTAGATCTTGGCTTCATCTCCCCACGGCGTCAGCATGAAACGACGTCGCTTTCTTTCTCTTTCCATTGCAGGACTTGTTGTAGGAAGTGGTGTCGCGGGTTACGCGACGTACAAAAAGTGTCAGGACGATACGCGAGTAGCGCTTCTTGGCTGTGCCCGAGATGGCAATGGCAGTTATGTGTTTACAGGCGCGAATGCACAGGGACAACCCTGTTATACAGTA
>JBELME010000345.1:0-3968 GCA_042096095.1 Enterovibrio sp.
AGGTGTAACGAAAACAATAAAGGCTTCTGTGTTAATACGCTGATTAATTTAGCCTTTGTTAATATACATAAAGCTCATTTGCCTCGTTTTTGTCCTGTGTGTTTTGCTATGGACTGTTTGAAAGTAACTACTCAAATAACTTTCTCCATGCCGACGGCGAGATGCCAAACGGTTTGTTGAAATAATGTCGCAACGTGACAGCATTATTGAAACCACAAGCGTCTGCAATTTGCTCGACGGACTGAGTGGTTGATTCGAGCAACTGCTGACAATACGACAATCTTCGTGCGATTTGCTTGCAATTTCTACACACGTAGCACTGACACTCAGTGATTCATTGCTATCTTCTCAAAATTTGAAATTCAACTAAGTTTATGAATATAAATAAATTAATGGAGATTGTTCAGTTTTGACGAAAGGTCAATTCTGCTTATGTCTGTTTTTTGTGTTGGAGGGCATCTGTATCTTATTCACTGGGATTTTATGTCCTAAATGTCTTATTCATAGTGCACCAAAAGGAGGCAATGAGTCGTGCTACGAAAAAACAAAAATGTAGCCAATGGAAATCTGACAAAAAGGGGAGAACTGAATGTCACTACCTACGCAGGCGAGTATGGGCCAAAGAATGCCTGCGCTGTTTATCGGGCACGGGACGCCGATTTATACTTTATCTGAAAACCGTTACACGAATGCTTGGAAACAAATCGCAAGAGGTATGGCAGTGCCCAAGGCGATCTTATGTATTTCTGCACATTGGATGACACGCGGCACCCGCATTACAACAGCCGACTATCCAAAAACGATCTACGATTTTGGGTCTATCGATCCGAGGCTCAACGTCATTGAATACAAAGCGCCTGCAGGACGTCTCCCGTTCGACATTGAGCTAGATGAAGGATGGGGACTCGACCATGGTGCATGGACGGTACTTCGGCACATGTATCCAGATGCAAATGTCCCTGTTGTACAAATGAGTTTGGACATGAATTTGTCGGCGCGAGAGCATTTTGAACGCGGCAAAGCGCTCGACTTTTTGCGTGATGAAAATGTTCTCATTCTCGCGAGTGGCAATATTGTCCATAACCTCACAGTGATCGACCCTCGCGAAGATCACGCTTACCCGTGGGCGTTGCATGCGGATGCAAAAATGGCGCATCACTTGGTGCAAAACAACGTGGAGCCTCTGTTTGACTACGGTTCGCTCGGGCAAGAAATGGACTTGGCGACTCCTACCCCTGACCATTACTGGCCTTTGTTGTACACCCTTGGTGTGAAGCGCGATGATGATATGCTGAGTTTTCCTGTGATGGGAATTTCTCATGGCAGTATGAGTATGCGTTCAGTCCTGATCAACCAGCAATAACGCTGGGTTGTCACTATTAGTCACGGTTAGGGTTAAACAGAAAAGCCCCATTGCTTTCAATGGGGCTTTTTGTTGCATCGTGTTTGTTCATGTCACCGAATACACTGTATTCGCGGATTATGCGCCAATCACGCCGCCATCCTTGCGTGTGATACGCATCACAGTCGAACGTGGGATGGCATCTCCACCTTCAGGGAAATGTGAAGGAGCAAGGCTTTCGCCTGGGTGTTGAATACCGACAAACATGGTTTTGTAATCTGGTGAGAATGTCAGTCCTGTCACTTCACACGCGATAGGGCCTGTTAAGAAACGACGAATTTCGCCCGTTTTCGGATCCGCACACAGCATTTGGTTGTTACCCATGCCAGCGAAGTTATCCTTGTTCGAATACTTGCCGTCCGTCATGATCCACATGCGTCCAGATGCATCAAACCCTAAGCCATCAGGGCTGTTGAACATGTTGTCTTTGTTGATGTTATCCGAGCCTGCCATCAAGCCTTCATGCACTTCCGGGTTACCTGCCATCACGAACAGATCCCAATCGAAATTCATCGCCGTGTGATCGCCACCTTTCGGTTCCCAACGAATAATGTGTCCATAAGGGTTTTCGACTCGTGGGTTGGCAACATTCAGGGGTTGCGTGTCCCTCACGCCACGGTATTTGTTGTTGGTGAGGGTGCAGAATACGTGCTTGTTATCTGGGTGAACAGCCACCCACTCAGGGCGATCCATGGTGGTCGCGCCAACATGTGTTGCTGCTTTTCGTGCAAAGATCATGACTTCGGCTTGGCTATTGAAGCCATTTTCTGGCGTTAGGCCATTTTTGCCGAAGGTCAGCTCTAGCCATTGGCCGTTGCCTTTGAGTTCGCCTTCTTTTCCGTCCAGTTTTGCAACGTAAAGTGTGCCTTCTTCCAAAAGGTTGAGGTTAGAAGTGTGGCTGCCAGGTTTGTATTTGTTTTTAGAGACAAACTTGTAAAGATGCTCACCGCGTTCATCATCACCCAGATAGACAACAACATGGCCGTCATCATTGATCGCCATCGCGGCGTTTTCATGCTTGAAGCGACCCAATGCAGAGCGTTTCTGCGGGGTTGAATTTGGGTTCATTGGGTCGATTTCTACCACCCAACCGAAACGGTTCGGCTCGTTAGGTGTTTTCACGATGTCGAAACGATCGTCGTGCTTCCACCAGTCATAACCCCAGTCTTTTTCTTTTACACCGTAACGTTTGTATTCATCCGTCAACTCAACCTCTTTAGACGCTGCAAAGTAACCATTGAAGTTTTCTTCACAGGCGAGGTAGGTTCCCCACGGGGTTTGGCCGTTTGCACAGTTGTTGTATGTGCCCAGTATTTTTGTTCCTGTCGGGTCATCTTTGGTTTTCAATAAATCATGGCCTGCCGCTGGACCTGTCATTTCCATAGGTGTGTAGGCGGTGAGTTTGCGATTTAGTCGACCGTCAGTGTTCACTTGCCACTGGCCGTCTTTTTTCACTAATTCAACGATGGAAACGGCATGAGCTGCCTGAGATTTACGGACATCATCAGCAGAAATGTTTTTGCCTTGGTGTGGGTATAGGTACTCGTTATTGGTGTATTCGTTGTTCGCCACCAAAACTGCGCGTGTGTCTGAGATAGGGAAGAAGGTCATGCCGTCGGTGTTATCACCGTATTGCATTTCCTGCGCTTTAGAATCATTACTTTGACTAAAAGCAGGTGAGTCTGCGAACAGGGCGTCACCCCAAGAGATCAGTGGTTCTGCAACGTAGCCTTCGGGAACAACGACAGTGTCTGCGGTTGACGTGGGAATGGCGGTGAACCCCATTAGTTCACTTTTCTTCATGGTTCCTGCAATAGCTTGAGCCACAGGGGTTGCGGCAAAGAAAGCCACCGTGCCTGTCGCACCGGCAGCGCGAAGGAAATTACGACGGTTCATTGCAGCATCAATAAAGCGGTTAAATTCTGGTTCGTGGTCTAGAGGACGTTGATCGTCATGTTGATTGTATTCGCTCACGTTGTCTTCCTTTACTTTCTGTATTTATGGGGAGATTTCTTTTCGTTATGGTTGCGGATTCTGGTTCTGAATTATTAAGAATGGGTGACAAGCCGATGAAGAAAGCATGTCAACTATCACACTTGTCGCCTAGCCAGAAATAAATGGGCCATTCGAATATGCACCAAAATGCGCAAAGAGATTGACGCTTTGATATTGGAGGAATTAAGCGATACCTATTCCAATATCGAGCAGAGTATAGGTCGTTGAAAACCGTGAAAGTGTATCGAAAGTTGTAGAGTAAGTGATGGTTTTTCGTACATCTGTTTAAACACGTTGATTGATTGCGTGCATTTTTGATGCCTATCGCTATGATGCCGTCACTAAAGGAGAGCGTGAATGCTATTTCGCTATTCTATTGCTTTAACGATATTTTTTATCTCGTCACCGGCACTGGCAGTCATGCCTGTTGGAAAGTCAGATTTGGGGCAAAAGAAGGCGTATTCTTGCCAATTTTGTCATGGTGTTACTGGGTATAGTGCGCGCGATGGTTATCCGCATTTGAATGGTCAAAATGGGCAATATCTGTTTAACGCCATGCAGAGCTATCAAC
>JBELME010000346.1:0-3942 GCA_042096095.1 Enterovibrio sp.
CTCGGCTTTATGAGAAAACGCTCAGCGTAAAAACGAATTACTTCGTCATGATCACTTCAGCTTGGCGTTCTTCTGGCTTGTCCATGCCCGTTTCCCAGAACCAGTACGTGATGTTACCCGGACAGTTTAGGCTCACCACTTTGTGGTTATTAAAACGGTCGATTGCGTGAATGGACACGCCTTCGGTGTAGCCGTCTTTGAGGTAATCCAGATCTTTGATGGCTTCATAAACTGCGTCATCAAGGCTCATGCCCATTTTCATGTAAAGCACGACAGCGTGAGAGGTTGAACAACGGATTGCCATCTCCCCTGTGTGTGTACACGCACACGCACCGTAGCGGCTATCAGCGTATGAGCCTGCGCCAATGATTGGGCTATCGCCTAAACGCCCCGGGTATTTCCATGCCCAACCGGATGTAGAGGTGGCAACGCTGATTTTCTTATTGATATCGCTACTCAAAAATACCGTTGTATCACGCACGCGCTCTGGATCGGTCGCGTTGTTTGATAACGGCGCTAACGGCACGTTCGGGAAGGCAGCTTGTTCTTCTGGGGTCATCGCTTGTTCAAGCTTTTCCCACCAAACTTGCTTGGAATCTTCAATCAGGTTATTCCCCGCGACAGCACCAATTTCTTTGGCAAAAATTGCAGCGCCTTCACCGACAAGGATCTCGTGGTTGAGGTCTGTCATGACGCGGTGTGCAACGTCCACTGGGTGCATGTAACCTTTTAGTGCGCCAACCGCGCCCGTGCGTAGGCTATCACCATCCATGACTGAGCCATCCAGCTCCATTTCACCCAACACATTTGGCCAACCGCCGTAACCCACGGTACGTACACGCGGGTCTAGCTCGACCAATTTAATGCCTTCAATCAACGAGGTTAAGCCGTCTTCACCCTCTTGCAGTCGGCGTGCCGACTCTTCAATTCCTGGGTAAGCTTCTGAGTTTGCTAATAAGATCATGGTATTTCCTCGTTATTTATTCTTTTGTTCTCTAGAGACAAGGTGTTGGCAAAGCTCGGTTAACAGCAATGCGCCGTAGCCTGACGCCGCTTTGCCATAAATTTTGCGGTGGTTCATGCCCAGTGACATGGCGGCAGAATCAATGTGAATCCATTTTTGTTCTGGCGAGACAAAGTGACGCAGGAATGTTGCTGCCACACATGCGCTGCCATCTGGCTCTTCACTACCGTGACGCAAATCAGCAAAGTCACTCTTCAGTGATGCTTCAAACAAATCGTGGCCTGTTGGCATTGCCCAGAGTGGCTCAGAGCACGCCAGACCCGCTTCTTGCGCGCTTCTCATTAAGCTTTCATCGTTCCCCATCAAAGACGCATAGGCTTTGCCCAACGAAATGCCTGTCGCGCCTGTCAGGGTCGCAATGTCGATCAGGTAGTCTGGGTTGTAAGTTTGCTGTGCGTAGTGGAGCACATCCGCCAATACCATGCGGCCTTCGGCATCTGTGGTGATGATTTCAACGCTCTTGCCCGACGCCATGGTGACAACATCACCCAGCTTCACCGCGCTGCCTGACGGCATGTTTTCCACCAAACCACACAGGCCGATAACGCGCACTGGTACGTTCAATGGCATTCATTGCACCTGTGACGGCAGCTGCGCCGCCCATGTCAACTTTCATGGTGCTCATGAAACGCGGTTGTTTAATGCTGATGCCGCCTGAATCGAAGGTCACGCCTTTGCCTACCAAGACGATCGTTTTCTCAGCGTGTTCTGGGTGGTAATCCATGCACAACAGACGCGCTTCGCGGTCACTGCCTTGGGCGATGCCCATTAAGCCACCAAAGCCAAGATCCAACATGGCTTTGTCATCGAGGTACGACAATGCAATGTTGTCGATGGTCAACTCTTGCACCGCTTGAAAAAACGAAACGGGATAAATCACATTACCCGGCTTGTTCATCAACTCACGGGAGATCAACTGGCTCTTTGCAAGGATTTGGCCTTGTTCAAACGCAGTGTTTAGCGACGCTTGGTCACTGTTCAGCTCAAACTGGCTGATGACAGGTTGAAGCGTCAGGCTCTCAGTGTGCTTGTAGCTGTATGTCGACAGCGCCATGCCGAAAGACACCCACTTCACCCATGTTTCAGAGGCAAACAATGACGCCGCTTCTGCGTCGATGTGAAGTTGCAAGGTTTGCGCTTTTTTAAAGGTCGATGCCAGCATAAAACCGATGTCTTGCGCATCTGCCACGCTATAGGTGTTCTTGCTGATTTCGCCGTTGTAGTCTTCGACATCTTGGTTAAGCTCTAGAGATTTTCCTTCGCCCATTTTGATGTGAAGTGTTCTTACCGAGTCGCAGTTTTCTGCGTCAATGCGGGTAAATTCAATCTGTAGCATCGTTGTCCTTTTCTCCTCATCTCGTGATGAGTGTTTGCTTTGATAGATAATTTGGTTTTGTTTTTCACTCACAACATTCGCGTGCGACGTTATTGCTCATAGAGATAACAACGCACAAAGTGGTTCTCAGACAGTTGTGTCACGGCTGGCAATTGTTCACGACACTTTGGTGTCGCATGCGTGCAGCGACCCGCAAACGGGCAACCCACACTGTCCGGCGTCCACAATGGGATTTCACCGCGGTTGCCTTTCAACTTCTCATGAATCGATTTGCGTGGATCCGGTACCGCTGAGACCAAAAGCTGCGTATACGGGTATTGCGGATCGTGAATGATTTCTTCCACATCTCCCCATTCCACAATGTGCCCGACATACATCACGGCGATGTCTTCGGCGATGTATCGTGCAGTGGCAATGTCATGAGTGATGTACAAAAGCGCCATTTCACGCTCAAACTTCATCTCTTCTATCAAGTTGAGCACGCCCGCGCGGATAGACACATCCAGCATGGAGGTTGGTTCATCCGCCAACACTACCTCTGCGCCCACAGCAATATTGCGCGCCAAGTTCACGCGCTGACGTTGTCCGCCAGAAAGCTGATGAGGGAATTTCGCCGCAGTTTCTTTTGACGGCGTAAGACCCACTTGCTCAAGCAGGTGATAGACCGTTTCTTCGAGTTCTTTTTTGTTGTTCGACGTCACTTTGTTATGAATGATCAACGGACGCGCGATGTGGTGAAAAATCGTGTGGGTTGGGTTCAACGAGCCGAACGGGTCTTGCCATACCATTTGCACGCCTTGACGATATTTCATCAAGTCGTCACCTTTGGTGATGGTTTCAATATCACGGCCATAGTATTCAATGCTACCACCCGATGGTGGGTACATTTTGGCGATCATCTTCGCAGTGGTCGATTTACCTGAACCTGACTCACCTACTACCGCAAGGCCGCGACTTTTATACATTTTGAAAGACACATCGTTGATGGCGCGCATCTTCGATTTCTTCAAGGAATTACTGTTAACGGCAAAATCTTTAATCAGGTTTTTGCCTTCAACGATAGGTGTTCCAGTTGGCTTGCTCATCGCATCTCCTACACACACCCTGAACCATCAGGGTGTGTGGTATTAATCACGTCTTAACCTAGCTTTTGTGTAAAAAGGTGGCAGTTAGATAGCCGACCCGGTTGAATCTCGCTCAGTGTGGTTGATTGGCTAAAGCACGATGGCTGCGTTTTGCTACAACGCGCTTGGAAGCGACAGCCCTGCGGAATTTCAAGCAGGTTGAGTGGGTTACCGGGTATCCCAGTCAATCGTGTTTTCGGGCCCGTGAGTGGTGGAAATGAGCTACCCAACCCTTCGGTGTAAGGATGAAACGGGTTTTCAAGAATCTGTCGAGAAGGCGCAACCTCAATCAATTCACCGGAATACATGATGCCGATGCGATCAGAGAACTCGACCATCAATTAGATGTCGTGAGTAATGAACAGAATCGAGAAACCAAACTCTTCTTTTAGCGCGTAAATCTTTTGCAGAATTTCACGCTGAACCACCACATCCAGAGCAGTGGTTGGTTCGTCCAT
>JBELME010000347.1:0-3917 GCA_042096095.1 Enterovibrio sp.
CAAACAAAAACCTGCAGATGAAAACTGGGCTGTATTGGTGAATGAGTTTGGAGAAGTTGGCGCTGATGGGGCGTTTCTCAGTGAACAGGGCGCATTGGTCAAAGAAGTACCGGGCGGCTGCATGTGCTGTGTGGCTGGCTTACCCATGGCTATCGGCATTAATGCCCTGTTGGCGCAAAACCCTGACCGCCTATTGATTGAACCTACAGGGCTCGGTCATCCAAAAGACATCATCGGCAAATTGCTTTCTGAGCATTACGAAAACTACATTGCGCTGAATGCGACGATTACCTTGGTCGATCCGCGTAATTTTGCTGACGAGAAATACACGACAAACCAGAACTTCCAAGATCAGATTGCCTTAGCCGATGTAGTGGTCGCGAACAAAATCGACATGTGTACTGAGCAAGATCGCGCAGCATTTGATGACTACGTACGTGCGTCTGAGATTCCAAAACTGGCATTAGGGTACGTGGAAAAAGGTCAACTTGATCCTGCTTGGCTGATGCTGCCGCGTGTTAACCGTGATGCGCAATTTGGTCACCATCACTCCCACGACGATGATGAAATGCCTGCCTTTGAACTTGAGCCGGGAGAGACATTTCGACGCAAAGAAAACAAAGGGCAGGGGTATGTCAGTTGTGGGTGGATTTTCGAACCAACGACCGCTTTCCCGTTTGATGCCTTGTACGGGCTGTTTGCGAATTTAAGCGCTGAACGCGTTAAAGCGGTCATGAAAACGGACGATGGAATGTTTGCCTTCAATGTCGTTAACCAAATGGTCACGGTCAATCCAGTGAGTCTTGATGGTGTCGAATCACGTGTTGAAGTGATTGATAAAAACCCATTACCGTGGGATGAACTCGAAGATAATCTGCTTTCCTTCATCGCATAGACTTTCTTGCCCCAAATACCCATTTGGGGCATTCACGCTGACGTGGAGAACACTCGGATGTTGCCAGAAATTCAAAGCAAGATAGCGACATATCCTGAGGATGCCAAAGCCCACTTTTCTGCGTTAGAAGCGTTGATTTTTGACGTGGCTGAATCATTAGGCAAGTCCGTTGAAGAAACCGTGAAGTAGGGAGAAGCAAGTTACTTAGTGAAAGGAGGAACGGCTATTCGTGTCGATTGGAAAGCACGCTCACCCGAATCGCTGTGTATGTTCTTTAACTGCAAAACCTTATTGATCGAAACGTTCAGAGAAGTCTTACCCGATGCCTTTGAATATCAAGGTAATCGAGAGTTACGTATCCCTCTTCATTCCCCCCTTCCTGTTGAACCGCTTCGCATTTGTATTGCCGCCGCGCTGACCTATCAAGCACGTAAACATGAGCCTTTACTCGGTTTGTAAGTCGAGACCACAAATATTGCATTAAATGTCTAATAAAGTGTGCATTGCGGCATGTTTATGGGCTTTTCTTTTGCGCCAATTCGTCGGTGTCGGAATAATTCAAACCATAATAATTATGACGATTGGCTCGGAAAGGTTAACAATGCTTACTCGCTTTAGCTATGCCTATGGAAGTACGCTCTACGTACAAATTTGGAACAACAGACTGCGTATTCTTGACGGAAAAACGGGGAATACGTTTGATGAATCACCACTGTTTGCTTGGCACGCTGACAAGCCTTGGCGAAAACGCTTTGCTGGGTTTGGTGATGATGTAAAAACGTTGGATGAAAGCCACCTTATTAAAAACCCTTTTGATCATCCTCGTAGCTTGATTGCTGATATCGACACGGGCGCAATTTTACTGCGCTGCGCAATGACCAGCTTGATTCAGCGAAACTTCTTTACCAGTCGTATTCAGGTGATTTTGCATCCTATGGAATGCGTAGACGGGGGTTTAACGTCGGTTGAGCAGAAAGCTTTCAAAACCATGGCGCATGATGCGGGTGTGAGTGATGTATTTCTCTACTGGGGTGAGCCGCTAGAAGCCCACCAACTCAATGTTGATGGACTGTCGACACCGCACTTGCAGCAGGGATGATTACGCGGGAAGAATGTTGTTTCTCACCAATCCACGGCGCACGATTGTGCAAAGTTTGCCGAAGCGTCGAATGTCATCGAAGTTAGGATCGACGCCACGATCCATGGCAGATTCCCAGTAAGACAATTCGCTGTCTACGAGCTCCAGAAGCTTTTTGGGGCACCCGATACAGGAATTGTCTGGTCCGCAGACAAACGTATCAGATTCATACAAGGGTAATTCCTGTTTTACCTGCTCAATGATGAGTTTCATGGCGTCCATGCGAGTCGGTTTTTTGGCCATCGTTTCTGCCTCACTCACAAGAAGGCGTGAATTTTAGGAATCCTCCTCAGAAATGTCTACAAGCTCGCAAAATTAAGTGCTATTTCCTCTGCAGCGCAGCGTACCCATCTTACATCAAGCTGCCTTTCGCTTTGTGTGACCCGTTCTGGCCATTATCGGTCATGACAGTCAATCTACTTTCGTGTTGTGGTTTCAACCGCCTTGGTTTTTTTATAGGGTAGTTTTATAGGGCAATTTAGTAGAATAGTTTTGTAGGGTGATGTGAAGGATTCGTGGTTCGCTCAGCGTCGACACTGAAGATGTATTGTTGAGTAAGTCACCACAACATAGGAAAAAGGAGAGTCAAGATGGCCGAGAAAGCATTTCCCTATAAAGGACAATGCCTGTGTGGACAGATTAGGTATGAAGTGGCAGCCATAGAGCCTGCGATGGGGCATTGCCATTGCACGATGTGCCGAAAATTTCATGGTGCTGCATTTGCGACCCTTGGCGAGGCAAAAGCTGAGAATTTTCGGTTCACGTCGGGTATAGAGAAGTTAAAGGTTTATCAAGCTGAAAACGGCACTAAGCGAACGTTCTGTGAGGATTGCGGCTCCAGTTTATTGTTTGAGGCTTCAAACAGCGACGGTAGCGTGGTTGAGTTTTCACTCGGCACGCTGGACAGCGACATTACATTGAAACCTGATGTGCATATCTTTACCCAGTATAAAGCCAAGTGGCATAACATTACGGATGATTTGCCCATTTTCCCTGAAGGGCGTAATAGCTAGTTCTCTACGTCTTTAACTTCAACGTAAGGCTTGAAATGAAAAAGGCAGCGAGAGCTGCCTTTTGGTTTTGTGGAATCAATTTACGCGTAACTTGCCGTGAGGGTTTGCCAGTTACGTTTTTGCTGATGAAATTCAGACTTCAGAACTTGGAGTTGTTGAACCAAGATCGCGGCTTCATATTTCTTCAAAATGTTCTTCTTCTTCATATCAATCAAACGCTTTTTCGCTTCGTAATAGTCACTCATGCGAGTGACGAGCGCTTCATATTCTTGTTCGATGATCTGTACGCGGTATGAGCCATTCGGGCTAACACTCAAACGTGCTTGAATGTTTTTCAGCAGCATGGTCGCTCGTGCCTTTTCAATGCGGTCGGGCGGAGTAATACGAAGTTTCTTCGTTAGACCTAACCAGCTGCCCGCTTTGATCAACCATTTGGTGGGATCGAACTGCCACCAGTAAATGCCGTTGCGGTAGTCATTTTCAAAAATATGGTGGAAGTTATGGTAGCCCTCACCAAAGGTCAAAAATGCCAGGAATCCGTTGTCACGCGCAGAGTTCTTTTCAGTGTACGGACGTGTTCCCCAAATATGCGCCAGCGAATTGATAAAGAAGGTGCAGTGATGGTTTAGCACGAGGCGTGTAAAACCAATCAGGATGATGGCACCCCATAAATCACCGTGAATAAGGCCAAAGGCAATGGGTACGCCAAAATTCATGATAAACACGAGCGGTAGGTAGTATTTATGCTGCCACATCACGATGTTGTCTTTCTGTAAATCGCGGCAGTTTGAGTAATCTGAGTAACGGTGCTGTTGGTATTCACGCAGCATCCAACCAATGTGTGAGTACCAAAAGCCACGGCCTGCTGAAT
>JBELME010000348.1:0-3902 GCA_042096095.1 Enterovibrio sp.
CGTAGTCATAAAGACAGCTATTGCCTCTTGACCGGAGAAGGGCTCATATGTGTTAATGGTTGATCGCACCAACCCACGTTCGTTGGTGTATCAAGTGGAGCGATTGAAAGAGTTTCTTGATATGTTGCCGGCACATCATGCCTATATTCCGGGCGGACTCACCGATGAATATCGCTTGATATTTAAAACGTTGAATGACATTCAATTGACGGATCTTGAGAGCTTGGCAAAGGCGAACCCAGAAACGCAATCGCGTCATCAGCTTGCTGCTTTGATGTCGACAATCATCGGTCAACTTGAAGTGTTTACGACGCTAATCAGCGACAAATATTTCGATCATACCGCTGGGCCTCAGCAGTTGATCAAACCCAAATGGAAATTGGACGTATGAAATTTAGAGTCCAACATAAGACAACCTACTCTTACAGTGCGCCGGTGACCTTGTGTTACAACATGGCGCACTTGGTGCCGCGTGACACGGAAAATCAGCGTTGTTTCAATCGCCAGATTATCGTTACACCCGTGCCGGTTTACCAAAGTGAAGGCAGTGATTACTTCGGCAATCAAACGTTCTATTTCTCGATTCAAGATCCGCATCAGACGTTGACGATTGATGTCGTTAGCTACCTTGATGTGCAGCCTACAAATTGGGGTGAGCTTGTTGATACTCATCCGCTGACGTGCGGCGAGCTTCGTCAGATTTTAGCAAAAGGTGAATCGGAAGATGCGCTGATGGCGAAAGATTATTGTCTCGATTCGTTACAGATAAAACGCTCTGAAAAATTGCGAGAGTTTGCAGCGGAACTCTTCACCGATGAAAAACGTTTGCTGCCATCCACCATGGCTTTTATGTACAAGATTTTCAGCGAATTCACGTTTGATCAAACAGCCACGGATGTCACCACGCCGCCAGAGCAAGTGCTGGAGCAGAAAAGCGGCGTGTGCCAAGACTATGCGCAGTTGGCGATTGGATGTTTACGTTCGATGGGTATTGCCGCGCGTTACATGAGTGGCTACATAGAAACTCTGCCGCCACCGGGGCAAGAAAGGCTGGTGGGCGCCGATGCTTCTCATGCATGGTTTTCCGTGTTTGTGCCAGACCTAGGCTGGGTGGAATTTGATCCTACAAACAATTTGCTCGCCAGTGATCAGCACATTGTCACGGGGTGGGGGCGTGATTATGCCGATATCACACCGCTTCAAGGCGTGGTTTTTGAAGGTGGCGATAGCCATAGCTTGAGTGTGTCTGTGGATGTGATGCGGATATAGCTGTCGCAATAACATACGGTAAGAACACGCTTCCTGATGAACAATAAACCTCGATCTTGTCGAGGTTTATTTTTTCTTGTTATCAGTGTTCTTTCAATTTACCTAAAACAACGAAGCAAATGACCCATCATCAAGCACGTTTTTTAGCGATGAATGTAGCTCTCTCTGCAGTTTTTCATAGGCGAAATCTCCCATGCTGATGCGTTTGATACCGCATGAAGTGAGGGTAGGGAAATCAGGTAGATCCGGTACACAAAGCACATTGACAGGCAACGCTGTGTGCGCGACAACCGCAGTGATATCTGCTTCTGCTCGAAGGTAAGGGACGAAGAGCCCACTGGCGCCTGCCGCTTCATAACGCGCGGCACGCTCAAGTGTTTGGTTGAGTGGTTCGTCGGCTTTCATAATATAAGCGTCAGCGCGCGCATTGATGAACATGTTGATGTTCTGTTTATCGAGCGCTGAGCGAATGCTTGAAAGGGTGAGGGCAAAATCGGCTGCATCCAACAGAGTGCGATTCCCGTCGATGATTTTGCTGTCTTCCAGATTGATACCCACCACGCCGATTTTGGCAAGCTGTAAGATATTCGCCACAATGTCTTCGGGAGTATCACCGTATCCTGCTTCCAGATCGACAGTGAGAGG
Organism: Enterovibrio sp.; assembly: GCA_042096095.1. Taxonomy (GTDB): domain Bacteria; phylum Pseudomonadota; class Gammaproteobacteria; order Enterobacterales; family Vibrionaceae; genus Enterovibrio. Next base: position 1,915 of record JBELME010000348.1, read on the forward strand.
AACAGAAACCACCCGTGCGATGCGTTCGACCATGAACAATAACTCGTTAAACGGCATATTCTCACCGTCTTCATAGCCCAAGGTATACGCAATGGCGGCGCTGGATGTGCCAACGGCCTTAAATCCTAATTGCGACACGATCTTCGCGCTGCTCGCATCCCAAACGTTGCCAATCAACAATGGGGTATCTTGCTGGTGTAATGCCAAAAACGTCATACTCATTTCTCCCTGTACGCACTGAAAACTGATGTGGTGAATCATTGTGTCACCACTATAACGAGGTATTGAAATGAGGCTCGCCAGAAACGGCACTGAACACCTTGTTGGTTGTTGTAGCCGCGTTAAAAACAACGTGCGAATAACCTAGGCGAGTCACCAGAGGGTTTCTTATTCTTTGATGCTGGTGCTTTTTGGATAAGGGAATTTGAATTGCCCAATGCGGATCACGAGTACGGTGATCGCGATGATTAGCCCTGACAGAGACACAACCATGATCCGCCAATCGTCCATGTTTTTCATGTCGAGGATGAGGTAACGCGCTAAGGCGACAATGCCGATATAAAGCGGCATTCGAACGGGCACTTTGCCGGATTCGAAAAAGATGCGCACCATGGCCAGCACTTCGAGATAGATGAAGAGAAGCAGTAAATCGCCCACCGTCATGGTGCTGTTGACGATCACGACATAAATTTCTTCGCCGATGGCATAGATCGTCGCGATGACTATCAAGCTGAGCACGAAATGCTCGAGTGCGTGGATGAATTTTATCGTGGACGTTTGATTCAACATGTTGGCTCGCCTCTCAGTGAATGCTTATTCTAGCGAGAGGTGATGCCCTTACATCGTTTCAATCATGAGAGTTTTTTCAGGCATGCTTGCACCGTTGGAGAGCTACCTTTGCAGTATTGAAGCGTGTTTTTTGCGGTAAAACGTTGCCATTCATATGTGCTTGAAGCTATCGATTGCGCAAATGTTACCCACAGAAATTGTGTATAAAAAAAGGAGTGATCGAGTCACTCCTTTCTGTTTTTTGTGTCAGCCTAGCGCCTTATGGTCGGCGGTCTTTAGGCTTACGGTTTTGAGGTCCGCCACTGTTGCGTGGGCCTTCGCGGCGTGTGTTATTGTCGCTGCGATGACCGTCTTTATTGCCACCATCACGGCGTTTATCGCCAGGACGGCCTTGGTTTGGACGACCACCAGAACGGTTTGCGTTCGGACGATCGCTGCCAGAACGTCCACCTTCGGCGCGGTTTTTCTCGTTGCGTCCACGATCGCTGCGGTTGCGATCTCTGTCTGCACGATGCTCAGGACGGCCATTTTCATTGCGGTCCTTGTCTGAGCGAGAACGGTCAGAACGTTGGCCACCTTGGCGGTTACCGTCTTTGTTAAAGCCGTCACGACGTGCACCATCACGGGCAGGGCGATCTTTTGAGAAACCGCGCATGTCACCATGACCTGCGCGTTGACCAAGCTTAGATTTTGCTTTCGGTTTAGCGAAAGAGATCTTGCCTGATTTTAAGTTTTCTTGCGCCGCATCACTGCTGCCTGTTTTTACATCGCCGGACGCAATGTCCTTGTGTTCGTAATCAGCATCTGGCTCGAACGTGCTTTTAGAATGAGCAACGGCATTGTTGATCTCATCCATTTCTTTTTCGGTCAGTTCACGCCACTCGCCCAGTTTCAGCGTGCCGAGCTTCACGTTCATGATGCGGATACGTTTCAGTTTGGTCACTTCAAAACCTAAGTATTCACACATGCGGCGAATTTGACGGTTCAAACCCTGTGTCAGAATGATTTTGAAGACAAACTTGCTTTGGCGTTCAACGAAACATGGCTTGGTCACGGTGTCGAGAATCGGGATGCCATTAGACATCAATTCAACAAACTTCGGCGTGATAGGCTTATCAACAGTAACGATATATTCTTTTTCGTGGTTGTTACCCGCACGAAGAATTTTATTCACGATGTCGCCATCGCTGGTCAGGAAG
>JBELME010000349.1:0-3901 GCA_042096095.1 Enterovibrio sp.
CGTATGCCGTCACCTCTGAGACTTCTCCAATAGAGAGCAGTGCCTTTTCATCGGCAAGGGTGTTCTCCATGACTAGGTCGTTTATCGCTTTCATGCCGCTTCCTCAAAGCCCGTAACGCAGTCTTAGGCTGTCAGGGTAAGGATGGAGGTAGCTTTGTCTCGACAAGTATTCATCCGGATGCTGTTGCAAGTGGTGATTGATCAGCGTCAATGGTGCGAGCAATGGCATCTCACCCTTGCGGTATGCAAGGATGAGGTTTGAAAGTTCAGCTTTAGAGGATTTATCTAAATCACGCTTGAAATAACCCTGCAGGTGCATGAGCACATTGGTGTTGTTCTTTTTGCTCGCACAATGAGCGATGGCCTTCATGAAGCGATTGCGGTATTCGATGTAGAACTCATTGATGTCGTGATCGGCAATGTTGGCAACGAACTTACCGAGGGATTTGTATTCTGTTGGGCAATGCGCCATCAGCACCAATTTATAGCGTGAGTGAAACTCAACAACAGCACGGCGCGTAATGCCTTCTGCCATTGAATCATGTAGATCTTTTAAGGCAAACACGCGGAACACAAAGTTCTCGCGTAACACAGGGTCATTCAAACGACCGTCTTCTTCAACCGGCAACCAAGGCATGCGTTCTATCAGTTGCTTGGTGTACAGACCAACACCGCTTTTCTCAGACGCTGCATAACCGCTTTCTTTGTATACCTTCACACGTTCCATGCCACACGTTGGCGATTTCGCGCATACAACATAGCCACATAGATCCATGCCCGCTAGTTGCTCGGTCTTTTTGCGACTGAAAGCTTCCATTTTCTCAGTGTGGTCTGCAGTACTGTCTTTGGTTTCCACCAAACGGATGCCAATTTCATCTCTGTCTAACAAACGAATGGTTGGGCGAGGAATTGACATGCCAATTGCAACCTCAGGGCAGACGGGCACAAATTCTACATACGGCAACAATTCTTTCGCCACGAAGTGACTGCGCTTATGTCCGCTATCAAATCGGACCTTCTCTCCAATCACACAGGCGCTTACACCTAATTTAATGCTCATCACACATCTCCCAGTTGTACATGCTTTTATATTTGTACAACTTCGACAAGAAAAAAGATCACTCTTGTACAAATTTTTTTATGTGTACAGTTAAGTAATAGCAAAACGCCCCGACATTTACATGGCGGGGCGCAACAGTTTTATCATTAATTTTTAAAGTGTTGTTAGTCAGTAGCGGCTGATTTTTCCGCTTTTATCGCAAGATCAATTTCTTGTTCAAAGGCCTTTAGACGCTTGTGAATAGACATCAACTCAACAATTGTCTTCCAAGAATTCACCAAGAATTGGAACGATTCTTCCACCTTGCCAAAGGCACGAACGATTTGCTGAAGCACGCCCAGCGTGATCACACCAGAAATAATGGTAGGACCCAGAGCGATGTAAGGAACAATTACGGTGCCCTGCAGATAGGACCATTTTGCGATGTCGAAATACAAATAGTGCTTATACAGGTTGAAGTAGTTTTTACGGACATTGGCAAAAAGCTCACTCAGCGTTTCTGGTTCCGCGCGATTTTCATAATCTTCACCGTAAACCAGTTCTTTACGGTATGCCGCTTCAACTTTTTGATTCTTAAACTCAAGCCCTGGCAATTTAATTCCCACCACAGCCAGCAACACGGTACCGAACAGCGCCGAAATGATAGCGATGTAAACAAGGGAATGATCTACAGGCCCAATCCAAGGCAATTCGGTCACATTCTTACTGAGTTCCCAAAGTATTGGTAAGAAGGCCACCAACGTCATCAATGACCGCATAAATGCGACACCCAAGGTTTCGACAATGCCAGCAAAACGCATGGTGTCTTCTTGCACACGTTGGGACGCGCCTTCTATATGGCTGATCTTGCTCCAATGAGAGGTATAGTAATCATTCATCGCGGTACGCCAGCGGAACACATAGTGACGGATGAAAAAGTCGAGGACGACGGCAACGGTAATATAAATCGTCGCGATTTTTAAAAAGGTTAAACACGACGCGAGGTATTCTTCAAACGTGACTGAGTTGGGCGTCGCAAGCGCCTGTTGAATCAAGTTATAGAAAGAACCAAACCATTCATTAATTTCTACATCCAGTTCTACTTTGTACCAAGTCACATACAAGATAAGCGCACTACCGAGGATGGACCAAAGAAACCATCGCTTATCCAGAAAGAAAGACTTAAACATCCACACATCCTTAATTTTTTGTGTCATTCGCTCTTTGAGTCTTAAAACCACAAAGAGTTTATTCGCGCATTTCTAGTTAAACGATTTGCGACCGAACATATTTCAATTCTAGACGGAATATTCGGGAATAACATCTAGTTAACAAATTGATCTTATTGATGAATGTATCAAATTAGAGGGTCATTGACGACTGTGTTTTCGAGGAAGAGGATGGCATACGCGGAAATTCATGACATAAATATACCCAAACGACAACAACGGCGCTTGGGTATAGATCGAGTATTTGCTAAATGGCTAACCCGCTGTTCTCAGAAATATCTTGGCTCAACACGAATTGTTTAAACGCATCGAACGGAATCGGATCAGCGAAGTAAGAGCCTTGAAGCATTTCAACACCGTTATTAATCAGGTGTACCGCCTGCGCTTTTGTCTCTATCCCTTCCGCAACAACATGCAGGTTAGACTCTCTCGCAAACGCTAAGATTGACCCTAGAATGTTATTTTTGAACTCAGTAAGACCGATGCCCGTCACGAACATGCGATCGATCTTAATCGTATCGATGTTTAACGTATGAAGATAAGAGAATGCACCATAGCCCGTCCCGCAGTCATCCAATTTGATGGAAATGCCCTTCTCCGTTAAGGCTTCAATGCAGATGGCCGCCTTTTTTAAATCACTGAATTTGGTACGCTCTGTGATTTCTAAAGACAACACATGCGGATCAAGCCCTGCACATTCGATTTTATTCAGTAGCTTTTCAGCGGTATCCCACTTTTCTAAGTAGCTCGGGGATACATTGATACTAACAAAGAAATCCTTTGGTAAAGAAACCGTGGTGATATCTGCCAACACATTGTCGATAAGCTGATCGGTAATTTTATCTATCGCTCCGTTTTGCTCAGCAATCGGAATAAAGGAATCTGGCGGAATAAATTCGCCACTGTCAGCTAGCCAGCGCACCAGCACCTCTGCGCCCACGACTTTATATTTGTTGCCTTCGGGCATCACAATCGGTTGATAGAAAGGAACAAGCGCATTCGACTCAATCGCTTCATTGAGCAAGCCGCTCAAGCCTTTACGATCGGACGTGTTTAACTCCACACCAACGGCGAGAAGCACACCAAACAACACCACCAGAATGGAGAAGAGATCGACCAAATCGCCGACCAGGAACTCAACACCGCGCTGGTTGATATAGAGCTTCACACCCATGCCATTATCGAGGGTGCCATTGAATGCTTCTTTATAAGGTTCTTCTGTGCGCTCATAGAGCTGCACATCTCTCCCACTGACATCCACCGTCATAAACAGACAACTGTCGCAGTTAGTGAGGAAGTTTCTGGGCTGCTGAAACGCAAAACGCAGCATGCCATCTTGGCTGCTGAATCGCATTTCTTCGAATTGATTGCCACTCAGGATGAGCGAGACATTACCGAATTTGAGTTGATCGTGATCTGCAAACACCATTAACGGTCTGCCAGCATGGTCATTATTATAAATTGAGCATGACTTTCCGTTTTTGAGGTGCAAATCGACATATTCAACGAATATATTGCGCGCTTTTGCCTGACTCATAAGCTCAATGTCGCCATCATCACAGACGAACGACAATTGCTCTGACATGCCTCTCATTTGTTCAAACCCTTGTCGATATAAGCCAGTGTATAATTG
>JBELME010000350.1:0-3826 GCA_042096095.1 Enterovibrio sp.
GATCGCCATCTTGGGTTGATAAAGAAAGATCGTGCAGGGAGAGTGAGGGAATAAGGTATCGCCAGTGGCCTTTTACGGTACTGAAATCGACGTTAAATCCCGTGGCATCAGTCGCCCATCGTTGCAGCGGTGCTTTCGCGGTATCTAGGTTTGGAAGAACAATTCGCATAGAAGCCGTGAGTACAGCGGCACTCACGACTAAAACGATCAAGATCCATTTAACAATCAACGCCAAGCGTCGAGCAAAGCTTACCATTTACAGTGCGTTCTCATTACATCATGACGACGTCAAATTGCTCTTGGGTATACAGCGGCTCAACATGGACTTTCACTTGCTTGCCGATGAAGACTTCAAGCTCAGCAACAGCATGAGACTCTTCGCCTTCTAGCGCTTCACCCACCGCAGGTGATGCATACACCACAAACTTGTCGGCATCATACGCACGGTTCACGCGGGTGATTTCACGCAATACTTCGTAGCAAACCGTTTCAATTGTCTTCACTGAGCCACGGCCTAAACATGTCGGACACTGACCACACAGCACATGTTCAATACTTTCTCGCGTACGCTTGCGTGTCATCTCCACCAAACCAAGCTGCGTAAAGCCATTGATGTTGGTTTTCACTCGGTCTTTCGACAGTGCTTGCTCTAGGGATTGCAGCACGCGCTGACGATGCTCGTCAGAACTCATATCGATGAAATCAATAATGATGATGCCACCCAAGTTACGCAGGCGAAGTTGGCGTGCAATGGCGCCAGTCGCTTCCACATTGGTATTGAAGATGGTTTCTTCAAGATTACGACGACCAACAAACGCACCGGTATTGATATCAATGGTGGTCATGGCCTCGGTTTGATCGATGATGAGGTAACCGCCAGACTTCAACTCCACTTTACGGTCGAGTGAGCGCTGGATTTCATTCTCGGTATCAAACATATCGAAGATGGGCTTATCACCCGTGTAAAGCTCAAGCTTGTCGTTCAGTTCAGGGACAAACTCCTCAGTAAACTCACTTATTGCATCCAGTGTTGCACGAGAATCAACGCGGATAAGCTTCAATTCCGTACCAACGAAATCACGCAAAATACGCTGTGCCAACCCTAGCTCACCGTAAAGCATCGACTTTGAAGGGCGCTTACCACGACGCTCCAATACTTTGGCCCACAGACGTTTAAGAAACGCAGCATCATGTGCCATCTCAAGATCAGACGCACCTTCTGCTGCGGTGCGGATAATAAAACCGCCCAAATCATCGCAGTAATCAGAAACAATGCGCTTCAAACGCTCACGTTCTTCTTCGCTTTCAATGCGTTGAGACACACCCACATGCGATGCTCCCGGCATAAAGACCAGATACCGAGAAGGCAAGGTAATGTCAGTGGTCAGACGCGCGCCCTTGGTGCCCAGTGGGTCTTTCACCACTTGCACAACAATGTCTTGCCCTTGGCGTACCAGTTCAGAAATGTCTCTGACTTGGAATTGCTGCTTCTCGTTTTCAGACACACACTCCGTGTGAGGAACAATGTCTGATGCATGGAGGAATGCCGCTTTATCTAAACCAATATCAACGAACGCTGCCTGCATACCTGGCAGCACACGACTGACTTTGCCTTTATAGATATTGCCAACAATACCGCGCTTGGCTTCGCGCTCAATATGCACTTCTTGAAGGTTTCCACCTTCAATCATCGCAACGCGCGTTTCTGTCGGCGTTACGTTAATCAACAACTCTGCATTCATAGCTTTTCACCGCGTAATTTTTTGAATTCGGTCAACAGAGCATCTGTCTCAAATAAGGGGAGGCCGACAACAGCATGATAGCTGCCATCAATGCGTGTCACGAAGCGCCCACCTAGGCCTTGAATACCATAACTGCCCGCTTTATCTGCTGGCTCACCGCTTTGCCAATAGGCCGTAATTTCGTCATCACTCAATGCTTTAAACCATACATCTGTTGTGACAAGCGTGGTGAGGGTTTGGTTCCGGTCGGCAAAGGTTACCGCTGTCATCACCTGATGTTGTCGATCAGATAATTGGCGCAGCATGCGCCGTGAATCATCCAGGTTTTGCGGTTTTTCAAGCACAGCACCATCACATACAACAATGGTGTCAGCCCCTAAAACAGGCAAGTCCGTTGGCGCAGTGTCTACGCCCGCTTTGGCCTTATCAAGAGACAAACGGCGGACATAGTCCGCCGCTTCTTCGTGAGGTTGACGTTGTTCTTCAACATCAACACGTAAAACAGAAAACGACACAGAGAGCTGCTCGAGGAGTTCTTTTCTGCGTGGCGAGGCAGACGCAAGATACACGTGAAGCGCAGACATAAAGGCTCCAGATTACTTAATTGAAAACTGACGACGAACGCGACGCAGCAAAAGGAATAGCCAAGGCCACAACAAGAAGTTAAGCACACCGGACCAAAGAATGTTGGGATCGAACTGCACATCCGACACCAAGTATTCCGCCCAAAACTCTAACACTTTTCCTGCCAACGTAAGCAGAGACAAAAGCGCCGCTTGCTGCCAAAGGGACATATTTCTCAACAACTGGAAGTTGAGCGCCACGATATAAATCAGCACCGACATCATGAGGCCGCGTACACCAAGCGTTGAGCCCAGCATCAAGTCCCACAGCAAGCCCAGCACCAAGGCGGTGCCGACGTTCACGCGATGCGGCAATGCCAATACCCAGTAGAAGGCCACCAGCAATACCCAAGACGGACGAAATGGGGCTAATTCACCGGGCCATGGCGCAGCTTGTAAAATCAGCGCGACGATAAACGACAGCCAAATAAGCGCATGCCCGCGCACAGTAGAATTAGCCATTGGTAGTCTCTTGTTGTTCTGTAGCAGCGTCAGGGTTCACCGTCGGTGTTGCATTCCCCTCTGGTGTACCCTCAAGATTTTCGCCGTTGGCCGGTGCTTCGTCTTTCTCGACATTGGTTGGCCACACCAGCAGCAAATAACGCAAGCGGTCAAACTGCACTTCGGGCTTCGCATCCACTTGTGCGAACGGACGACGGTTATCAAAGGAAAACGACGTCACCTTCGCGACCGGATACCCTTCAGGAAAAACACCACCGAGACCAGACGTGACTAGCATGTCACCCGGCTCAATGTCGGCGCTGCTTGGAATATTGTCGAGCTGAATATTGTCGGTTTGGCCTCGGCCTGCCGCAATCACTCGCACATCGTTACGCACCACTTGCACCGGGATCGCATGCGTCGGATCCGTGATCAGCAATACGCGGCTGTTATGCGCCCCTACGTAAGAGACTTGGCCGACGATACCGCGCTCATTAAGCACGGGCTGGCCTTCATACACGCCGTTTGTTCGCCCTTTGTCGATCATGACCTGATGCTTGTAAGGATCAGAGTCAACCGCCATGACTTCCGCCACCATCTTGCGCTCATCACGCACAAACGGAGAGCCGAGTAGCTCGCGAAGACGTTGGTTTTCCTGCTCCATTTGCGTGAACAACAACTGACTGCTTCGAAGCATTAGCACTTCTTCTTTCAGCTTGGTGTTATCAATCAGCAATTGCTGATGAGAGGTAAACTGACGGGACACGTTATCCAATAAATCACGCGGTACGTTAGAGGCATACTGCAACGGCGCGACAACAGAATTCAGGAGATAACGAAAGTTGGTGAAAGCACCAAGACGACTATCAGCCAGCATAAGGCTGGCTGATATCAATAGAGCGAAAAACAGGCGTAATTGTAGCGATGGCCCACGGCCAAATATCGGTTTCATTCACTTACAACCTGTTAAACCTGTAAATAGGTGGACGCGAATTAATCTTCGCTGAACAGATCGCCACC
>JBELME010000351.1:0-3826 GCA_042096095.1 Enterovibrio sp.
ACCACCGCCGTGATGATAATGATAGATGCGCCAATGGGGTGGTTAGCAACGCGCTTTTTTAAGCGAGAGACTAAGTCTTCTTTTTGGGGGGCGGTGACTTGGTTTTCATTGATATCTTGATGGCTCATTCAACAACTCCCAATGACGTATCTCATCAAATACAATAGACAGTATTGGCGTGTTTGCGAGAGTGGGCTGTCCACATTTCAGGAATTTACAGTGGAGAAAATTATGCAACTGGGTGATTTCAGACAATAAAAAAAGAGCCCAAATACGTTGGGCTCTTTCGTGTATTTTCGTTAGCGTTGATCAATCAATCTTCTGAGGTAGAAGCAATCTTGTGAATGGCTAAGTCAGCGCCGTTGTATTCGTCTTCTTCTGTCATGCGAATACCCGCCGTTTTATCGACCGCTGTGTAAACAATCCAACCGCCGACGAATGCGATAACGACGCCTGCTATTGTACCGATGAGCTGAGACATAAAGCTCACGCCGCCTAAGCCACCCAAGGCTTCCAAACCGAAGATACCGGCAGCAAGACCACCCCACATGCCACACACGCCGTGCAATGGCCAAACACCCAACACGTCATCAATTTTGAAGCGGTTTTGCGTCAAGGTGAACAGCCAAACAAACAATGCACCCGCAACACCACCTGTGAAGAGCGCACCAATTGGGTGCATTAGGTCAGAGCCCGCGCACACAGCGACCAGTCCTGCAAGTGGGCCATTGTGGAGGAAGCCTGGGTCATTTTTACCCACGATGAGCGATGCAACGATACCGCCGACCATTGCCATTAAGGTGTTCACTGCAACCAAACCGCTGATACCGTCTAGCGTCTGTGCTGACATGACGTTAAAACCAAACCAACCGATGGTAAGTATCCATGCGCCTAGGGCAAGGAAAGGGATGTTTGATGGGGCAAATGCAATCAAACGGTCGCCACGGTAGCGGCCTTTACGCACACCAAGAATAAGCACGGCAGCAAGTGCAATCCATCCGCCCACAGCGTGGACGACAACTGAGCCTGCGAAATCATGGAAGGCCGCGCCAAATGTCGCTTCTAGCCAGTCTTGGAAACCAAAGTTACCGTTCCAGATAAGACCTTCGAAAAACGGATAAACAAATGCAACGATGGCCGCCGCTGCGACCAGCATTGGCGTAAACTTCGCACGCTCTGCGACACCACCAGAAATAATGGCTGGGATGGCGGCGGCGAAGGTCATCAAGAAAAAGAATTTAACTAACTCGTAGCCGTTGTTGGCGGAGAGTGTTTCTGCGCTGCTGAAAAAGGTGGTGTCGTAGGCTACCCAGTAGCCAATGAAAAAGTAAGCGAGCGCCGAGAAACCGAAGTCTGACATGATTTTAACCAGTGCATTCACTTGGTTGCGGTGTCTGACGGTGCCGACTTCTAAAAAGGCAAATCCTGCGTGCATGGCCAAAACCATGATGGCACCCATCAAGATAAAGAGCGTGTTCGCGCTTTCGGTCAGCGTTTGAATCGCGCTACTGATATTTTCCACAATGTTTTCCTCTACTTCCCTGAGAACAAAATTTTCCTAGTGGGTGCTTAAGCATGAATCGTGCCGAATTGCTCAGATAGAGTGCAAGAAAACACCAATAGAGTGCATGTGATGACTAATGTATTGATATTAAACGAATATAAATTCATGCCACATTGGATGGGTTGCACTGATTATTAACGTATTCAAAGTGTTGAATGCATCTTTGTTGTGCAATGAGGGGGGATTTAATGCACCAATATGGTGCTATAGCCGGGGCGAGTAGGGAAGACGGTTTAGGCGGTATTTGTGTTGTCGGTTTCAAGGCCAAAAAAAGCACACTCGCGATGGGCAAGTATGCTTATCTGAGTCACTAAACGTTCTGATGCAATGCGCTAAATTGCGTTCCAGTCACTTAATTCAACGCAATCACCTTGATAAATCACTGCGCTGCTTGGGTCATTGTTTTCTGTCACCAATAACTCCGAGCTGTTTTTCAGCACTTTCCATTCTGTTGGGCTCATAAAACGCGTATCGTTGATGCGTCTGAGGGTATCGATGGGGTACAGTTTTCCGCTCGCCTTATCACGCATCCATACCATAGCGGTTTCTGATGGGAGGTTAGTTTCCCGGAGATTTCGCTGTAAGCGGATGGTTGATTCACCGGGTTTGGCACCCTGGTATGCCACCAGCGCGAACTGATTCTCTTCAACCTTCGATGACATCATTGCGAAATATGCTGCTGGCTGAACCTGTGTAATCAAAGACGCTGTTTGTGTGGATTCGCTTATAGGTATTACAGAGTCGGGTGTCACTATGGGTCTGAGGAACAATCCCAGCATCAGAGCGCTCGCAAAACCGACAGGCATAAACCAGGTCGGCCATCGATGACGGGGTTGAATCAATGGCACATTCACCGAGTTACGATGGGGGTGAGGAAACAAAGCGATAGCAATACGCTCCCAAACTTTTTCAGGGGCTTTCGAAAACTGTTTTTCGTCCAACCAGTCGTCCAAGGCAGGGGTTAACCCACTAAAATGTTTCTGCCAATGAGCGATGCTCTCCCACCAGGTGGGATCTTGTTGAATTAATTGTTCGAGTCGGCAGCGAACACGCGGTGTCAACGTACCTAAAACATACTGCGCAGCGAGTCTGTCGCGAACCTCGAATGACGCGTAGCGTTTTGCTGTTATTCGGTTAGGCATCGTTTCAACTCCTGTAGTCCGCGTCTGATCCATGACTTGACTGTGCTCAGCGGCGAATTGATGTGTTCCACGATTTCTTGGTGTGTCTTGCCATGCTGATAAGCGAGCACAATGGCATTGCGTTTATCATAAGGCAACGCCTCGAGACACAGATCGAGGCGTTGATGCTCCTTCGTATTAGTTGATGATAGGCTGTCATCCGCGACCGTTTCTTGGGAAAGAAACGTCGAATCCGCATCATTCAGTTGTCGCCGTCGTCGTTGGCGTAGCTCATCAATGGCAAGGTTCCGCATGATTTGGCAAAGCCACGCCCACGGGTGTTCAACCGGGTGACGCTTGCTACTAAACCAGAGTTTTAAAAAAACCCTCTTGGAGGAGGTCTGCAGCGAGTTGGTCATCTTTCACGATGGATTTTACTAAGCTGAAAAGTCGCGCATTCGTCAGAGCATAAAGCGCTTCGAAAGCCTCTCGGTCTCGAAGCGCTATGCGTGAGAGTAGCGATGTTAGTTGCTGTTTATCGACGCTCACTGTATGTCCTTATCGCTCCACGATATGCCAAACGTTCTTCACACCATCACCGGTCGTGTCGCCGGGTGCCTTATCTTTAAACCATAAATACAATGGCTGGTTATTGTGCATCCATTGGTAGGTACCATCCGTTCTTTCTGTGATACCAAACCCGCCTGTAAAAGACAGTGAATCAATGCCTTGAGATGTGATGGTTGACGAAACAAGTGCAGGTGGCCATTTCACCGCGCAATCGCCATAACAGACTGACTTTCCGTCCATGTCTTTATCAAAGGTATAGAGGGTGAAGTTATTCTCATCAACAAGAATACGTGTTTTTCCCGTGTTGTAGAGCTTGAGAGAAACATCATCGGCGCGCGCGAGTGGCCAAACGCCTTTAATGCCCGCACCAGTAATATCGCCGCGTTTTTTGTCTTTTATCCAGCGATAGAGAGGCTGGCCATCTTTCGCCCACTGCTTGCTGCCATCAGCCCGACGAATCGTTGAAAAGCCTTCTTCTTCAGCAAAGAGTGGTTTGTTTGCTTGGTCTGCGAGTAATGGTGGCCATTTTGCAGCACATCCGTCATTACAATTTGACACGTTTGGCACATCC
>JBELME010000352.1:0-3832 GCA_042096095.1 Enterovibrio sp.
GGCCAAAAGGCATGTAATGTTCGTTACCAAATCGACGTTCGCCATCGACAATCACAAACTCAATGTCTCTGGCAAGTTTGTAATGTTGCAGGCCATCATCGGTAATGATGACATCGACACCGAGCGGCAGCAGTGCTTTGACGGCATCGCTTCTCACGGGAGAAATAGCAACTGGCACCCCCGTGCGCTGGTATATCAATACAGGCTCATCACCGGCTTTGTTTGTGGTAGTAACCTCATCGAGCAGAAACGGGTAGCTTTCCGCTTTGCCGCCATAACCACGAGACACAACGCCAGGCGTCATTCCCATGGCTTTCAGTTGTTCAACCAGCCAAATCACAACAGGCGTCTTACCGTTTCCGCCCACGGTAATGTTGCCGACAACAATCACAGGCACAGGCGCACGGTAAGCCCCATTACCTTCAAGGAAAGCAGCGCGGCGCTTTCTGGCAATCGCCCCAAACACTTTACTTAGCGGCCACAACAGTGGCGCACCAAGCAGACCTAGCGGGTGGTTTTCAAACCAAATTTTCTCTACCCATCCCGCCAAGGCTTATTCTCCGAATTGGATGCGATGCAACTGCGCGTAGGCGCCATCTTGCTGAATCAGGGTTGGGTGATCGCCGCGCTCAACGATCTCACCTTCGTCAACAACCAAAATCTCATCCGCGTTTTCGATGGTAGAAAGGCGGTGCGCAATCACGAGTACGGTACGATCTTTTTGTAGTTCATCCAACGCCGCTTGAATCGCGCGTTCCGATTCGGTATCCAGCGCTGATGTCGCTTCGTCCAAAATCAAGATAGGCGCGTTACGCAGCAATGCACGGGCAATAGCGAGACGTTGACGTTGACCACCAGACAAGCTCACACCGTTTTCGCCAATAATGGTATCGAAACCGTTGTCCATTTCACGCACGAAGTCAGCTGCGAAAGCCAGTTCCGCCGCGCGCTCAATTTGCTCGCGGGTATAATTTTCTTCTGCTGCGTAAGCAATGTTGTTCGCCACCGTGTCGTTAAACAGATGAACGTTCTGAGACACAATCGCAACGTGATCACGTAGGTTGTTCAAGGTGTAATCTTGAATGCGAACCCCATCAATACTGATGTTACCGCTGTCGATGTCATAAAAACGGGTTAGCAGATTAGCAATGGTACTTTTCCCTGAACCTGAGCGCCCCACCAAGGCCAACGTTTTACCTGCTGGCAAATCAAAGCTCACGCTTTTCAGGGCTGGGGTATCTTTGGTTGGGTAGGTAAAGACAACATCGTTAACGGTTACGTTGCCTTTCACACGTTCAATGGTGTGCTGACCGTTGTCTTTTTCTGTTTCCATTTCCATCAATTCGAAAAGGCTATTACATGCCGCCATACCGCGTTGGAACTGAGAGGTCACGTTGGTCAGCGATTTTAGTGGGCGCATCAAACCAAACATAGCACCGAAGACAACGGCAAACGTACCCGCCGTCAATTCTGAACGAATAGATTCCGTGTTTGCCAGCATCAATACCGCCACTAACGCAAAAGACGCAATCAACTGAATCACAGGGTTTGCAATCGCCTGTGCCGACACCAATTTCATGGTTTGTTGGCGCATACGGTTGCTGACGTTCTCAAAACGCGCCTGCTCAACCTCTTGACCACCAAAGCCCAACACCACTTTGTGGCCTTTTAGCATTTGCTCAGCAGAAGAGGTCACAGATCCCATGGCTTCTTGCATGTTGGAAGAAATTTTGCGGAAACGTTTAGAGACAAAGCTGATCGCCCATGCGACAACCGGAGCAATCACCAGCAATATCGCAGAGAGCTGCCAGCTGTAATAGAACATCAAGGTCATAAGACCGATGATTGACGCACCTTCACGCACAAGGCTCACCAACGCACCACTGGTGGCGTTGGCAACTTGTTCAGAATCGTAGGTAATGCGTGAAAGCAGCGTACCTGACGATTCTTGATCGAAGAAGCTCACGGGCATCTTCATGAAATGGTTGAACATGCGACGGCGCATGACCATCACCACGTTGCCAGAAACCCAAGACATCCCATAGGTCGAAACGAAGCTTGACGCACCACGCACCATCATCAAGAGAACGAGATAAACGGGCATCATCTTCAGAAAATCGCCATCAACCTTGTCATACGTAAAGCCTTCATCAAGCAGCGGCTTAATCATAGAAAGCATCAAGGTGTCGCTTGCTGCGTTGATCACCAAAGCGATAATGGCAACCACGAGGCCCAATTTATAATTCGCGATAAATGGCCACAGCTTTTTGAACGTATCCCAGGTGGTTCTATCTTGGTATTTTGTCATGTGAATTGCTTATATTTCTGCAAGTAGCGGGCATTCTACTCTTTTCTTTTGGGTGCTCCAAACTTCTTGCGGTACCAAAAAGGCTCTGTATCGTTTCTTTGACTAAGAACTCTCCAACCTTTGTCTGAGAATTGTGCACTCACCTGCCCGTCATAGCCGGTTTCAAACCATTCAATGCCACGGCTTTTATAACGTGACACGATATCAGGGTGCGGTAAATTCCATGGCGTATACCGCCCTGTCGACGCGATAGCAGCCAATGGGTTTACATGATCAATGAATGCCTCACTTGAAGACGTTTTGCTGCCGTGATGCGGCACAATCACTACATCAGCGGACAAATCATCATGCTGAGCTAACAAGTAGGCCTCTTGCGCTTTGGGAAGATCGCCCGTTAGCAGCAAAGCATGCGTGCCGTCGGACACTTTGATGACGCACGATGACGGGTTCTTCGCTCTCTCTGATAGCGTCAATGGATACAACACCTCAAATTCGAGTTGTTGCCATCGCCAATGGTTTCCACGTAAGCACGGCAAGTGACCGATGTCATTTTCGCTCGAGCGAACCCACTCGGGTGTTAAGTGTTTGATGACCCAATCTTCTCCTCCCGAATGATCGTTATCGCCGTGGCTTAATATCAATCCATCTAGTTTGCTACCGCGTTTTGCCAATACTGGCGTCATCACAGACGCGGCAATACTGCCAGATGCCCATGCTGCGCCCGTGTCATACATCACCGCATGCCCTTCTTTCTCAATCAGCACCGCCAATCCGTGTCCTACATCAAACACATCGACACGCCATGCAGAGGTATCAATCGGTGCACTTTTCCACGTAAGCAGCGCAAGACTTACTACCCCCGCAGTGATAGGTATGGTTCGCCCCCCCACCAACCAGAGCATCAAGCCAAAGAAGACCACAACGATGGGAAAAAGGATGGAAGGTCCTTGCGTCTCTAACCACCCAAATGACGCCATACCAAGAAGCCCAATTAAGGGTTGGAGCGAAAGATCGGCGGCTTGCCAAACAAAAGATGACGCGCCCAATGGCGTGAGCATGAGTCCCAACAAGATGAGCGGCACAGTAATTAAGCTGATCAAAGGGACAGCCAGCACGTTGAAAAATAGCGCGGCCAAACTGACGCCACCAAACCACGTCCACATAAGGGGCAGCATGCCAATCATAAGCACACATTGCATAATAAGCAGAGATTTTAGGTACCGAGCAACCTTCTGCATGGCACTTTCTTCAATCGGGGCTGATGGGTGAAATAACGCCATAATACAAAGAGCGTGAACCGCACCAAAAGACAGCCAAAAACTGGCGGAGAAAATAGAGAGAGGATCAAAAATCAGCACCGCCGCTAAGACCATGAAGAAGGTATAAAATGGACTAATGCTATAGCCGCTTTGACGTATAAGGCACACAACAATTAGTGCGATCAAAGCGCGTTGAGTTGGCAAAGAAAACCCTGCCATCCACGCATACAAACATGCTGCAACCAATCCCAGCGTCAGTGGAACC
>JBELME010000353.1:0-3834 GCA_042096095.1 Enterovibrio sp.
TCTAGCAGAATTAAACTTTTTGGATAAAGTCGTTCGCGTTGGACATTGTTTCCGCATTTTTTAGAAAAAATACACCCAACGTGCATCCAATATCCTTATCAAAGGCGATTAACGCAAACATATCGCCTCTTTTTTTGCTTCGCATTCATACATGAAAATCATGTCTATCTCATGGATTGTTTAAAGCACTTGCGAAATGACATCGCAATAATATAAAGCCACGACCAATAGTGTTAATTCTCGACGGTTATCACATCAAGTTTAACTAAATTGGTATTTCAGTTAGCAGAAATAAAATCTATTATCACTGCTACGTTTTCAGGTAGCTTAAAATGTTGAACCTCCAAAGATATATCGATAAAACACAACTTGCTCTAACGTCCATTGTCTGTATTATCATTGCGTTATGCACACAATACATATTTGAGGGCGCATTGATTTTTCATCTCGCCATTTCTTTCGGGTATGGTGTGGCTTTCGTCTTCTTGAATACCTCATTCTCAAATGCATTCCCTCACTGGTCAGACAATAAAAAGATGGGGGCAACCATCTCGTTCGGCTTGGTCTTTGGTGCCGCCAACATGTTGATTTGGATATATATTCGTCGGGGCGTTTGGGAGTTAGATCTCTTGCTTCCCGTTTTACTGGCCTCAGCCTGTATTGCCCTCTTTATGCTGTTCTTCTTCTTCGCCAGGGAACGCGCAGGGCGAGCGGAATCTGAGCTAAAAGATATCCAACTCCGACAAGCTGAACAGGAAAAGGCATTAATTAATAGCCAACTCAGAAACCTGCAAGGTCAGATGGAACCCCACTTTTTATTTAATACCCTCGCAAATATCCAAGTACTCATTGACAGTGATGCAAACAAAGCAAAAAAACTCCTTGAGAAGATCACGGATTTGTTAAGGGCCAGTCTCAAACAACAGCGACAAGATGCCATTTTTATTGGAGACGAGGTTAAGTTGCTGGACAGTTATTTATCTATTCAGCAAATACGTTTATCCGATCGTATGTCATATGAAATAGTGATTGATGAAAATATAACCGCTCAAACAAAGTTCCCGCCATTTTTGATCCAACCTGCTGTCGAAAATGCAGTGGTACATGGCATAGAACCTTCGGTAAAAGGTGGTTTCATTCGGTTGCACTTCAAACAAGAAGGCCAACAACTCATCATTGAAGTGACAGATAATGGTATTGGATTTAACGACGCCTCAAAAGGGCATGGCCTCAGCATGAAGAACGTTCGTGAGCGACTCGCAGTACTATACGGGCAAAACGGAAAGCTTGACCTGATTCCCCTTAAAGATGGCGGCTTTACAACAAGGATATCTTTGGTATGCGCGCTTTAATCGCAGATGATGAACCCCTGCTTCGTCATCATTTAAGTAAACTGCTCGGCGAAGTGACGAGTGATATAGAGGTCGTTGCAAGCGTGAGTGATGGCCTTAAAGCCGTTGAGAAAATCAAAGAGCTTCGGCCGGATGTTGTCTTTCTTGATATTCGTATGCCCGGCCTCGATGGATTGGCGGTTGCAAGCGCGATCAACGATCTAGAGGCGTTCCCTCACGTAGTTTTCGTTACCGCTTACGATAACTACGCTATTGAAGCCTTCGAGAAAGGCGCGATTGATTACGTCGTCAAGCCGATTGATGAAGGACGACTTCAAAAAACCTGTGAGCGATTAGTCAGCCAGCAAAAAGACCACGATCAGCGAGAAGAACTGCTCAAGCTCTTAGAAAGCACCAATGAGAACAAAGCGCCACCGCTACTTTGGTTGAAAGCCGCAAAGGGCGAAGACATACACTTGATTCACGTTGACGATGTGTTGTTGTTCAAAGCGGAAGATAAGTACGTCACTGTGGTCACAGCTGATTCGGAATACCTTATTCGCACACCGCTGCGGGTGATATACCTGCGTTTGTGCCATGACACTTTCTGGCAAATCCACCGTTCAGCCATTGTGCGTGTTGCAACCATCGCTCGTGTCTCAAGAGACATGACAGGTAAGATGTTTGTTGAAACAACATCAGGTGCAACGCGACTCCCTGTTAGCCGAAATGCGCAAAGTCTGTTTAAGCAAATGTAGCAAAAGGATCAGTCTCATCGGGATCAATAAACAATTCACTCAATGAGTCTGATTCTTTATCTCACCTATTCACTTTTTATCGCACAGATCTGTCCAAATTCACAAAGACACATAGAGTAGCTCCATCGAATTTACCAATGAGATTACAAGAAGGAAAATCCTATGATTTACGCTTCTCGATCACTTTACTCATTGCTCGCCAGCGTTGTAATTATTGGCATCATTGGCTATTCGTTGCAATTCACCAAAGTGAACGCAAATCCCGTCGCTGAATCGCTGCACGACACTTACATGGTTGCCGTTGAGGGTAATCGTAAAGCGAGTGAACAAGTCCTCAAAGCCGTTGAAAGCCTGCTACACCAATACCCCGATGATCCTTTACTCACCGCTTACTACGGCAGCGCAATGGCGTTAAAAGCGAGAGACTCTTGGCTCCCGTGGTATCGAACAGATTACACTCAACAAGGGATTGAAAACCTCAATAAGGCGTTGTCACGGATCTCCGAAAGAAGTTATTCCACACCCTACTATGGGCTAGATGAAGGTTTTTATATTCAGTCGTTAGCTGCGATGACCTTCATCAACATGCCATCTTACTTTCATCAATCTTCTCGTGGGTATGCCTTACTGAAAGACATCATGTCATCAGAAAGTTTTCAATATTACCCCTTTGCACCACGCGCATGGATCCACTTCGGCGCAGTACAAGCCGCCTTGGAAATGAACAAGACTGCGGATGCCTCTCAGTGGGCAGAGGAAATGTTTCACCTTGCCCCTACCCACCCAATGACGGTAGAAGCATTACGTATCACGCAAAATATCGCGCACTGATCACACGACTACCTTCGTTTCATTTTTCAATTTTTCGCAACTTTGTGCATGCTTTTGTGGTCTATATTTTCGAGGCTTGTTGTTACTTCCCCAAGCCACACATATATGCTCAAACGCGCCACAAGAGTCGTCTCGCCGTTTGAGCTTCATTCATATTATCGCGGGCATACCCTTGGCCTATAGGAATCTCTCATGTTGTCTAGGCTTACTCTTTTGATATTTTCAGTCGTGCTCACCGGGTGCGCAAGCAGCGTGTATACCGATTACAATTCACAGTTTAATTTCAATGCCATTTCTTCGTTTGACCTAGCGCGCCAGTCTTCAACATCCGCCATTTCGTTAGATGACAATCGCATTCAAAAAGCCCTCACAACAGAGCTTGTCGCCAAGGGCTTAACGCCGTCTACCGAAGCAGACTCTGCCGATGTCACTGTGCAATATGCCATCGTGCCCAAAACAGAAAACGTCGCTTACGGCCCGTCATTTAGCTTTGGTTATGGCTTCCGAGGCGTGGGCGTCGCAGCAAGTACCCCTGTTCGCTATGAAGAAAGATCATACGGGCAGTTGGTCGTCGAAATGATTAACACAAAAACCGATGAAGTGGTTTGGAAAGCATCGTCCAAAAGAAAGCTCACCGAATCAATGACGTCAGAAAACCGCCGCACCTTTATTAACGAACAGATTGTCGATATGTTTGAACAATACCCTCCTATCCCCGACGCTTAACAGCCCGGTGTTAGCTATCACTTTTACGCACTAAAAGGCGAAGTTTGTCTAACTTCGCCTTTTATCTATGTTGGTGAAGAAAAATCACACAGCAAAAAGCCAGCAATACAAAAAATGTCATAAAACGCCGCGTCCTAGCGAATCCCCTCAAAATTCCTCTTCTAAACAATGAGAAAGACGCGCACCGT
>JBELME010000354.1:0-3773 GCA_042096095.1 Enterovibrio sp.
ACGATGTTATGCGTGCCGCCCGTGGTTTGGTTAACCATCGGCACCGTAAGAGGGATGTAACCACGAGGGTATGCCCATTTGCGGTTTGTTGGGCCTGACACATTGTCCCCCGCAAGGTAATACACCGTCCCTTTTACATTGGCTTCAACATCTTTCAGTTCGACCGCGTTACTTTCGGTTAGCGTGCGAGAGCGTGTAACCGTATTGATGTTAGGGAAGATGCGTTTCACCCATGCTTGGTGAGGCGCGACACGGCCGTGACCCGAATATTGGCTTCCCCAGCCCGCCCACCATGATGTAATACCCATTCCGACAAATTGGCCTTCACGCCATTGCAACGTGGTAGAACCGCTATCGCCGGGTGCCGCGTATGCCCATGCGTCATTAGTATTTGCTTTGTTTCGCAAACAACCGCCCACATCTTGCGTGACGTTGGCAGCGCCATAAGCGCGACCTGAAGACAGCCCACCAAGGCCGGGAGTGCCTTGACGGCCATAGCCTGCCAGCGTCATCGGTTGACCCACGTAACGGTTAAACGCTTCGTCATCGGCGTAGATAGGCTTTGGAACCACACCGCCGTTGCTGCTGAGTGGATCTGTGAGCAAAGGCACTTCGAGAATGGCTAAGTCAGATTCACAGCCGTTGTAGCCGATGAAGTGGTTCGTGGACACACCGGATGCGACAAGGCGACCATCGCCCGTGCGGAAAGAAATGTTTTGGCCTGTGTAAGAGGATTCTTGTGATTTGTTGTCACCCGCCACACAGTGCGCGGCAGTAATGATAAATGCGGTATCCCCATCATTGCCAAGCCAGGTCGCGGTGCAGAGCGCGCCACCGGCGACAATGCGACCGACAGCTTCAAAACGCGGCTCGAGAGAAATCGCTTTGAGGTGGTCATAGACTTTGCGAACAACGGTGTTTTCGTTTGAGAGTGAGCCGCCGAGCTCTGTGTATTTTGCATCACTGATACCCACAGCGAATGCGCCTGCAGATAGAGAAGATGCGAATACGGCTGAGGCGAGAAGCGTCGGATGTAAAAGGGAACGATGAGATCGTTGAATGGACGAAACTGCGGCTTTTGAAGCCGGTGTGTTTGTTTTTTGCATTTCCTAGCACCTTTACGTTGTTGTTTCCGTTTTCGGGTGCATATTGCGATATTTACGCCACTCAAATTTTCTTGATGATGAGATTATTGCCATGTTTAGAGTATGGTTATGTAAACCTGAGTGGCGCTGTTTCTGGGAGTTTCACTTCCTCGTCTGGTGATGCGCTATTCACAGTTGAGAGATTTTCTCGATGAATGGCGCATCTTGCCTATCGCCGCATTCATTTCCTCTTCGGACAGCCATTGCTCGGGAAGTGGCTTCACCGTTAGTCGGTAATCGGTAACGTCATTAGGGAGCGGGTTTTCAGCGGTTTGTGGCGAGATGATCGCGATCTTTAAATCAGGGTTGCGCTGGTGGATACGGCTGGCAATCCCTAACCCTTCCTCAACGTGAAATGCTCCAGCCACATGCATCACCGTGAAATCAGGATGTGTCGCGAGAAAATCCACGATGCTTTCCGCCATGGTGTCATCCCACGCAATTTGAGCAAGGTATTGATTCTTGGTTTTCTCTTCATCGCCGTGAAACATCACGGAGAAAAACTTTTCTTTATAAGGCGATGCCTCTGACGACAATTGCCGAGCCACATGCTGGCGTTTATCAGTAGGTAGCGAATCGAGATAGCCTTCCCCTTTGGATGACAGGCAACGCACGATGTCTTGCGTGGTGTTCGCTGCAATCACAGGCAAAGCTTGCTGCTTGGCGATTTCCACTAAAGGTCGGTAATCACTGGCGTAATTCGGCCATTTTCCGGTGTAACTCGTTAAGGCGTGTTCACCTCTGTCGCCGTTCAAATATGCATCTATCACAGGTTGGGCAGGGCGTGAGAATTGCTCCATGGACAGTGCCGTCGCTGGGCGTCTTTCCGCCAAGGTCGCCAGCAATTGCGCCTGAAACAGATGAATGCCGGGGTGCGTGTGCCATTCGCCCACCAAAATTACGTCGGCGTCGCTGACCGCATTGGCAAACTCATGGAGGGAGTAGGGCGTGCCGCCAGACGATTCAATGCGGTAATCGTACAAGGTGGTGGCAGGAACGGGCGTTTCTTGCAGGTCTAGCGGATGGCTACAAGCAACCAGTAAGGTTGTCAGGCATGCGGAGAAGAAGGCACGGGTCATAATGCAAATCCATCAGTGAGAGAGTGCTTCTTTCAAACTACCTCAAGATGCACCGCTCGGCGAGTTTCACCGTGGATTAAATCACATAAACAAAACGCGGCTCGCCTGTGACCAGAACGAGCCGCGTTGCGTTGAATTGAAGAACTTAAAGCTTACGCCTTTTTACGGTAAACGCGCAGTGTGAAATCCGCTTCGCAGTCAAAGGCGGTCGCGTCTTTCAGGGTTTGCCACAGCGTTTCAGGCGCGCGCCACGCAAACGGCGTCATTTGCAGCAGGGTGGTTGCATCGTCGCTGTTCAACGTCATTGGGTAAGCGACAGAGTGCTCCGCTTCCAGTTCAAACCCTGGCAAATCTTCCACCGCCACATTGTGCAGTTTCACCTCTGAGTAGATGCCTTCTTTCAACTGGTAAAGATGGCGAGGCCCCGGGGTAACCGTCACGACCACGCCGCCGCTTTTCACGGTGCGCTGCAATTCTTCACCGTTACAGGGCGCGTAAATGCGCACAACCGCGTCCAGCTGATCATCCGCAAACGGCAAGCGTTGGCTCGATGCAACCAGAAAATCGCAGGCAGGGTAGCGCTTCGCCGCATAGCGGATCGCGATTTTTGAAATGTCTAAACCAATAACCTTGGTGCTCGCCATTTGCGCATCAAAGTAGCTGGTATAATAGCCTTCGCCACACCCGATATCAAGCAGCTGTGTGCTGTCTTCTTTGCTGATCAAACCGCTCAATAAATCACTCACCGCATCACGCATCGGTTGGTAATGCCCGCCGTTCAGGAATTGACGGCGTGCTTGCATCATCTCTTTATTGTCACCGGGATCTTTCGAACGTTTGTGCTGAACAGGCAACAGGTTTACGTAGCCTTCTTTTGCCAGATCAAACTGGTGATTGTTGGCGCATTTGTAGGTGCGCTCAGAAAGATTCAGCGGCTGCTGACATAGCGGACAAAGATAAGATGACATAGTGACATTTCGACAAGGATGGATGAGCGGCAAGGATACGGTGCAAGGGCTAGGGGTTCAAGCAAGGAGAGGAGAATAGAAAGAGAAAATTGCCTGATAGACACGTTAAAAACGACAAACCGCTGAGTGCGGTATGCGTCTCAAAGCAAAACGGGTGTAAACCCTGAGTCCGGTCAGATGAGGGATAAGTGGGACAGGCAACTTAAAATTTAGCTCATAGAAAATATTTCTACCGTTGCAATAGTGGGCGCTTCGGTATTTTGCGATACATCGGTAAAGGTGTATGTACCAATAGTGAAAAAACAAGATTAACGCGGACAGGGACTCTTAGAAAAAGTCCGAATTATCAGCTTTATCCATATGTGCTCGCAGCCTATCAAAGCTGCATTACCTAAACTAAACCGAAAGCGCTTGTCAGGACGTAGACTGCCTGACAGTGAAATTTTTCCTTGCTCGACTTAATCCACTAACAGGATGTTGCCTATTTTTGTGCTGCCTCATGTTAATAAATCTAGTCATATTTGATGCTAAGTTTAGTAACTTGAGTCGATTAAGTACCTTTCTGATAAATCTATTTAAAC
>JBELME010000355.1:0-3764 GCA_042096095.1 Enterovibrio sp.
TACCTCCCGCTTGATTGTCAGTACTGTCTTTATTTCTAATACTGGCGTTGGCGGGTTCGTCATGATCTGCTTGCTGATCGTTTGAATTTGCGATGGGAATGTTGCACTGAACAACAAGGTTTGACGGCCCGCTGGAATGTCTTGAATGATGGCATCCAGTGCAGGTTGGAAGCCCATTTCTAACATGCGGTCAGCTTCATCAAGTACCAAGGTGTTGACGTTTTCTAGCGACAAACGGCCTTTTTCTAAGTGGTCTTGTATACGACCCGGCGTACCTACGATGATGTGTGCACCGTGCTCAAGTGAGCCAATTTGCGGGCCCATAGGAACGCCACCACACAGAGTGAGCACCTTGATGTTGTGAATGCCGCGCGCCAAGGTACGGATTTCTACCGCAACTTGGTCAGCCAATTCACGCGTAGGACACATCACCAATGCTTGAATGCGGAAACGCTTCACGTCCAAACGGTTGAGTAAGCCCAAACCGAATGCTGCGGTCTTGCCCGAGCCTGTTTTTCCCTGACCAATAACGTCTTTCCCGTCCAAAATGGCAGGAAGACTCTGCGCTTGAATCGGCGTCATGGTTTCAAAACCAATCGTGTTCAAGGTAGAAAGTAATTCCGCTTTAAGCGGCAATGTAGAAAATGCAGCCTGTTGGCTTGCAGCAGTTGATTCTTTGGTCACGGAGGTATCCCGAGCAATACTACCCGTTGGTAGCGTATGACATGAAAAAGTGATGATCCGATGAATCCTGTTTTGGTGCAGCACCACGGGTTAGCAAGAGACACGCGAAACAGCGCCGGACATCGTTGTTTGCTGAAAACATGGGGATGTTAAGAGCAAGGGGCGGGACTATATCAGGATTATTCGAACAGTGCGCGATTTGTTTTGCTCAGAAAAAGTGCAATGTTTATGCCCAAATAAACGAGGTCATAGACGCAATATAGCGAAACGGCTGCACAGTGGCAGCCGTTTGAACGCGTGCTTTCAAAAAGCGCTTGGCGAATTACGCTTCTTCTACAAGTTGCGCTGCGCGTTGCGTCAGGCCACAAAGCATCACTGGCATGCCTTTGTAGATTTCTTCGAATTGCGCCAATTCTGCTGCACCTTGTGCTTCTAGGGTTGGCAGCGCAGCTTCTGGATCGAACAAGAGGCTAATCGACAGCAACACGCCGCCAAGCAGGGCGATTTCTTGGGAATCTTCTGGCATCAGAATTTCCCAGTCATCTCGCGCCAGTGTCCAGCCTTGAAGCAGGCCTTCACAGTAAAGGCGTGTGTCTGCAGTTACGATGTCAGCATCGCTCAGTGCACAACCTTCAGGCCATTGCCATTCTGCAGACAGCAGCGCGCTGCGTTGCTCATTCCACATATCGACGATGATATTTGCGTATTGCTCAAGCTGTTCGTGACTTGAGAACGGTGATTCCTCTTCACCCCCCCACATGAAAGCTAACCATTCACTTGGGTCAATCATATAAGGTGCAGCCGCCATGGCGGTCACAAAGCCTTTTGTTTGCATCTCAGATAACAACTGATTGTTCAAATCGTTATCTGTCATAAATTGCGTGAGCGAAACTTGCATATCTACGTCTCTGTATTGATGTTGGCTGTATTCTAGCAGTGAGTCGCCAAGTACTGAAAAAAAATGGCGACTTTTCAACGCAAAGCGCTTCACCTGTGAGAAATGGGCCATCGAAACAATCAAAACCCAGCGCGAGGCTGGGTTTTGTTGTGAACCATGTCATGTGGCGAATTAGAGCACTGGCATAGAGAACGTTGTTCCTTCACGTACATTGGCCGATGGCCAACGTTGTGTAATGGTTTTCCTCCGGGTATAGAATTTCACTGAGTCAGGCCCATAAGCGTGCAAGTCACCAAACAGAGACTGTTTCCAACCGCCAAAGCTGTGGTAAGCGACGGGTACAGGCAGCGGCACATTGATACCGACCATGCCGACTTTGATGTTATCGGAGAAATAGCGCGCCGCTTCACCGTCACGTGTAAAGATGCAAGTCCCGTTGCCATAGGCATGTTTGTCGATCAAATCCATTGCGTCTTGCATTGAGTCCGCACGAATGATTTGTAGCACTGGCCCGAAGATTTCTTGTTGATAGCTTTCCATGGTCGGAGAGACGTTATCAATCAAGGTTGGGCCAACAAAGTACCCGCTTGAGTAACCTTCAACGTTGGGGTGCCTTCCATCAGCCACAATCGTTGCGCCGTCTTGCTCTGCAGAATCGAT
Organism: Enterovibrio sp.; assembly: GCA_042096095.1. Classification (GTDB taxonomy): domain Bacteria; phylum Pseudomonadota; class Gammaproteobacteria; order Enterobacterales; family Vibrionaceae; genus Enterovibrio. Next base: position 2,243 of record JBELME010000355.1, read on the forward strand.
GTATGACACCACTTTTTGTTGATGCTCTCTGCTGATCAGCGGACCAAAATCGTTGTCGTTGTCATAGAAAGCGCCCACGCGAAGCGCTTCCAATTTTGGCTTAAGCGTCGCAGCGAGTTTGTCGGCGGTTTCATCGCCAACCGCAACCGCGACGGACAACGCCATGCAACGCTCGCCACTTGAACCGTATGCTGCACCAATGAGCTGGTTCACTGCATTATCGAGATCGCAATCTGGCATTACGATGGCATGGTTTTTCGCGCCGCCCAATGCTTGGCAGCGTTTACCGTATTGGCTGGCGGTTTCGTAAATGTATTTTGCAATCGGCGTACTGCCAACGAAGCTGATTGCTTCAACGTCTGTACTTTCGAGAAGACGATCAACCACGGGCTTACCGCCTTGAAGCACCTGCATTACGCCATCGGGTAGACCCGCTTCTTTGAGGAGATTGGCGATGTACAAGGAAGCACTTGGATCTTTTTCTGATGGCTTGAGAATAAAACAGTTACCGCAGACAATCGCCATCGGGAACATCCAAAGTGGCACCATGGCAGGGAAGTTGAACGGTGTAATGCCTGCAACTACACCCAGAGGTTGATGCTCAGACCAAGAATCAATAGACGGGCCGACGTTCTTGCTAAATTCGCCTTTCAACAACTCTGCTGCGGAACACGCGTATTCAACGTTTTCGATGCCACGCTGCAGTTCACCTGCTGCATCGTGGGCGATTTTGCCGTGCTCCTCACCAATCAGCCGGCAAATCTCGTCTTTATGTTCTTCCAGTAGCTGCTTGTAGCGAAACATGACACGCGCGCGCTTGATTGGCGGTTCGTTTCGCCATGTTTGGAAGGCGACTTTTGCGGCCTCAATGGCTTCATCCACCAAGGCATCGTCGGCCAAGCGCAGTTCTTTTGTCGCTTCGCCAGTGGCAGGGTTGTACACCAACTGTGTTTGCTCACCGTCTTCTCGCTGTGCGCCGTTGATCAAGTGTCCAATTGTTTTCATTTGCGGGGTTCCTCTTCCTTAAGACCAAAGATTTAGGTAAAGATTTTTCATTTCATCGGGCGTCGGCGCTTTCGGGTTGTTAGCCGGTGAGCCGGACAGTAAGGCTTGTTCGATCATGGTATTGAGTACGGTTTCGAACATGGAAAGTTGCACGCCAAACTCTTCAAGCGTGGGGACGTTGAGTTCGACATTGATAGCGGCGAGTTCCGCGACAAGACGCGTATTGGCGACATCAATCGCGTCCTCTTTTTGGGCGATACCCATGGCAACGGCGCAATCGGCATAGCGTTCTGGTGCTGCTTCAATTGAGAATGCCGTCACGCTTGGCAACAACATGGCGTTGGATAGGCCATGCGGCACGTGGAAGAAGGCGCCAATTGGGCGGCTCATGCCGTGCACCAGAGCAACGGAAGCATTCGAAAATGCGATGCCTGCGTAGGTTGCGCCCAGCATGAGTTTTTCACGCGCATCCGTGTCCTTTCCGTTGTGATAAACCTTACGAAGAGATCGGAAGAGC
>JBELME010000356.1:0-3747 GCA_042096095.1 Enterovibrio sp.
CAACGCCTTGCCACGTCTTTCCGGGGAGGAAATCTAATGTCATAGTAACAGGCACCCCTTCCACTATTTGGGCGGTTTGTCGCTCAAATACCTCTGCATCAACCCAAACTTTTCTTTTAAAAGAAACTTTCGGTTCGGGCGCATTATGTAAGAAGGCTGACACCAATGCAAGGGGTTATCCGGCTTTCAGGGTGTGAGTGCTGAGATTTTATCCGCTTCCGGCAATTTCAGCCTATGCCTCACTCTTCTTCCTCTTCGTTTTCCGTGTTGAGGAGGTAATCCCCTAGCCATGCAATCGTCAGTGATAACAGCCATGCCACAAACACAGGGTTGGGCACGGAGAATTGCGGGATCACAACGATGGTGGCAAAGCCGATGGCAGGCAATATCACGGTGAGCTTGTCGCCGCGGTGACCGTCGCTGATGCGTTGCAACTCTTGCAGTGATAACACCAACACACTGCCGCAGAACGCGAGCATGGCACCTTGGGGCAATCCACCTGCGAGCAAACCTACGATTAAAGCGGCGGGCCACCAGCTGATTTTGGTAACCGGTTTCCAGAAGTACGCAGAAAGCCATACAAGGACGACACAGAAGATTTGCATCAAGGTGTAGCGCATTGCACCGCCGAGCTTTTCATCGCCTTGTAGGGCGAGCACACCGCATTCCATGGCGATAACCACAGACAGCACAAGGATGGACACTTGCCAGTTACGACGCTCCCCTGTCATGAGGACAAGGGCAGGTAAAATCATCCATAGACTGAGGGATATCGCGACAGGTTGAAGAGGCACCATGGCACCGAAACCGACGAGGCCAATCACGAGCAGCCACACAGCTGCGCCGCCGTTACCGATGAGGAAAAGCGCGGGGATAACGTAAGCCAGCAGCGGAATGTCTCCATCTGTAATGGCGAGAGAAAAGGCTGCACCGATGACGGTCACGGCGGCGGTGACCATTAACATTGTTGAATACCACATAGCTGCACCTCCTTGCGCTTGTATGTCGATATCTTGCTGGTTGAGACCAGCGATTCCCGAAAGGCGATAACGCGCTTTGTATCCAGTCCCTTTTGTTCTTCTGTTTCTGCGCTTGGTTTCCACATCACGTTGGAATAACCATCAGTAAATCATGCTAATGGGTGTTTTGTTTGCGCTATGATGGAGACTGTCTGTTTTCTTAATGTTGCGTTATCTCAATTCAATATGCCCAATTTTGAAGATCAAATCTATGCGGTGCTCGTGCAGATCCCGAAAGGAAAAGTAACAACTTACGGTGATGTCGCAAAAATTGCGGGGTTCCCCCGTCATGCGCGTCACGTTGGAAAGCTTTTGGGAAGATTGCCGAAAGACAGTCGCTTGCCCTGGTTTCGCGTTGTTAACGGTAAGGGCATGATTTCGCTGAAAGGTGCGCGCTTTATTGATCAGCGTGAGTTGTTGTTAGAAGAGGGTGTTGAGGTAAAAGAAAACGGCGCAATGTCGTTGCGCCGTTTCAAGTGGGATGGTGAGCCTGCCTAGTCGTTACTGGCGTTTATCACGTTGGGTTAACGCGCGGCGCTAACCACCTGCACTTTGATGTTCTGTGTCGATGCTGGGTCGTTAATCACGTGGTGTGCGGTGTCGCTGATGAACACTAACTCGCCATTCACTTCAATGCGTGCGCTGACGTTGTATGTGTGGCCCGGCTTAATTTCACTCGGTGAGTAGCGTAGGCTAAATGGCAATGGTACTTGCTTGCCTTCTGTCACGTAGGATTGACTGCTAATGACTTCCATTGGTGCGTCTGCAAGAGAGACATCCGCCAGTGTAACGGTGAGTTTTGCATTGTCTGGCAGTGCGATACGTTGGAGGTAGAAAACGTCGCCATCGACGGTTGCCATATCTTGATCTGCCATGATGTCACTGCATGCCGTAAACGCGAGTGCGATTAACGCTGCAAAGAACCCAAAAAACACCTTTTTCATGGTACAAACTCCAACAAAACAACCAATAATGACAATGCTAACAACAGTGTAACACGCGGGAGAATGCAACCCTTCCTAAAATTGTGGATTTAAGATCACACTCCGTTAATCAGGACTGCATTGCGTTAGAGAGCATAACCTCTGGAAAAGTTCGAAATTATCGGTAAATTGAGAGAGTTCTGTCATTTTTCTGTCAATTGCTTGGCAAGCAACGCGTTAGGGGATTTATGAGCGATAAACTGGACGAATTACTGTCCCTTCTGAAACTCGAACAAATCGAAGAAGGCTTGTATCGCGGACAAAGTGAAAACTTGGGTTTACCGCAGGTGTATGGTGGCCAAGTCATTGGTCAGGCTCTTTCTGCTTCAACAGGCACGGTCAGCAGCGACCGCTTTGTGCATTCTTTCCACAGCTATTTTCTTCGCCCAGGTAACCCTGAAAAGCCGATTGTTTATGATGTCGAAACCTTGCGTGATGGCGTGAGTTTCAGCACGCGTCGCGTGAAGGCGATTCAGTTTGGTAAACCGATTTTCTATCTCACCGCATCGTATCAAGAGCACGAGCCAGGTTTTGAACACCAATCCACCATGCCGGATGTGGTTGGCCCTGAAGAACTTAAATCTGAAAAAACCTTGGTGGATGAAATTGCTGCACATTTGCCGAAGAAGGTCATTGAAACCTTTGGGGGTGAGCGCCCTATCGAGGTTCGCCCAGTTCATGTGATCAACCCGCTAAAACCGCACGTTGTTGAACCAAAGCAATACCTTTGGATTCGCGCGAACGGCAAGATGTCGGATGATTTCCGCGTTCACCAATATGTGCTGGCGTATGCATCGGACTGGGGTTTCTTGACCACGGCATTGCAACCGCATGGTGTGAGTTTAATGACGCCAGGATTGAAGGTGGCAACCATTGATCATTCTATGTGGTATCACCGTGAATTCCGCATGGATGAGTGGCTGCTCTTCGTGATTGATAGCCCTTCTGCCAGCGGCTCACGCGGCATTGTGCGCGGTGAAATCTTTAACCAAAAAGGTGAATTGGTGGCCTCTGCAGTTCAAGAAGGCTTAATGCGCAGTGGCGCGCCAAAACGCGCTTAGAGCAATAACCCCTCCCTCGCCCTCCCCTTGAAAAGTGGAGGTGATCAAGAACAGAACCAGAGCGCTTTTGCTTTGCTCCTCCAACTTTCCAAGGGGGAGGTTGGGAGGGGGTTGTTGGCTCATCGAGCCAAGTGCTTTCTATCCGGTTCATCGCACCGAGTCGACTGCCAGCAAAAACACCAAGCGCATAACCCCTCCCTCGCCCTCCCCTTGAAAAGTGGAGGGGATCAAGAAAAGAGCCAAAGCCAAAGCCAAAGCCAAAGCCAAAGCCAAAACATGAGATCAAAAAAAGGCCAGTGGGAGACTGGCCTTTGACGACATGAGGAGTTTTTTAAAAAGAGAACCAGCGATTAGAAATCGTAGCGGATGCCCGCTTGTAACTGGTCTTCCTCGCCTGTTACGCCTTCAAATTTGTAACCTGCGTAAGTACGTAGGTGACCGTTGAATTTGTAAACCGCTTCAAGTGCGAAGTTGTTCGCTTCTTCTGTCGTGGTGTTGTCGAACTCACCGAAGTTGTAAACACCAACGAGTGCCAGTTTCTTGCTCGCTTTGTACTGTGCAGACACTTCGTAGCCGGTGTAATCTACATTGCTCTTTGACGCCATGGTGTAAAGTGCACCCAAGGTAAACGCGTCAATTTTGAACTGAGCCACTAGGTTAACTTGGTCATCGCTGTCAGTGCCT
>JBELME010000357.1:0-3722 GCA_042096095.1 Enterovibrio sp.
GATTTTAGCTTTCTTCGTTATAAATCTCGAGATTTGCCAGTTCTTGCTGCTGTTCGCGCACTGTTTTCGCATCATCATTGCGCAAGCTTTCAAGGTACTCAAGGTACGCTTGGTTCACGTCTTTCGTTACATAGTGACCACTAAACACTGAGCTTTCGAACTGTTGAATATCTGGGTTACCCTCACGAACTGCTTCTTCCAAATCGGATAGGTCTTGGAAGATAAGCCCGTCAGCACCAATGATGCTGCCAATCTCATCCACTTCACGGCCATGCGCAATCAACTCGTTAGCACTTGGCATGTCGATGCCATACACATTAGGGAATCGGATTTCAGGCGCCGCAGATGCCATGTATACGTGTTTTGCACCCGCTTCACGTGCCATTTCAATGATTTGTTCTGACGTGGTACCACGCACAATAGAATCATCCACCAGTAGCACTGATTTGTCTTTGAACTCAGAGCGGATTGCATTCAGCTTACGTCTAACCGATTTACGGCGCTGTTGCTGCCCCGGCATGATGAAGGTACGCCCAACATAGCGGTTCTTCACAAAGCCTTGGCGATATGGCTTGTCCAGCACCTGAGCGATTTCCAATGCAATATCGCAAGACGTTTCAGGAATAGGGATGACCACATCGATGTCTAGATCTTCCCATTCACGACGGATCTTAGCACCCAGCTTTTTACCCATGTTTATGCGTGCTGCATACACTGAAATCTTATCAATAAAGGAATCAGGGCGAGCAAAGTAAACAAATTCAAAAATACATGGCGACAAAGACGGCGCCGCTGCGCATTGGCGTGTAAATAGCTGACCATCAAGCGTAATGTAAACCGCCTCACCTGGCGCAACATCACGCACGAAATCAAAACCAACCGCATCAAGTGCAACGGATTCAGAAGCCAGCATGTACTCGTCACGCCCATTCACTTTGCGCTTGCCTAAACACAAAGGACGGATGCCGTCAGGGTCTCTAAAGCCAATAAGGCCATGGCCGATGATCATCGCTACAACCGCATACGCACCCATCACTTGTTCATGTACTGAACGCACAGCGTTAAACACGTCATCTTCAGTTACGGGGTGCGACTTTGCTTTGTCAATTTGATGCGCAAGTACGTTAAGAAGCACTTCAGAATCAGACGTCGTGTTTAGGTGACGACGGTCTTGAGCAAAAAGAGATTCACGAAGTTGATTAGCGTTAGTGAGGTTTCCGTTATGAGCGAGGGTAATACCGTAAGGAGAGTTCACATAGAAAGGCTGCGCTTCCGATGCACTTGAACTTCCTGCAGTGGGATAACGCACATGCCCTATCCCCACTGTTCCTTGCAAGCGCTGCATGTGCTTGAGTTGGAAAACATCTTTGACTAAGCCATTTGCCTTTCTTAGACGAAAGCGGTTGTCGTCGATAGTCACAATGCCCGCAGCATCTTGGCCGCGGTGCTGAAGCACCGTTAGCGCATCGTAAATCGACTGATTAACCGATGTTTCACCTACAATTCCAACAATCCCACACATGTTTGCAGTTCCTTGTAACGCTAGAGGGAGCCCTAAATCACCTTGGGCAAAAAGCTGGAGCTTTGCTCCAAATACGAGAAAAACCATTCAATCACTACCCCAAATTTAGGGATTAACTGTGATTGTTTCCACTCGCTGGCGCCAGAAAGGCTCGTGAAAGCATCAAGGAAGAACAAGAGTGCAGCGACGATAAGCACTCCTCGGATCCCTCCAAATACCACGCCAAGAACACGATCGGTTCCTGATAAGCCAGTCTTTTGAACCAATTGTCCAATGACATAGTTCACGACGGCACCAACTATCAAGGTGGTAATAAACAACGCTGCAATTGCAGCCCCGTTTCGAATCATTTCATCCTGAATATTCGTAAAATGGGCAGCTAACTGTGGGTAAAAATTGCTGGCAACAAAAAAAGCACCAAACCAAATCACCAACGACAGAGCTTCTTTCACAAATCCACGGACCAAGCTAATCAATGCTGAGAAGCCGATCACTCCGATAATGACGTAATCAATCCAATTCATTTTTTATTTCATCTGAGCGATTCGCGCGCATTTTAACAGAAAAAATGACGACGCAAACGTTTTCTTAAGGGTTGAGTGGGTTAAATCTAAGCAGTTGACCTTTCAAACCGGTCAAAGACTCTAAATCTGCAGTCATTGCCTCTAATTTGTCTTTCGACACATTAGGACCAACCTCCACGCGTGCGAGTTCACCTTGTTTCACATCTCGAGGCATTAACTGTGCGGGGTAACCTTTGCCTCGAAGTGTTGAAACCAAGTTTTTTGCATTCTCAATGTTTCTAAATGTGCCTAGACGGATAATCCATGCCGAATCCTGATAGCCCGCTTTAGGGGCTGATTGCTTAACCTTCGCCACGGGTGCCGGTTCAGACACCTCTGACTTGTTAGACTCATCGATGGTCACCGTCATAGGCTCTTGCGGCATGAAGGCTTCAACATCTTGAGGCGCTTCAACGGGCGCAGTGAGTAATTCAGTATCAAAGTCTTCACGCAGCGGGATCGCTTCGTAATTTTCTTGATAATGTGCTTTTTCACCATCAAAGACGTCTGGGAGAAAAATAACGCCAAGAGAGACCAAGACAAGCGTGCCGACTAAACGATGTTGAAACTGAGTTGCCACAATTACTCCGCTTTAGATAGGAGATCGGCGATTTCACCGACGGTATAAAAGGAACCAAACACAATCACCATATCAGAAACCCCGTTAAGTGCAGCTTTTGCAGACTCAAAAGCGGCAGTCGGTGAATCAAAATAGGTCACGTATTCTGGTAAATGTTCAGCCAATTGCGAGGCAGTTGCCGCACGAGGGCCTTTTAACGATGCGGGATACCATACATCAACCACCGTTTTCATTTCTTCGAGCGTGGCCGTGATATCTTTGTCATGCAACATAGCGACCACCGCATGCACCTTAACGTCACTTCCTTTTTTAAGCTCAGTCAGTTGTGTTGCAAGGTACCCCGCGGAATGCGGATTGTGCGCCACATCAAGCAGCACCAACGGAGACTCTGAAGCATGCTCCATACGGCCTGCAAGTTTGACAGAGGCAAGCCCTTCAACAATGTGCTCATCGGTCACGTTTAATTCAGATAAGCCCAACGCCATCAGCGCAGTCGCCGCATTAGGAAGAGGAAGATTTGGAACGGGAAGGTCACGTAAATCAAACGCACCGCATTGCCAATACCACACGTCGCCTTCTTTTTGATAGTCGAACTGATAACCCACTTGATGCAATTGCGCGCCAATGTCATCCGCATGTGCGGCAACACTTGCTGGCGGCTCAGGTTGGCCACACACGGCCGGTTTATTGGTACGGAAGATGCCCGCTTTCTCGAATCCAATGACTTCAATGTCATCCCCCAGCCAGTCGACATGATCGATGGCTAGGCTGGTAATAACCGAAACGTCGTGGTCGACAACATTGGTGGCATCTAAACGCCCACCCAGACCCACTTCAAGGATCACAACATCGACATGGTTATCGAGAAATAGCCAAAGCGCGGAAAGCGTGCCGAACTCGAACAGACTGAGGCTTGTTTCACCGCGAAGCGCTTCAACAGCGGCGAACGCTTCAGAATGACGCTCATCATCAAGCTCTTTCCCGTTAATACGAACACGCTCATTGTAACGAATCAGGTGCGGTGAACTGTACACGCCTGTTTTGTAGCCTGCTTTCA
>JBELME010000358.1:0-3685 GCA_042096095.1 Enterovibrio sp.
GATGATGTTCATCATTGGTAGAGGCATAGAGAACTGACCAGCAGTACCGTTTAGTTCAGCGATGTGCTCGTACAGTGGCATGCCTTTAGCAGCTGCTGCCGCTTTTGCGTTCGCAAGAGATACCGCTAGGATTGCGTTTGCACCGAACTTAGATTTGTTCTCAGTACCGTCCAAGTCGATCATGATTTGGTCGATTTCTGCTTGGTTTTTCGCGTCTTTGCCTTCTAGAGCGTTAGCAATGGCGCCGTTTACTGCGTCGATTGCTTTCAGTACGCCTTTACCTAGGAAACGAGCTTTGTCGCCATCACGCAGTTCAAGTGCTTCGCGAGAACCGGTAGATGCACCAGATGGAGCAGCTGCCATACCAACGAAACCACCTTCTAGGTGAACTTCTGCTTCTACAGTTGGGTTACCACGTGAATCGATGATTTCACGGCCCAGAACTTTAACGATCTTAGACATTGTGTTTCCTCTCGTATGTCAATAGCTTACAAATGCGAAAAAGCGGTCGCACAACCATCGCAACCGCTTCTTTGTTCAGTTACAGCTCACCACGCTGATTTTTACCTGCCGCTGCAACAAAGCCCGCAAATAGCGGATGGCCGTCACGTGGCGTAGAGGTAAATTCAGGGTGGAACTGGCACGCCACGAACCATGGGTGCGCAGGGTTTTCGATAATCTCAACCAGCTTCTTGTCCGCTGACAGACCAGATACAACTAAGCCTGCTTTTTCGATTTGCGGACGCAATACGTTATTTACTTCATAACGGTGACGGTGACGCTCATGAATCGTGGCATTGCCGTACAATTCACGTGCCTTCGTGCCGTCAGCTAGGTGGCAAAGCTGTGCGCCAAGACGCATGGTGCCGCCTAGATCAGATTTTTCGCTACGTTCTTCAACGTTACCTTCTTCATCAACCCACTCAGTGATCAGGCCAACAACAGGGAACTTACTGTCTTTGTTGAATTCTGTAGAGTTCGCGCCTTCCATACCCACAACGTTACGTGCGTATTCGATCAGCGCAACTTGCATACCTAGGCAGATGCCCAAGTAAGGAATTTTGTTTTCACGTGCGAACTTCGCCGCCAAGATCTTGCCTTCTACACCACGGTCGCCGAAGCCACCTGGTACAAGAATCGCATCCAAACCGTGAAGTGCTTCTTCACCTTTGGTTTCTACATCTTGTGAGTCAACGTATTTGATTTTCACTGTCAGGCGATTTTTCAGGCCTGCGTGCTTCAATGCTTCGTTAACAGATTTGTAGGCATCTGGCAGTTCGATGTATTTACCAACCATACCGATAACAACTTCACCGGTTGGGTTAGCTTCTTCAAAAATAACTTGTTCCCACTCAGCAAGATCTGCTTCAGGCGCTTCAATGCCAAAACGTTGACAAACAAGATCATCCAAGCCCTGTGAACGGATAAGTGAAGGAATTTTGTAGATGGAATCTACGTCCTTCATTGAGATAACGGCTTTTTCTTGTACATTACAGAAAAGCGCAATCTTCGCACGTTCATTCGCTGGAATAGCACGATCGCTACGGCACACCAGAATGTCTGGTTGAATACCGATAGAAAGCAATTCTTTTACTGAGTGTTGAGTAGGCTTGGTTTTCACTTCACCTGCCGCAGCAAGGTAAGGAACCAGAGTCAGGTGCATGAACATGGCACGTTCACGGCCCAATTCAACCGCCATTTGACGGATAGCTTCAAGGAATGGCAATGACTCGATGTCACCAACAGTGCCGCCGATCTCGACGATAACAACGTCGTGACCTTCTCCACCTGCAAGCACACGCTCTTTAATAGAGTTGGTGATATGTGGAATAACCTGGATGGTTGCACCCAAGTAGTCACCACGACGCTCTTTACGCAATACATCAGCGTACACACGACCTGACGTAAAGTTGTTACGTTTAGTCATCTTGGTACGGATGAAACGCTCGTAGTGACCCAAATCTAGGTCAGTTTCTGCACCGTCTTCCGTAACGAATACTTCACCGTGTTGGGTTGGGCTCATCGTGCCCGGATCCAAGTTGATGTATGGGTCAAGCTTCATCATGGTCACATTAAGACCACGAGCTTCTAAAATTGCTGCCAAAGACGCTGCTGCAATACCCTTACCGAGGGAGGAAACCACCCCGCCCGTTACAAAAATGTAATTCGTTGTCATGCTAAACCTGAGAGTTGGATTTAGGGGAAATTATTGGAAATCTGGACGGGACGACATGTTACCAGAGCCCGAAACTTCCCACAACGTGAAAACTATCACACAGATCGCTGTTTTTTTTTGTCGTAAATCAATTCAGTGATTTACGGTGCTTTGTTGCTTTCGTCACGTTTCACTTCTTGCCAAAGCATTTCTAGCTCATCTAGCCCACTTTCCTGCAAGTTTTTATCATTTTCACGTAATTTCGTTTCAACATTGCGAAAACGTTTTTCGAATTTTCGATTTGCGTTCCTCAGCGCAATTTCAGGATTTGTGCCGAGGTGCCTTGCTAAATTAACCACCGCAAACAATAAATCACCGATTTCTTCATCGACGCGCGTTTGGTCTACATCCACCATCAACGCCTCTTCCATTACCTCGTTGAGTTCTTCATGAACCTTCTCAGCAACAGGACCAACAGCATCCCAATCAAAACCAACGCGCGCACAACGTTTTTGTAACTTCATGGCGCGTCCAAGTGCAGGCAAACTGTTTGGCACGTCATCAAGCACGCTGAGGTGCTCAGGCGCGTCAGCTTTTGATTCCCGCTCCTTGGCTTTGATGCCTTCCCAATCCGGGGCAATAAGAGGGTTCTCATCTTGATCTTTCTCACCAAAAACGTGGGGGTGGCGACGCACAAGCTTTTCCCTGATTGCGTCCACGACATCATCAAAATCGAAGTCGCCTTGTTCTTTACCGAGTTGACTATAGAACACAATCTGAAACAGAAGATCGCCCAGTTCATCGCGCACATCAGGCCAATTTTTACGCTCTATCGCATCGGCCACTTCGTAAGTTTCTTCGATGGTGTAAGGAATTATGGTGTCGAAGGTTTGCTTTTTGTCCCACGGGCAGCCGTTTTCTGGGTCTCGCAGCGTGGCCATAATTTCGAGCAATTCTTGCATTCGCGACGTGTTTTTCATCTTTTTAATCCTTCATCAACGACGCACTGCTTCTCATGTCAAACAAGTATGCAGCCCCAATATGTCGTTTTAAAGAAAAAGGGAAAGCTAACGCTTTCCCTTTATTCATGTTTTGGTTGCTCAGTGCAGACGCTTTGCTTCATGCACGTCTTTGACTTGTTCCAATCGGCTTATCACGCGACTTAGCACTTCCAAGTCGCTGAGCTCTAAATCAAAGTCCATGATCGACATTTGTTTTTTGTAATCAACGCGACTTTGCATGCCAGCGATTTTCACTTTTTCATTCGTCAGCATGCTGGTGAGGTCTTTGATGAGCCCATTTCGTTCTGTCGCAGACACGCGCACACTGATTTGGTAACTCCCTACAAAGCCACCGCCCCAAACGGTTTCAATCAAACGTTCTGGCGCATGATGGCGAAGCTCTGCGAGTTGCTCACAATCAGCACGGTGAACTGAAATACCGCGGCCTTGCGTAACATACCCTTCAATCACATCCCCAGGGATGGGCTGACAGCAGCGCGCAAGATGCGTCATCAGGTTATCAACCCCT
>JBELME010000359.1:0-3684 GCA_042096095.1 Enterovibrio sp.
CCACTTGGTTGGTATCTTTGCTGTATTTCAGTGCACTTTCCGGTGATGCGCCAAACAAGGTGAACTCGCTGTCATGCATGTAGAACATGTACGGACTTGGGTTACCTTGTTTGAGTTTCAAGTACGCATTCAGTGGGGAAGGGCAAGGCAGTGTGAATCGGCGGCTAGGCACGACCTGAAACACGTCACCTTTTACGACGTATTCTTTGAGTGTGTCAACGGCCTGACAGAAATCTTCATCGCTGATAGATACGTCGATATCACTCTTTTCAACCTGCTGTGCGATCGGCATGGCTGTCGGGTTCAAACAGCTCTCTTTGATGGCTTGAAGTCGACGACTCAAATCAAAATAGGTTTGCGTGGTGTCATCACCACCGAAAAGGGTGCCTTGCAACTTTGCTTTACGGCGCTGGTGGTCAATGACCAATAGCGTTTCGGCGACATAGAAAAGGAAGTCTGGGCAGCGATTGCTTTCTTCTGCGTCAGGCAGCGGTTCAAACTGCGCCACCAGATCGTAGGCAAAAAGGCCGCCAATCATCAGTGCTTCGTCTGGTTGCCCTTCAAGCTGGAAAGCGTGTTGAATAAGGCGAAGTGCGTCAAACGGTGAAGGTTGGCGTAAACGCGCATCTTCATCGAGTGTTCTGTCTTCTTCTGAAAAATGAAGCGTCAGCATGTTGCCATCGCGCTCACGACAAATCGCGATACCTTGATGATCAATCTGGGCTTCAACGGCATTCAATACATTGTTGCCGTTCTCCGATTTTGCTTCGAGTTCGACAATGCGGCCGCGGCAAACGATGCGGACTGCAGCATCCACCAACATCAGACTTTTTAGATCCTGCTTTGAATCAATCTCGGCAGACTCTAAAAGTAGACTGTGCGGGCGGTCCTGACAGACTGCGGCATATAATTCAGTCGGAGCGGCGACGTACGGCACATCCAAGCTCAGTAAGTCTAATTCGCCTTGTTTTAAAGCGTGGTTTTTCACAGCGTTCTCCCTGCTGCTTCAACAAATGGTTTTAGTTCCTGCATTAACTGCGCGAACATGTCTCCTGTGAGCGCCTGGTGGCCATCAGACAGGGCTTCCGCTGGGTTTAGGTGGCTTTCGACGATAATACCGTCAGCCCCCACTGCGGCGGCGGCACGTGAAAGAGGAATAACCAATTCACGCACACCCGTCCCATGGCTTGGATCCACTACAACTGGCAGGTGGCTGCGTTGCTTTATGTAGGCGACTGCATTTAAGTCCAGCGTATTACGCGTTGCAGTCTCGTAAGTGCGGATACCACGTTCACAAAGGATGATGTTCGGGTTGCCAGCATCATAGATATATTCTGCGGCTAGCAACAGTTCCTCGATAGTGGCGGAAAGTCCGCGTTTTAACAAGACTGGTTTGCCTGTTTCGCCAACTGCTTTTAACAATCCGTAGTTTTGCATATTGCGCGCGCCAATTTGAAGGCAATCAATGTATTCGCACAGTGAATCCACCTGACTGACTTCCATCACTTCTGAGACGGTCGGCATACCTGTTGCGTCGCTGGCTTGTTTAAGCAGCTTTAGGCCTTCAACGCCCATGCCTTGGAAATCATACGGGCTGGTGCGGGGCTTATACGCGCCGCCTCGAAGCGCTACCGCGCCGTGGCTTTTAACAACATCGGCAACAGACAACAATTGTTGTTCGGATTCCACAGAGCAAGGGCCGGCGATAACCGCGAATTTGTCGCCACCCACCGCCATATTGCCAATACGTACTACCGTGTCGTGCGCTTGCACTTCACGACTGACCATTTTGTATTTGGATAAAATGGGTTTGACCTCTTCTACCAAGGGGTCGCTCTCTAGGTGGAGTTTTTGCAACACGCGCTCATCACCCAACGCACCTAAAACGATGCGTTCAACGCCCGGCATAAACAACGGTTTCAAACCCGCTTGTTCAATTTTGCCCAGAATGGCTTTTGCTCGTTGTTCCGTCGCTTGCGGTTTTAATACGATAATCATGTTAAAAATCCTTTTTGGTGCCGCCACCTTCAATAAGGTGCTCAATGCATTCTGGGCGGTAAAATAGAGGTATAAAAAAACCCGCTATCTGCGGGCTTGATGACGTCTTTCCGTTAGGTACAACTCATCACACTGCCCGCTATAGGGAGTGCCACCACCAGTTAATCATTACTGTTTGTTGAGTGAGGTTATGCTGTACCATGATGACGTTATCCATTTTTGTTCGTAATCGTGTACTAGTTAACTAGTGTATGGTGGTAATGTCAAGCAACGAATTGAAGAAAATTAATGCTATTTGATCTCCACAGCCACACCACGGCGTCCGACGGACGCTTCAGCCCAGCAGAACTTGTAAAGCGCGCGGTCGATTTTCGCGTCCAAGTGCTTGCTATCACGGATCACGATACTGTCGCGGGTATTGAACCTGCTAAGCAGGCAGTGATTGAGGCTGATCTTCCTTTGCATATCGTCAATGGCATTGAAATTTCTACCGTTTGGCAAAACAAAGACATCCACATTGTTGGATTGAACATTGATCTAGATTCGCCTGAGCTAAATGCGCTGATTGCGCAGCAAGCTGAACGTCGTGACATGCGCGCAGAGCAAATCGCGGAGCGTTTGGAAAAGAACCGCATGCCGGGCGCATTAGAAGGGGCAAAGGCCTTGGCGGGCGATGTGCCGCTAACCCGTGCGCATTTCGCGCGTTGGATGGTCGAGCAAGGTCATGTGAAGAACATGCAAGCCGTATTTAAGAAATATCTGACGCGCGGCAACCCCGGTTATGTGCCACCAAACTGGTGCACAATCGCAGAAGCTGTTGATGTTATTCACAAAGCGGGAGGGCAGGCAGTGATTGCTCACCCAGGTCGCTATAAACTGACAGCGAAATGGTTAAAACGCTTGCTAGAAGCATTTAAAGAAGCGGGTGGAGATGGGATGGAAATTGTCCAGCCTCAACAATCTCCTGTCGAACGTCGACAACTTGCTGACTATGCTATTCATTATGGATTGCTGGTATCCCAAGGATCTGACTTCCACTATCCGTCGCCATGGCTTGAGCTTGGGCGCAATTTGTACCTGCCAAAGGGGTGCGAAGGGATTTGGGAAGGTTGGACACTACCAGTCATTGAAGGGGCAGAGATAAGCCCAGAGGAGGAAAAGTGAGCCAATTTTTTTACGTTCACCCTGATAATCCACAAACACGCTTAATTACGCAGGCTGTTGCCATTGTGCGCAACGGCGGCGTTATCATTTACCCAACGGATTCGGGCTATGCACTGGGTTGCCAACTTGAAAATAAACCGGCGCTAGAAAAAATCTGTCGTATTCGCCGTTTAGATGATAAGCACAACTTTACTCTGCTGTGCCGAGATTTGTCTGAAATCTCCGTGTATGCGCGTGTCGACAATACTGCCTACCGTTTGATTAAAAACAACACGCCAGGGCCGTACACCTTCATCTTGAAAGCGACGAAGGAAGTGCCGCGTCGGTTGATGAACCCTAAGCGTAAAACCATTGGTATTCGTGTGCCGGATAACCGCATCGCACTCGACCTGTTGGAAGCGCTCGGCGAGCCCATGATGTCGACGTCACTCATTTTGCCTGGAAATGATTTTACAGAGTCAGACCCAGAAGCCATTCGTGACCAATTAGAGCATACCGTTGATGTGATCTTGAATGGTGGCT
>JBELME010000360.1:0-3656 GCA_042096095.1 Enterovibrio sp.
TAACGGTGGGTCAAGATGAAGAGAACAATATTCATCGCGATCGCAAAACTGTCATCGGTCAAGACCAACATTTTGAGGTGGGGCGAGATGAATTTAGGTTAATAAAACGCCACTTTAGGCTTGAAGTACAAGACCAGCGAAAAGACATTTCTCGCGCTAATCATGATGTGTCCGTGGACGGTAACTACACAAATAAAGTCCTAGGGAAAACGGTTTTAGAGTCTTCTCAAGGTGTACTCATTCATACCGACAACCTCACACTCAACGGCTCTCAAAAAGTCGTCATTCAAGGGCCCGGTGGCAAAATTGTTATCGATGGCGGAGGTGTCACCATTGAATCACCCAATATCCAATTGAAAGGGCCTGTAGCCGTCTCCACGGGTGCCAGTGCGCAACTTGCGACTTTACAAGGCGCAGCTATTGAAGGGACACCGCTCGTTGACCCTTGTCACGATTGCGGAGAATAGACCAATGACAACATCCAAGCGCGACAGTCTTATTGCGCACCAACAGTTTTTTTCCATCATTGATAGCGCACTATTACCAGAGCCTTTGTGGTACGCCAAAGGGGCGGGGCTTCCTCTGAAAAGTCTTTTCTTGAACAAAGATAAACCGTTAGAAGACAAAGGCCCTTGGCTTATCAACCTCCAAGATGCACCTGACATGATGGATTTGCTGCTAAAACAAGATGTTCATGGGCATGGCACACTGTGGTGTTCCAGTCCTCTCGATATTCAGTCCCTCTCTGATCAACTGACAAAGCGGGTTTACGCGAAAAAGCCCGATGGCACCATCACCCGTTTTCGGTTCTACGATCCTCGCGTCTTACACCATTACCTTCTCTCAGAATCAGACGAAAAGGTTGGGCAGTTTCTTCAGCCATTTTCACGCCTCACTTACGCAAGCCTCAACCCCTTTCGGTTCGAACACTATTGGAATGAATGGCTCGTGCAAGAACAAGAGACCGTTTACCTAGAATCTCCTCTTTATCCACCATCAACGGAGCAAAGCCATGGCAACGCCGATCGCGCTTAAAGGACATCATCACACCTGCCCAATGGTGACAGGAAACACCCCTCACGTGGGAGGTCCCATCACCGACGGTGACAGCGCGCTCACCATTAATGGCGTGCCTGTTGCGTTGGTCGGACACGCTTGTCAATGCCAAGTTGGCGGGCCTGATACATTGTCACAAGGACACGGGGGGTTAACGGTGAACGGGACACCCGTGGTACTTCAAGGTTACGCCACCCAGCATGGCGGCGTTGTTACCCAAGGCGATGGCGCACTGACCGTGGATTAAGGCACAGATATGAACTGGGAACTGACTCAACACATCATGGACGACATGCCTGTGTGGATGCGGCGAAACGAACAGCACGCACTCGTCAGGCATTTATTGACACTGCCCTCCCCTCCTACGGATGAAAATCGTTGTTATGAGTGGGTAGAAAAAGAGTCATCGCTTGCACGGCAATTGGCGATCACCTCTCTCGACGCCTTAAAGCTCGTTCTTGAAGCCCTGTATCTCACCGACCACACATTGGCCGATGACATCACCTCACTCAAACTTGCTGGTAATGGGCTCCAAAGTGCACGCGCTACTCTCTTTCATCAAGCGTTAATGTCTGGACATAATCAAAAGGAAGATAACCATGTCGTCATGTAGTGCCAATTGTAAATGCCGTTGTGGAACCATCGCCTTTGTTTTTGTACCGGGCATTATGGGGACACGTCTTAAAAATGCTGGAAGTGGCAAATCAGTCTGGGATCCAGCAGCAGGAATGGAGTTTTCAGGTCCAAGTAGTCACGCGGAAGAAATCAAAGCAGAACGAGAAGCAGAACTCGAAGCCGCACAGCCAGATAACACTGATAAATGGTATTGGGAAACGCCAGGGAAATGGCTTCATCGCCGTTGGATTAACGTCAAAGATGCGGGACATTGGTCTTCCGAAAAAGCACGGAAAGGCCGGACCAAAGTGGCGCTGGTTCCGCGCGTTTCTGACCTGCTATTTTCAGGCCCACTCGCACGAAAGAAACTTCTGGTTGACGCTAATACCAAAAAACAAGGCCCGCCCATTAGCCAGCGAAATGATGATTTACTGGATATTGATGAAGGAACGGATGACTACTTTCGTGTCTATACCTCTGTCCCTAAATCTCAAATGGCAATGAAACGAGACAGAGGATGGGGGGAAGTACATTGGGACAGTTATGGCCCCTTACTGAGATACCTAGAGCAAAAAGCACCCGCGCTAAAAAAAGATTTCCCAGGCATCGAGTTCCCTGTTTTTGCCGTCGGTTATAACTGGATGCTCAGCAATGAAGAAGCAGGAAAAAGATTAAAAGAAAAACTCGCCACGTTTAAGAAGCAGCTCTTAGACGAAGATAAGGCTGGCCCTAACCGAGGAATAACAGACAGCGACATTAAATTCATTGTGATCAGCCACTCTATGGGCGGGTTTGCCAGTCGCGCAGGGTTCAAACTCAGTGGTGTCGAGTCTGACGTGGAAGCGGTGATCCATGGAGCAATGCCAACCCATGGCAGCCCATCGACGTATCGGCAGTTTCGTGCGGGGGCCGTAGGCGGCGGAGCAGCAAAATTTATACTTGGCAAAAATGCCGCAGATACCGCCGCCATTTTGGGTTTCTGCCAAGGCGGCTTAGAGCTATTGCCGAATCAACTGTATGTCGATGCAAAGAACAACAGCGAATGGTTATTTGCAAATACCTCTCCGTCACAATCATCCTCACATCGGCAATCACTGATCAGCTACGGTGCATCAGTGTTTAGCTTTTATAAGAAGTTTGATAAGTGGTACAGCATGGTTCAGCCCGTGCTACTGGCGCCTGAATTAGCGGGAGTTAGAAACGCCACATTGGATGAACACATAAAAGCCTATTTCAAGCGAATCAGTGACATTGAGACATTTCATACTAATCTGGCCGCCCAATTCCATGCCACTACCGCCCTGATTTATAGCAACAACCCTGACACCAAGGCCTTTGATCATTGTGAATGGCGACGTGTCGATGATGCAGGTGATGATTTGTCTAAAGCGCCTGTCGACAGCTTGCATGTTTACTCTGATGAAAATCATCAATGGTTTGGTGTTGACGGAGATGTAGGGTTATTGACGCCCGCGACGTCTGCAAAATTTAACCGAGAATTTGATGCGTGGATCCAAAACCAAAGATACAGCACCCGGCAATACCCTTCATCACCGCCGAAGGCGCCAGCGGCCAAAATGAGGCTTGAAGATGAAAGTGCCAATGGTGATGGAACGGTGCAAGAAGGTGCGGGGCTTTATCCTTCAGGGGTGCTGACGGAAGGGCTAAAAGCAACAGAAGAACACCAAGGGTTTTATAACTGCAATGACGTTAGGGACAAAATGATGGTTTACTTAGAGAAATGGGTAGCGGATATCCACCAACAATTTGCAGGGCCTTAAATGTTAAAACGTATCAAGTTTACAAGCCTGAACCTCATTAATGCAGGACTCCTCAGTTTTTTCATAGGAATGACGACAATGACACAAGCAAGCTCGCAGCCAGAAGGCCCTGAGTCCATACCATTTAGTACACATTGCCTAGGCCGTTACCTTATCGATTTGCCACAAGACATGGCACTGTTAAAGCTCAGCGTTGTGCATCCG
>JBELME010000361.1:0-3581 GCA_042096095.1 Enterovibrio sp.
TCTCGGATGTCTATTGCACAAGGGACCATGAAATTGATGAGATTAACCGTGACAACGCCATTGCGGGGTTATTGAGTCTCACAGGAACAAGCTTCCATGTGTACGACTATAAGTGCGTTTTTGCGCCTGGCACGGTGACGAACGGTTCAGGAACTATGTATCGTGTTTTCACGCCGTTTAAGAAAACATGGTTAGCAAAACTTGCTTTACAGGGTGTAGCGCCTTTGCCGTCACCCGAACCTGTGCCAGTGTGTTCAATCACCTCAAGCATGCTGAGAGGGCAAGGTGAGATAGAACTGCACTATCCCAAAGATGATTCCGTCAGTTGGCCCGTGGATGACAGCGCCATCATTCAACGTATGCGCGACTTCTGTCGCTATCGGGTTGAGCAATATGAAAACCTTCGCGATTTTCCCGCCATTCCTGCTACCAGCCAACTATCGCCATACCTTGCGATTGGCGCGATTTCACCAAGACAATGTATTGCACGATTAATGGTGGAGTCACAGGGCTGCTTAGAGAAAACCACTGGCGGCGCGAACGTTTGGTTGTCTGAAATTGTTTGGCGAGAGTTCTACCAACACATTACGCATACCTATCCTGCTATCAGCCGAGGAAAAGCCTTCCTCGAGTGGACAGACAACATCGAGTGGAACCGAGACGAGCTGTTGTTTGAACGTTGGAAGCAGGGGAAAACCGGGTATCCCATCGTTGATGCCGCCATGCGCCAATTGAACGAAACGGGTTGGATGCACAATCGCCTGCGAATGATTGTCGCGAGTTTCCTTGTGAAAGACTTACACATCGATTGGCGATGGGGGGAACGTTACTTTAATTGGAAGCTTATTGATGGCGATTTCGCTGCCAATAATGGCGGATGGCAGTGGTCTGCGTCTGTAGGCACCGATGCCCAACCTTATTTCAGAGTGTTTAACCCAACCACACAGGGCAAGAAGTTTGATCCCAATGCGAGATTCATCCGTAGATGGTTGAAAGAATTAGAAACTGTTCCAGACAAGTCGATACATGAACCGCATAAATGGGCTGAAAAAAATGGCATTGAGCTGTCATACGTTAAACCCATTGTTGACCATAAGCTTGCACGTCAAAAAGCGATTGAAATGTTCGAAACGGCGAAGTCGGGACCGTCCAAACAAAGGGTTGAATCATGATGCAAAGCACTGCAACGTCAGACCACATTTATTCCTCAGAAGCGGCGACGCTTGAACGGTTTATACATGTTTATCAGGCCTTGCGCAAAGACAACCTCGACACGCTTGACGCCATTTACAGTCAAGACGTTGTCTTTGAAGACCCTGCACACCGCATAGAAGGATATGACAACCTCGCACGCTATTTCGACACTATGTACACCAACGTGACGGACTGCCGTTTCGAAATTCACGATCACGCCGTCAATGGCGACATTGCCTTTATCAGTTGGACCATGACACTGTCGCATCCCAAGCTGGAAGGCGGTGCGGAGCGTGCCGTTAAAGGGTGTACAAAATTGGGATTGAAAGAAGGGCGTGTGGTGATGCACCGCGACTTTTTTGATTTGGGAGAAATGCTGTATGAAGCGCTGCCTGTGTTGGGTTCTGCGGTCAAAATGATCAAAAAGAGGTTAGGCCAATGAAACGCGTATTAATCACTGGTGCTTCGTCAGGCATAGGCCTCCAGCTCGCAAAAGACTATGCAGATAATGGCTGGGATGTTGTGGGCTGCGGTCGCAACACACAGCACATTGAGGCCTTAGCGTCTGAGCGTGACAATGTCACGTCATTACGCTTTGATGCCACTGATATTGATGACACAACGCGTGCATTGTCCACGCAGCCCGAACGTTTCGACTTAATCATCTTAAATGCAGGTACGTGTGAATACATCGATAAAGGGCGCATCGACGTGGCCTTATTCCGCCGTGTTTTCGACATTAATGTGTTCGGCATCTTGAATTGCATTGAAGCGCTACAAGCGCGCTTTACAGAAGGTACACACCTTGCGCTAATGGGCTCTACAGCCGCCTACCTCGGTTTGCCGCGAGCCGAAGCCTACGGCGCGTCTAAAGCGGCAGTTTCTTATCTCTCTCGCTCACTTTCTGTGGATTTAGAACCGAAAGGAGTGACGGTGTCACTTGTCTCGCCGGGGTTTGTAAAAACACCGCTCACGGACAAAAACGATTTTGCGATGCCTATGATGGTCTCTCCTGAAGAAGCATCGCTCGCCATACGCCAAGGCTTGGAAAAAAGAAAAGCTGAGGTACATTTCCCGAAAAAATTCAGCTACATACTCAAGTTCTTAGCCACTTTACCAATGGCATGTCAGTTTGCGCTCGTCAAAAAAATAACAAGGAATGCCCAATGAAAATTGCAATCATCGGCTCAGGTATCTCAGGCCTTACCTGTGCGCATTACCTACACAAAGATCATGACATCACGCTGTTTGAAGCCAATGATTACATAGGCGGGCACACAGCAACCGTCGACGTTGAAGTAGAAAGCGGTAAATATGCCATTGATACAGGCTTTATTGTTTTCAACGATCGCACGTATCCAAACTTCCAGAAACTCATGGCTGACATTGGTATTACTGGTCAAGATTCTGAAATGAGTTTCAGTGTTCGCAACGAAGACAACGGCCTTGAATACAACGGCCACAGCGTGGCCTCTTTGTTTGCGCAAAAACGTAATCTATTCAATCCTAAGTTCTACTTGCTCATCAGAGAAATCCTGCGGTTTAACAAAGAAGCCAGAGAGGCCCACTCGGTTGCAACCTATGGCGATCCATTGATAGAGCAAACGCTGGGCGATTTTCTCGAAACCCGTAAATTTAGCGACTACTTCTGCCAGAATTACATTCTTCCAATGGGCGCGGCGATTTGGTCTTCCACCTTGTCAGACATGCGCGCATTTCCGCTAAAGTTCTTCCTGCGTTTTTTCCAAAACCATGGCTTGCTGGATGTCACCAATCGCCCGCAGTGGTTCGTGATCCCCGGTGGGTCGCGTGAATACGTGAGAAAAATGGTACCAGCGTTTGAATCCTCAATCCGCTTGAGCACCCCAGTACTTCGCGTTGAACGCACATCGCACGATGTGGTCATTGAAACACATACAGGCATTGAGAGATTTGATCATGTGATTTTTGCGTGCCACAGCGATCAAGCGCTAAAAATGCTCATTGACCCGAGCAAAGACGAGTCAGCCATCCTCGGCGCGATCGATTACCAAGATAACGACGTGGTGCTGCACACTGATGAAAGCTTGCTTCCACGTCGCAAAGCCGCATGGGCCAGCTGGAATTACCACCTAGGTGCCAGTGATGGACGTGAAGATCGCCCCGCGGCACTCACGTATGACATGAATATCTTGCAAGGGATTGATGCACCAGAGACCTTCTGTGTCACGCTCAATCAAACTGACCATATTGCGCCTGAAAAAGTGCTTCGCGAGTTTGTGTATGCGCACCCCGTTTTTGACCAAAAGTGCATCAATGCACAAAAAGAACGCCATTTGGTAAACGGTATTGATCGCACCTGGTTCTGTGGTGCGTATTGGTACAACGGATTCCACGAAGACGGCGTT
>JBELME010000362.1:0-3568 GCA_042096095.1 Enterovibrio sp.
TTTGACTTGTTGATTGTGGACATCAACCTTCCCGGACTTCCCGGACTTCCCGGACGCTCTGGCATTGATTGGCACGAAGCCTTTAATGACGATGAGCGCCGAAGCGACATTATCTTTATGACAGGCTATGCCGAGCTGGAAACCGCGATCAAAGCGCTGCGAGCGGGTGCATCCGATTTTATTCTCAAGCCATTCAACCTTGAACAAATGTTGCAATCTGTTCAGCGCTGTTTAGATAAACGCATGATGGAACGACGAAATGTCGCATTGCAACGCGATGTTGCGCGATCTTTCCCTGTCGACATCATTGGTGATGCTCCCAAAACGTTGGCGATGCGTGAGTTGGTTTCACGCCTTGCGCCATCGCCTGCCGCAGTCTTGATTGAAGGCGAATCCGGTACAGGCAAAGAGTTGGTGGCGCGTGCGCTACATGCGGTAAGCAGCCGAAGTGGTCCTTTTGTGCCCTTGAACTGTGGGGCGATAGCGCCGGAATTATTGGAAAGCGAACTCTTTGGTCATGTAGCAGGCGCATTTACAGGCGCAAGAAAAAGCAAAGATGGCCTGTTCCGCGTGGCTGACAAAGGCACGTTGTCTCTTGATGAAATCGGCGAAATGCCATTGCCGATGCAAGCTTCGCTCCTTCGAACCTTGGAGCAGAAAACCATTCGTCCTGTTGGGGCTGAGCGCGAAGTGAATGTGGATGTGCGCATTGTGGCCGCTACCAACCGCAATCTACATGAAGAAGTTGAAGCGGGGCGTTTTCGCAAAGACTTGTTCTACCGCTTGAATGTCTTGTCGGTGGAGATCCCGCCGCTGAGAGAACGCGTTGAAGACATAGGCCTTTTGCTGAATCACTTCTCTGACATGCTCGCCAGAGACATGGGAATGAAACCCGTGGTGTGGGCAAATGACGAAGTGGCGGCCATGAAGCAGTATGGTTGGCCGGGCAATATTCGAGAGCTCAAAAACACTGTGGAACGCGCCATTTTACTTGGCAAACCCGATGTGACGCAGTGGCTCGGCAACGCAGGTGTCACCGTATCTGTGCATGAGGTCGAGCGTGAGGAGGAGGAAGCAATTCTGCAAGAAGACGGTTATCCGTTAGGTTGGCGGTTGAAAGACGTTGAACGTGCGCACATCGAACGGGTGGTCTATGCGCATGAAGGTAATAAATCTGCTGCGGCGCGCCAACTGGGCGTGGCGAGAAAAACCTTAGAGCGCAAGTTCAAAGAATGGCTGTAACAATGATGTGCTTACCCCGCTCCCATGCACACATTGGCTTTAAACAGAATAGCAGCCTATGAAGTGGCTGAATAAGTGGCGAACACGGTTTCGTACAGCGGTGCGCTATCGCTTGCTGGCATTAACGTCAGTCCCAATTTTTTTGACGCTGTTCGTCTTGATTGGACTCACCTTATATTGGACGCTGGCGTATTCATGGACCAACGCTTTGGCGGGGGTTCGCGCGGATCTTGCAGTGGCGAGCAACAGCATGGAAGTGTTGCAACGAGAGCAGCGCCGCCAACTTCACGCCATTGCAGATTCCTATGAATTCCAAACGCAGATTCAAACTGACCCTGAAGCACTCAGCGTGTGGGCGCAATCGCGGGCGGGGAAATACGACGTCGATTTTCTTGCCGTGTATGCGGCAGAAGACATCGACCGTTTGCCGCAAACCTTGCGCCTTCCTCTGCTCAGAGGCCAGCAACGCACTTTCTTCCAAGTCATGTCTGAAATTGAATTGTCATCGCTAACCAATGACCTTCCAGCCCGTGCTGAAATTCCGCTTTTGAACGAAAACACCTTTGAAGAACGAGGCCTGATAAGCAGGAGCTTGCTGCCGCTTTTTAATGAAAATGGTGAGCTAGAGTGGATCGTGGACGGAGGCATCTTGCTGAATAACAGTACGGTGCTGGTGGATAGGATCCGCGACCTTGTTTTCCCCGAAGGAAAACTGCCCGATGCAGGTGTGGGCACAGTTACCCTTTTCTTGGACGACGTTCGCGTCAGTACCAATGTGCCGTTAAACAGTGAGAGCAAATTTGGCCGCGCCATTGGTACGCGCGTGTCGCAAGAAGTGCAGCAAACGGTATTGGTGGAAGGGGAGGAGTGGGTAGACCGCGCCTATGTGTATGACGCTTGGTATATTTCGGCATACATGCCAATTCGAGATTTCAACAATAACGTGATTGGTATGCTTTACACTGGCTATCTCGAATGGCCGTTCATTAGCCGCTATTTAACCAACATTGTTGAATTGGGCATTGGTGTGTTGCTCACACTCCTTGTGTCCGGGTTGTTTGTCTACCGCGGCGCACGGGATCTGTTCTGCCCGATAGAAAAAATTCACCGTGCAGTGAGATTGGTGCAATTCGAAAAAGACATCAGAATTGGCAAGCTAGGGCTAGATCCTGAGCACGAACTGGCAAGTTTGGCGCGTCAGTTCGACAGCATGCTTGACCAGCTAAAGCAGCAAAACGATGCAATTCGCCAAAACGCGTTAGAGCTTGAAGACAAAGTGCGCCAGCGCACGGCGAGCTTGCATGAACGCACCGAGCAGCTGGGCTACCACATCAAACTGTTAGAGCAGACACGAAACAAACTCTTACTCAATGAAAAACTGGCGGCCTTGGGTGAGCTAACCGCAGGCATTGCCCATGAAATCAATAACCCAGCGGCGGTGATCCTCGGCAATATCGAGCTCATGGAGTATGAACTCGGACAGCATGCCGATTTGGTGTCTGAGGAAATGTCGGCAGTCTTAGCGCAAATCGACCGCATTCGAAACATCACGCGCAGCCTGTTGCAATACAGTCGCCAAGGCGGTGTGCAAGATGAAATCACTTGGCAGCGTGTAAACCCAGTCATAGAAGAAAGCGTCACCTTGATACGTTCAGGAACCAAGAAACAAGACGTTGAAATCGTGACGGCGTTGAATGCCAAATGCAGCGTAGAGATTAACCGTCATCAATTGCTGCAAGTCTTGGTTAACCTGCAAATGAATGGCATTCATGACATGAACGACAAAGGTAAACTGATAGTGCGCTCAGACGATTGGATCGACGAACGCGGCGACACCATCGGCGCAGTTATTGCGGTCGAAGACTTTGGCTGTGGCATTGCCAATGAAAACCTGACCAAAGTGTTCGACCCGTTTTTTACCACCAGACGGTCAGGCACTGGCTTAGGCTTGTCTGTGACACAAGGTATTGTGAGCGGTTTTGGGGGCGAGATTAAGGTTGAGTCAGAAGTGGGGAAAGGCAGTACATTCGTGCTGTATCTCAGAGAAAAAATCCCGTCTGATGATGACATTGCACCACTGAAAATGCTTGAGTAGCGGGTGACGCGTGAAACAAAAAACACGCCATCGTCGGCGTGTTTTTTATTGTCTGACATCGTTAAACATCAACTCGCTGACCACATCTGTTTGCCAGTGTGTTGAAAGTCATAGCCACCAAACAATTCGCTTTGCTGACGACTTTCTTCATCATCCAGATGGTGAATGACCTGCTGCACCAAGGTGCGGAAATAGATGTTTTTCGGGATCACCAGTTCGAACGCTTCGTTG
>JBELME010000363.1:0-3552 GCA_042096095.1 Enterovibrio sp.
TCACCTTGTTTGGCGCATCACCGGAAAGTGCACTGAAATACAGCAAAGATACCACCCAAGTGGAAATTTACCCGATTGCAGGCACGCGCCCTCGTGGTAAAAACCCAAACGGCTCCATCAACTTGGATTTAGACGGCCGTATCGAACTCGAACTGCGCAACGACACCAAAGAAAAAGCCGAGCACATGATGTTGGTTGATTTGGCGCGTAATGACGTAGCGCGAATCAGTGAACCGGGTACACGTTACGTGTCAGACCTTCTGCAAGTTGACCGCTACAGCCACGTCATGCATCTCGTGTCTCGTGTTGTTGGTCAACTGCGTAACGACCTTGATGCGCTGCATGCCTATCAAGCGTGCATGAACATGGGTACCCTAACAGGCGCACCAAAAATCCGCGCCATGCAGCTTATCCGCCAATTCGAAAAACGTCGCCGCGGTAGCTACGGTGGTGCTGTTGGCTACCTGACAGGCCATGGTGACATGGACACCTGTATCGTGATCCGTTCTGCATACGTTGAAGATGGTATCGCACAAGTGCAAGCAGGCGCAGGTGTGGTGTTCGACTCCGTGCCTCAAGCTGAAGCTGATGAAACACGCGGAAAGGCACAGGCGGTGCTAACGGCAATTCGAGCAGCACATTCAGGAGGTGCACGATGAGCCAAGCCATGAATGCACACATCGTGCTCATCGATAACTTCGATTCTTTCACTTACAACTTGGTGGACCAATTTCGCTCATTGGGCTATCCCGTGAAGATTTACCGCAACAGCTTGTCAGCAGAGCAGATTGAACAAGCAGTCAGCGAGCTTAGCAACCCCGTTGTGGTGCTATCCCCAGGGCCTGGTGCGCCGTCAGAAGCAGGCTGTATGCCAGCGCTGATTCAAAAACTGAAAGGTAAAGTACCCATGATTGGCATTTGCCTCGGCCAACAAGCCATCACAGAGGCCTACGGCGGTGTGGTTGCTGGTGCGGGTGAAATTGTTCACGGCAAAGCATCGCAAATGACCCATAACGCCCACGCCGTGTTTGGCGACATTGAAAGCCCGCTCACCATTGCGCGTTACCACTCATTGGTTGCCACCATGGTACCCGATTCGCTAGACGTGATTGCGGATGTAGACGGTTTGGTGATGGCAGTGGTGAACGACGCCGATCGCGTTGTTGGTTTCCAATTTCACCCAGAGTCAATCCTGACCACGAAAGGCGCAGACCTACTAACAAATACAATCAATTGGGCGACACAGCCGCGCTGATAGACGACAAGACAAGGAGAGTAAACATGGACGCAATTATCAATAAGCTTTACGAACAAGAATCTCTGTCGCGTGAAGAAAGCCATCAGCTGTTCGACACCATCATTAAAGGTGAATTGGACCCTATCCTGTTGGCTGCGACATTAACGTCGCTCAAAATCAAAGGCGAAACGCCAGAAGAAATTGCAGGCGCCGCATCAGCACTGACCGAGAATGCAAACCCATTCCCGTCACCGGATTACGATTTCGCAGACATTGTCGGCACGGGCGGTGACGGCTCGAACTCTATCAATATTTCTACCACCGCAGCCTTCGTTGCTGCAGCTTGTGGCGTGAAAGTCGCTAAGCACGGTAATCGAGGCGTATCGAGTAAATCTGGCTCTTCCGACTTGCTTGCTGCGTTCGGTATTGATTTAGCCATGAGCCCAGACACGGCACGTGGCGCATTAGATGACTTGGGCGTGTGCTTCTTATTCGCACCGCAATATCACAGTGGTGTTCGCCACGCGATGCCTGTTCGTCAAACCATGAAAACACGCACCATTTTTAATTTATTAGGCCCTCTGATTAACCCAGCAAAACCGACGCTGGAATTGATGGGGGTGTATGACAAAGCCCTCGTAAGGCCGATTGCAGAAACCATCAAAACCCTTGGCCTAAAACGCGCTGCGGTTGTCCACGGTAGCGGGCTAGATGAAGTCGCGATTCACGGTGAAACCACCGTGGCTGAAATTAAAGATGGCGTGATCACCGAATACACACTGACACCGGAAGACTTCGGCGTTAACACCCACCCTCTCAAATCCATTGAAGGTGGCACGCCAGAAGAGAACCGCGAAATCATCACACAGATCCTGCAAGGTAAAGGGACAGAAGCGCAGCAAAGCGCTGTTGCCGTTAACGTTGCACTTCTGCTTCGCCTGTTCGGACACGAAGATCTGAAAGCAAACACGCAAAAAGCGTTGGATGTGATGAGCAGCGGAAAGCCCTTCGAACTTGTTCAGCAACTCGCCTCACGGAGCAGCTAATGGAAACGGTACTAGCAAAAATTGTTGCGGATAAACGTATTTGGGTTGAAGCACGCAAGGCGGCACAACCACTAGACAGCTTCATTAACGATGTAGTTCCGAGTGATCGCAGCTTCTACGATGCGCTGTCAGGCAAGCCTGCCAAGTTTATCTTGGAGTGCAAAAAAGCCTCACCATCGAAAGGCCTGATTCGTGATGACTTCGACTTGGATTACATTGCCAGTGTTTACGGCAATCACGCGGCGGCGATTTCTGTTCTAACAGACGAAAAGTACTTCCAAGGTAACTTCGATTTCTTGCCACAAGTACGCGGTCAAGTGCCTTGTCCGGTGCTTTGTAAAGATTTCATGGTAGATACCTACCAAGTCTATCTCGCACGTTTTCATCAAGCCGATGCGATTCTATTGATGCTGTCAGTGCTTAACGACGATGAATACCAAGAACTATCGGCGCTGGCGCATGAACTTAACTTGGGTGTGTTGACGGAAGTCAGCAACGAAGAAGAACTCGAACGTGCTATTGCTCTAAAAGCCAAAGTTGTCGGTATCAATAATCGCAACTTACGCGATCTAAGCATAGACCTTAACCGTACGAAGGAACTCTCGCCACGCTTGGCGGAAGACACCATCGTGATTTCAGAGTCGGGAATTTATACCCACCAGCAAGTGCGAGAACTTGCGCCTTTCGCCAACGGCTTTTTGATCGGCAGTTCATTAATGTCGGAAGACGACGTAGAACGCGCAGTGCGTCGCGTACTTTATGGCGACAACAAAGTCTGTGGCTTAACCCGCGCTGAAGATGCCAAAGCCGCTTATGACGCCTATGCCAATTACGGTGGCCTCATTTTTGTTGAAAAATCACCGCGCTTCGTGGATGTGGAAGCGGCACGAAAAGTCATGGAAGGCGCACCGCTCGCTTACGTGGGTGTGTTCCAAAATCATGCGCTTTCAGATGTTGCCGATATTGCAAACACGCTATCACTGTCAGCGGTTCAGTTGCACGGCAATGAAGACGGCGACTACGTCAAAACGTTGCGTGAAGCCTTGCCAAGCAATACGCAGATTTGGAAAGCCCACGGCGTGAGCGATACCGCACCTGCGCTAGAGGCTAACGCCGACAGAAATCTATTCGACAGCCGGGTGGGCACACAAAGTGGCGGAACAGGCAAAGCGTTTGATTGGTCCCTCATTCCAGAGGATCGCAAAGACACCGTAATGGTGGCAGGTGGCCTTTCGAAAGAAAACGCGAGAGACGCAGCACAACTGGGTT
>JBELME010000364.1:0-3527 GCA_042096095.1 Enterovibrio sp.
CAATCGCGCCCTTGGGTTACTGGGCCCAAGTCATCACCCGGCGTAAACGTGAGCTTCACTGTGCCGCGCTTTGATTCTTCGGGATCACGGTACGCAACCATGTCCAAGCGACCCGGCAATCCGTCTTGCAGACGCCAGTAAACCAAGATGTCTTGATCCAATCGGTACGCAGGTGCAGAGGGTGATGATGTCGCACCTTCCTCTTCAGCCACTGCTGATGTTTGGTTCGCCACTTGCGCCTTCCAAATCGTGTGCTCGCCTAACGCTTCCTGTGACAGGGCCGCATTCGGGTGAGATGGCAAACGCACACCATCAACGGGATACGCGGATTTCAGCGCAACGTTGAACGAGAAATCATGCTGCACGGTATCGCTACGCGTCCAAAAACTGTCGCGCGCTTCATCAACACCGCCCTCTTCCATCGGATACACATAACGGCCAATGCCGTGGTCAATCAGCGCATCTTGCAGGTAAACCAATCTCACCTTCACGCGCTGTTGAGGCTGAACAGGAAAGACGCGCATCTCAAACGTTTTGTATCCGTCTTTTTCAGTCAATGCCGTCGCATTGCCTTGTGCTTTTTGCTCTTTATATATCTTTTTGGCTTTGTCTTTCGCCACGGATTCTGCAATCACTGGCGTGCCGTTTATCCAATAGATAAATTCGCCAACCACAGCTTCTTGCGGCACAGGAAATGAATATCGCGCTTCGAGCACATCATTATTTGGGTTATAGAAGATTTGTTCGATGGACGTTGTCGCGTAGCCGTCTTCGATAACGACATCCACGTGATGAGTTTCGATGGTGAGGTCTTGGTGTTGGCTGTTTGTCGGTTTCAATAAGCCGCTCGCCATTGCGGCGGGGGCAAACCAGCCTACTACAAACGTGAGAAATACCATTCCCCATGTCGTGAATCTTTGCGTCATTTGCTGTTGGTTTAGCATCGTGTGCCTCCATTGCGTTGCTTCTTTGAGATTCGTTCTCTCATCTGCAGGGCGCTGATGTTGGCGTTTTTAGCGCCAGCAACTCT
This sequence comes from Enterovibrio sp., assembly GCA_042096095.1. Lineage (GTDB taxonomy): Bacteria > Pseudomonadota > Gammaproteobacteria > Enterobacterales > Vibrionaceae > Enterovibrio. The sequence goes on from JBELME010000364.1 coordinate 1,031, forward strand.
CTGCGTTTTCAGAAGCTTGCAACAAGACGGCGTCAGTCAAAAGCACCATGTCCGAAGTGACAATATACGTAACGCTACGTCTTATGACGTGACACTTTCTCGCCGAAACAACGTGTTGGAAGGCGGAACGGACACGTATACATACGAACTAGGACATGATAATTGATCGGGGTTTATATGGGCCCAAGCGCTATTCATACTCTTCAAAAAGAGGGAACGTCCAACGGCGCATCGCAACCACCATCGAGGTGCCATGACGCTCTTGCAACGTAAGATCAGTGTCTTGGTTACATGAATCGTAAAATTCACTCACCAAACGTTGAATACGTTGTTGAAATTTGTAGTTGGTTGACAGCGACATCAGACCCGTCGACATCACCAATTTCTCTTCATCGCCAGCAAAGCGAGATTGGAAGAAAGCGCTGATCACTTGTTGTTGGAAGAACTGTTGTATTGGTCCACCAGCAACCCATGAAAATGCTGGAGAGATTTTGAGTTTAAAGCGGTTATCGGGTTGAAGTTCAATCAGATTTAAGCGATCTAAATGCGCCATTTTTTGAATTAACACAGTTTCAGGTAAGTTGTATTGCTCAAGGATTTGATCAAATCGATATCCATTCGTGATGCACACTGCGACCAAGAGCAAGGCTTTGTCAGCCACCAGCTCTTCTTCTTGCTGCCACGTTAATTCCGTAATCTGATTACTGCCTTCAGAAGAAAGCTTAAACAGCTCACTCATTTCCATATCAATAAGCTGGCACACCGCTGCCAAGCGTTCCAAACTCAAGCTTCCGCCATTCGCAAACAGGCGCTTTACCGAGCCCTCACTGAGCGATAACGCACTCGCGACATCTTGATAATTCACGCCACGTGCTTTGAGCTGCTTTTTTAACGTTTGAACCACTTGATCACATTCAGCCATGTTTCCTCCTTGAAACCAACAGACAGTAAAGCGCAACCGCAATGGCTTTTCCAGTGCTATCTAAAAGGCAGGAAAAAACAGGCCTTCAGTGCCTTACTGACATTCGGCGTCATCGAAGTTCCTGACTGTGAACCCAAAAATGGCGGCAATGTGATCCCGATGCATCAAGTAAGAAAGCAATGTTTAGCGCCTCCAGCACCCAATAAATAGCGGATAAAAAAATGCCACCCAATTGGGTGGCATTTTTATATGTGCTTTCGGATTTATTCTTTACCGAACACGTTGTTTTCTTGCTCTTGTACACGGATGAACGTGGTACGTTTCGTCAGTTCTTTCAACTGCGCTGCACCAACATAAGTACACGTAGAGCGCACGCCGCCAAGGATATCAGAAATCGTGTCATTGACCGTGCCGCGGAAAGGCAACAATACGGTTTTACCCTCTGCTGCGCGGTATTTTGCTACGCCACCAGAGTGTTTCGCCATCGCACTTTCAGAAGACATGCCGTAGAACTTCATGAACTGCTTACCGTCTTGTTCAATCACTTCACCGCCACTTTCTTCGTGTCCAGCTAGCATACCACCAAGCATCACAAAATCAGCACCGCCACCGAACGCTTTAGACACGTCACCAGCACATGAACAGCCACCGTCACCGATAATACGGCCACCTAGACCGTGCGCGGCATCTGCACACTCAATAATGGCAGAAAGCTGCGGGTAGCCGACGCCTGTTTTCACGCGAGTGGTACATACAGAACCAGGACCAATACCCACTTTCACGATGTCTGCGCCCGCAAGAATAAGTTCTTCAACCATGTCGCCAGTAACAACGTTACCTGCGCTGATCACTTTGTCAGGGAATGCAGCGCGAACACGTTCAACGTATTGCACAAGGTGCTCAGAGTAACCGTTAGCGATATCGATACAGATGAAGATAAGTTCATCAGACAACGCCATGATATCTTTGGTTTTTTGGAAATCCGCATCTGACGTACCCGTAGATACCATCACGTTGTTTAGCGTCTTCACATCCGCTTCAGCAACAAACGCAGCCCAATCTTCAACGGTGTAGTGCTTGTGGATGGCTGTCATACAACCGTGCTCTGCAAGCACCCTACCCATTGTAAATGAACCGACTGAATCCATGTTTGCTGCAATGACAGGTACACCAGACCATTGACGACCGCTATGCTTGAAGGTAAAATCGCGGGTTAATTCAACTTGTGAACGGCTTTTTAAAGTAGAACGTTTCGGGCGAAACAGTACATCTTTGAAACCCAACTTCAAGTCTTGTTCGATACGCATGTGTCTTTCCTTAATATACAGACGATGCCCTTTCGGACAGTGCTCATGGATTTTAGCTATTGGCAGATAGCTTGAATATTCACCATCGAGCAGGCACAAAAAAACCGGGGCGTTGGCAGACGCTCCGGTTTTCAGCATTATAGGCACATAAATATTATTCACAAGACTGACAATTGAAATTTTTTTGTGGTACCTTTTGTCAGAAAGCACCTCGAATAATTCAAAAATCCCTCTCTATTTACAACCACTTATCTCGCTTTTCCTCTTC
>JBELME010000365.1:0-3477 GCA_042096095.1 Enterovibrio sp.
GACATTCATGATGGCCGCCATTCGAAAGCATCAGCCGATCTCGCGTAATAAGACACAAAAAATCAAACAAAACACCTTGGCAAGGGAAATGAACAATCGAAAAATCGCCAGTCTTGTATTGAAGTAATGACCCATTGATTGACGTTATTTGAAAGGACATAGAGTGAGTAAAGTAGGGAAATATATCGGTATCGTATTAATCGCATTGGGCGTGATCACCCTGATGCAGTTGCTTTTCAGCCTTCCTGATTATCTGAGGGATTTTCCGAACAGCCCCATTTATGCGTACATTGCGGGTGCTGAGGAAACATCTTATGTTGCCACACTTGAAGGTAATGATGTGGCCATCTCCCATGACCTGATGCGTATCGTCGCGCTGTTCTTTGGCTTCATGCTTCTGAAACTCTGGGTAAACATTGGATCAACACTGATCCATGCTGGCCGCAGTTTGCTGGTCGACGACATGGAAAATGTAAAAGGGCTTTTGAATACGCTAATCAAGAAAGAATAACGGCTCGCGTTATTAAGCGAAGTGCATCATGAGAGTAAGCGATGATTTTTAGACCTAACGCTGGCGCGATAGCGCATGGAAGCGCTTTATGCGGAGAGCTTAAGCAGTTCTTGATGGAAAATGAACCGGATTATGGCGCGTCATTGGTGCCTAATTTGTCCCATATTAGTTTTCTCGCCAAAAACCATACAGGCATAGATATTGACGATGTTACCCATCTCGTCGGCAATCAATATCAACTTACGTACCGCTATCAGTGGTCCATCTTCAATGCGTGTGCGGACATGGAGTTGGAGGGTGAAGAACGTACTTCCGTTTCTTTCATCGTGGATGACGACGGGAACATTGAGTTTAATATTCACGATAATGAAGAGCGCGATACGCTTGACGAGTTCTAACGGTCGCGAAACCTGAGTTCGGGTGCGAAGGAAGGATTCGCAGAAGCGGCAAAATGGAGCCTACGTGGAATAGGCTCCATGATCGAAAAGGCAGTGTCCGTGCGACTTATTTGATGTCTTGCACGTTCATGACTAAGGCGTCCCAGTTACGCTGGTTTTCAATGTCGTGTTGAAGGCCTTGGTCATCCGCAAGGGTGAAGCGTTTTAGTGCAGGTGTTTTGCTGGTGGATTGGTACAGCCAGTAAGCTTCTGCTTTTAGGGCTTCATTGATTGGCTTATCAATGGACTCATAAACCGCTTGTTTACAGGCATTGATCGATTCTGCTGGGAATCGCGCGATACGGTTCGCTAGGTTATCAACGTATTCGCCGATCTCTTCTGGGTCGAGTGCGCGGTTAATCGTCCCCATTCTTTCGGCTTCATCAGCATCAAAGTCACGTGCGCTAAGGATGATTTCCAGTGCACGGCCCAGGCCAGTTTGACGAGCCATGCGTGACGCACCGCCACCACAAGGCAGAATACCCATCGCCACTTCCATTTGCATAAACTTGAATTTGCCGCGTGCAGCGAAACGCATGTCCAGAGCAAGTGCCAACTCATGGCCGCCCCCACGCGCAAAACCTTCTAGCTTCGCGATGGTAGCTTGTGGAACCTTGCTGATGCGCTCACAAACGGATTGCAGGTCTAGAAGTTGAGCCTCTTCACGAGAAACGGCTTCATCAGACATGTCTTTAAGCAGTTCTGTGTCGTAGTGACATACCCAAATTTCTGGGTTCGCTGACTGAAACACAACCACTTTGGTGTCTCGGTCACGCTCTAGGCGCATGGCGAGGCTGTTCAGATCAGCCAGCATTTCTTGACCTTGAAGGTTCACGGTACCGAAGTCAAAAGTAACGGTCAGAATGGCGTTGTTCTGTTCGGTTGTGAAGGTAGTAAAGCCTGCATATTTCATCATCTCATCCTTTTTTATTTGCGTTATATTTTTACTTTCTCTTTCCCCAGAGGTGCTGAGCGCTCTGGGTTTTCTTTTCAGCGAAGCTTATGCAAATCTCACGAGGGTGCGTGTTTCTATGCTCATCCGTGGCACGGTTGCATCGGATTGACCAAGGATATCCAGCGCGCTGTGCGCCAAATAAGGGCGGCCTTGATTGTCGTAAACGTTGAAGATCACCACTTCATCCGAACGCATGTTGGATTGATAGAACCACTCATGCTTGGGGTTTGCAGCAACACCGAGAATTTCACCTCGACGGTTAGGATAGACCAGATCGATCGTCATCCAATCCTCGTTATCCATCGATGCCGGATGAATAAAGCCGAGCGGAGAAGTGGTGATGACCGGACTGATTGGACGCCATATATTGACGAACGCAAACGCGCCTTCTTGGAAGGTTTTCGCACCCTCTTCGCCCACTAGGTTGGCCAAGCGTTGGTTTGCGCCGTCTGGGCTGTAATCGTTGTGAACGTTTCTGGCGGGTTGACGCGCCGAACGTTGGTCATCAATTCTGACGGTGTGGTCAAACACGATCACCTCGAGCGCATTAATCTCTTGCGCAAGCAGTGCTTGGATTTCTTGGTCGTATGCGGGTTGCCATGCACGGTCTTCATCAAATTCCGTCACAGCAGAAGGCTGGGTAACAAACGTGATGCCATCGTTGGCAAAATTAATGTTGCTGCCGCTGTCTCGGTTGTCTCTAACGTTCACTTGCGTGGAGACCAACTCTGGGACAATCAAGTTGCCGGAAATACCATCAACGTCAAACTGGAAGGCCTGCGTTTCGTGGCTTCGTACGTGGTAATTCACTGAGGCTTTAAGTGTCATGATTGAAGACTCCATTCCATGTTTTGCAGCTATACATCGGCACCGCTTATGGTGAAAACAGAGCTTAATCATTTAGGAGAAGCTGAAAAACAAGCGGGAAAAAGAATCAGAATTCGGGTTTTGAATATAATCGCAACTTTCCCTCGTTTGGTTTTACGGGGCGCTTAATATTGCTAGTGGCACGCTATCTTTTGGAGAATCTCGGTAAATTTGCTTTGCAGCTAAGCGTTGTTGCTAACGGTCGCCGCTAATCGCGGCAGATATTTTCTTCCGATGTGACCCCGTTGTAACGCTGCTGTTTTTTCCCGCTAAGGTTCATTCAAGTTGTTTCGGAAAGATTATCTTTTTCTTTTGTTGTTGAAGAGGGTTTGTGAGGCGTTAGTGTGCCGATGGCGATGCGGTTTCTTCCTTTGCCTTTCGCTTTGTAAAGCAGCGCATCGGCTTCATCGAACGCGCTAGAGTAAGTCCATTTTTTTGCTGATGGTGTGACGAGCAGTGCGCCCACCGACAGTGTGACGATGCCGTTTTCTGTGACATGAGGAATAGACAGTTTTTCTACGCTGCTGCGAATGCGTTCAGCAATAATATTGAGAAACTTGGCGTCACTTAATGGCAGGAGTGCCACGAATTCTTCTCCGCCGATATGGAAACACAAATCATCACTTCTCATTGCATCATGCATGGCATCTGCGATCGATTTAATCACGTCGTCGCCACGTCCATGGCCGAACGTATCGTTATAGAGT
>JBELME010000366.1:0-3405 GCA_042096095.1 Enterovibrio sp.
AATGCCAAGCTGGTCGGCCATGGCTTGGTATTCCGCTTTGATGTTTTCAAAAACGGCTTCGTCGAAGTCCACCAAATCCATTTTGTTGATCGCAACCACCACGTGGCGAATCCCCAGCTTACTGACGATGTAGCTGTGACGACGTGTTTGCGTGAGTAAGCCTTTACGTGCATCAACCATCACAATGGCCAGTTCGCAGTTCGATGCGCCTGTTGCCATGTTACGGGTGTATTGCTCGTGCCCTGGGCAGTCGGCAATGATGAACTTGCGCTTTTCTGTTGAGAAATAGCGGTAGGCAACGTCAATGGTGATACCTTGCTCGCGCTCTGATTGCAGGCCATCGACCAGCAAGGCGAGATCAAGGTTTTCGCCAGCGTTACCGACGCGGGCATTGTCTTTATGTAGGCTTGAAAGGTGATCTTCGAAGATCAACTTGGTGTCGAACAGCAGGCGTCCGATCAAGGTGGATTTACCGTCATCCACGCTGCCGCACGTCAGTAGGCGCAGCAGGTCTTTGTTTTCGTGTTGGTGAAGATACGCTTCAATATCCGACGCTATCAAATCTGAGCTGTGGCTCATGGGTCACTCCTTTGCAGGCAAGCAATAATCTAAATGGGTAATAGCGAGGCTTTGTTAGAAGTAGCCTTCTCGTTTTTTCTGCTCCATCGAGCCCGCTTGGTCATGGTCAATCACACGGCCCTGACGTTCTGATGTCTTGGTGAGCAACATTTCCTGAATGATTTCAGGCAGTGTTGCTGCCGTTGACTCCACGGCACCGGTCAGTGGGTAACAACCTAAGGTGCGGAAGCGCACCGACTTCATTTCAGGCTTTTCGCCATCTTCAAGCGGCATGCGTTCGTCATCGACCATGATCAAGGTGCCATCACGTTCAACCACTGGGCGCTTCTCAGAGAAGTAGAGCGGAACGATTTCGATGTTTTCCATATAGATGTATTGCCAGATATCCAGTTCGGTCCAGTTTGACAGTGGGAAAACACGGATGCTTTCGCCTTTGTTTACTCGGCCGTTGTAGGTATCCCACAACTCTGGGCGTTGGTTTTTTGGATCCCAACGGTGGTGTTTGTCGCGGAACGAATAGACACGCTCTTTCGCTCGGCTTTTTTCTTCATCTCGGCGCGCACCGCCAAATGCGGCATCAAAACCGTATTGGTTCAGTGCTTGTTTCAAGCCTTGGGTTTTCATGATGTCAGTGTGTTTGGCACTGCCATGAACGAACGGGCTGATGTTCATGTCCACGCCGTCTTGGTTGATGTGAACTTTCAAATCTAACCCGTGCTTTTTAGTGAATTCATCACGGAAGGTAATCATTTCCTTAAACTTCCACGTGGTATCCACATGGAGCAGAGGGAAAGGCGGCTTACCCGGATAAAATGCTTTCATCGCTAGGTGGAGCATGACGGCCGAATCCTTACCAATCGAGTACAGCATCACAGGGTTATCAAACTCTGCGGCGACTTCTCGAATGATATGAATCGACTCGTTTTCGAGTTGTTTCAAATGGGTTTGGTTCAGCGAAATCTTGTCCACCATGTTCAGTCCCTTTTTACGTTGCCAGCAAATATTGCTGGTGGAACGCATTGATAAATTCAGATAGTTGTTCAGCAGGCAGTGCGTTGATGCCTGCGGCTGCTTTGCGTCCGCCCCCGGTTGGGAACTTTGCAGCGAGTTCGTCAGCGCCGACGCGGTTTTTGAGTGGCGCACGAATGCTGACCAAGTAGTTGCCATCGGCTTTTGCTGTGATAACAGCATTCGCACGGGCAGGGTCTTGGTTGGCGAGATCGTTGGAGTACACACCGCTAATGCGTCTAGCCCATGCTTCGTCGGGCAGCATAAACACGCGCGATCCTGCTTCTTCTGAAACAGGCACAATGGATGCGGCTTTTTCGGTATCGCTCAAATAGCCTTGCTCTAACGTGGAATACACATCAGGGCGCTCGGCAATAAAGTTGAACGGTGAAGGATAAGGCGCAAGCAGGCGGTAGAGTTCTGCGGGCGAAAACAGTAAATCAGCCAAAGACGCGCCATAGCCGTTGTAGTTTAGGTACGTACCAAACTGCTTGAGCTTTTCTTTGTCTGCGCCGCTTAACCCGGACTTGTTTGCCAAGGTATCTGCGACGGCAAACAAGTTGTCGCCATATGCCCCCACCAATGCCCATTCGCGATATTTTCCTTCGAGCAATTTATCGACAATCAAGCTCGTACAGGTGTTGGCTGCGGTGTTGATGTGCGTCGTCAGCGCGGTGTGTTCTGGTATCTCATCAGGGTTGTGATGATCCACGTAGAACACGCGCACACCTTGAGACAATAAATTGTCCAATGCTGCGCGGTTCTTTCCCATCGCCAGGTCTAACACGGTGACGTCTTGTGCAACGGCCGGATCCACTTGTTTGAGTAAGGCGATATCTCGCTTTACACCGGTGATCAACTTGCTGTTCTTGGGGGTCGCAAGTCGGAGTTGGATAAGTGCACAAATCCCATCGGCATCGCCGTTAAATACATCAAAACTTGTTTTCATTATTATGGTATTTCCTTATTACCTTGAAGCCGTTAACCTGCCTCTAAGGTACCATCGTCCCTTGTGTTGTTGTTGTAGTAACCATAGTGCAGCTTGTACTTTTCCTCTGCATATTTGCTTGATAGCTGGTTCAATACAACGCCATCTACGGGGATGTCATGACGGACAAGTTGTCCGACTGAATGGTTAATTTGTTGTTCAGTTGTCACTTCCGCTTTCACCACTACAATCATGCCGCCCGCCAATCTACCCAGAATGAGACTGTCACTCACAACGTGAATCGGTGGTGTGTCCAACACGATTCGGTCGTACGTTTGCTTGAGCTGTTCAAGCAGTGTGGCGAACTTCGGCGAGCTCAATAGCTCTTGCGGATTAGGCGGCAGTAGGCCTGCTGGCAACACATCGAGTTGAGACACGTCGTCGTGGAAAATACACTCTGTCACGTCTGTGCCCATGACCAATACATTGGTCAATCCTGGTTGGTTTTTCGGCATGCCGTAACGTTGACCAATGGCTGGCATGCGAAGGTCACAGTCAATAAGAAGCGTGCGTTCCATTTTTGCCAGCGATTGCGCAAGGTTTAGCGCTACTGTGGTTTTACCTTCTGAAGGAAGGGAAGACGTTACAGAGAGAATATTGCGTTTCGAGTTGGTCAATGTCAGTAGAATTGACGTGCGAATGGTCCGAACGGATTCGCTAAATAAGGTGGCGTCGGGATCGTAATACAAGGTGTGATCCAGCGGGGTGTTCTTAAAGCGGCGCGCCTTGACGCGTGGCAGGAATCCTAAATGCTGCAATCCTAGCTTCTCTTCAATATCATCGGGTTTTTCAATGGTATTGCGGTATGCATCAGCAAGGAAAGCGCAGAC
>JBELME010000367.1:0-3367 GCA_042096095.1 Enterovibrio sp.
TTAGTTAAAGGACAAAAACGCTGCTAAATGAGCAGCGTTTCTTTTTATAATAAGGAATAGATTACTGACGCCCGTAAACGCGAATACCCGCCGACGAGTTCTTCGATTCGCCAAACACTTCCAACTTCTTCACACAGCGCTTGTAGGCAAACTTACGCCAATCGGTTGTCGTATCTTCTTTGATGTTGCGATAGAAATTGATGGTTTTGGTTTCGTCGTTTTTGAAGGTCACTTTCACTTTGCGCACGTAGGCGTCGCGGTCCGGTTTTAGTTTGATCGCGTTAACGCGACGACACACTAACAACGGGATATCAGCACCGTGGCTCGCGTTTTCTAGCAGGATAGTACGACCGAGTGTGATTCTTTCTTCAGCATGGGCGTTGTTTGATAGCGTCAGCATGCTCGTTAAAACGCACATCAGGGAAAGTAGCGTTTTCATTTTCATTCTTATGTATCTCTGTGAGTCGTTCAAAAATCGGCATATCGCCGAAAAGCGACGGAGTGTAGCGCCAGACGAGAAAGAAACAACAAATTTGCGTCAATTCTTTTGTGGGCTTTGTCAGGGTTTGAACGAAACAGGCCAGATTTTGTCTGGCCAGCAGGGAATTCTTTTTGGGCGGGGATGAAACAAGTTGGGAATTATAGGAAGGCTTCTAACATGACTTCATCGACGTATTGCCCGTTGATTTTCGCATGCTTGGTCAGTGTGCCTGCCACGGTAAACCCTTGCTTCAAATACGTGTTCAACGCGATGTCATTATCAGCACGGACTTGGGCGATCAGCTTTTCAAAACCGCGGGATTTTGCGATTTCCAACGTGGCAGCAAACAGCGCCGATGCCACGCCTTTTTGACGGCTGCTTTCCTCGACGTACGTCGAAACAATACCGACGTGATCCAGCGTGCGCGTGAAGCTGGCAAAAGGCTCAACGGTTTGATAGCCCATGACAGCTTGGGATACTTGATCTTCTGCCACGAGGAATACACCGTTGACCGGAAAATACTGAATAAAGAAGCTTTGGTCAGACACGGAAAACGTCGAATCTAGGATGGTGGATTGCCCACCTTCGATGATTGGGTTAATGATGTCAGTAATACGCTGAGCGTCAGAAGGCAATGCGGTGCGAATGGTTGGGTTCATAGCGTGAAATCATCAATAAACAGTCATATGGACGAAGCGTAGCGCACTCGTGTGGCGCGACGCCAGCGAATATTCTGCATCAAATGTGTTAATGCAGAAGACTTTATTGCGTGGACTTTAAATTTGGTCATGGAATGTGCGAATGGCGTTCAATGCGGGAATAACAGGCATTTCAATACGCACTGAACTGCTGAAACACCAAGGGTAGGGCAGTTCACTTAATCCATTGAGAAAGTGCGTTGTATTTTGGAAATCCATGGCCGACATGTGTTCGATAGTAATGGTCAGTTTCTTCACTGTTGATCCATCATCAGATTGAAATGCCCAATCATACTGCCCGCAGCCCACTTTTAGCTTACCGCCGTCTTTCTCTGTCATTGCCACTAACCATTTGCAGGTCAATAACGATCCCTTTCGCTCGATGGAATCTGACAGACAAAAGGTATACACGTTCTCATAGGTTTGGTTGAACTGGGTGACCAACACATCTGAAATCGCGGCTCTCCCGCTCACGTCTGCGGGAAAGGCGATGTTGTCAGTGTTTACTTGCATGACGAGGGTGGCTTGTTGGGTAAACACCTGCGAGAGCAGGTGTGGTTTGTTGTTGTCTTTCGCTGCGATGTAGCGATTGATTGTCGATAAAAACGGGGCTATATCGTTTTTCTGCATCGATGCATCCTCCCCTCTATACGTTGAGCGGTTAACCTTGTTTCATTCGTTTGGCGCAGTTAGCCAAAGATGACACGGTTAAACAAGCGGCGTTCAATTTCGGCATCTGCCACATCCATGGCGGTGAACGTGACGATTTGTCCGGGCTGACGCTGAGAAAGCTGGCCAGCACCTAAACTGCTTAAACAACCGATCTTCGGATACCCACCGATGGTTTGACGATCTTTCATCAACACGATGGGTTGACCGTCGTTGGGGATCTGAATCGCCCCAAAGGCAATGCCTTCTGAAATGATGCCGTCTAAGCTGCTCTTGATCGGTGCACCAGAGAGTCGATAGCCCATGCGATCGATGTTCTGGCTCACCTCATAATTATTGGTGAAAAAAGTCATTTGTTCATCATGTGAAAACGATGCATGTTGATAGGCTGGCATCACACCCAACTCCAACGGCGCATTGTAGTCAGGAATGGTCCATTTTGGCGCGCGCTGAGCAATGGGAGCAGCATGTGGTGCGAAGTGCAGGATATCCCCTTTTTTCAGGGGATCGCCCTTGCCGGTTAATCCGCCCAGTTGTTCGCGTTTGACGGTTGAAGCGCTTCCCAGTTTCTCTTCAACGTGAAAGCCACCCAGCACGGCAAGGTAAGCGCGAAGGCCGTTTACAGGCGCTCCGAACGCTAAGGTATCCCCTTTTTTCAGGGCGTACGTACACCAAGGTTGAATGGGTTTATCGTTTAAACGCGCTGCCAGATCGGCGCCTGTGATTGCCACGCTGGTGGGTGCATTAGCCACAAGCTGCAATTGACCAAAGGTGATTTCCAGTTGGCTTGCATCGGGGGAATTACCTAGCAACCGGTTAGCCCAATAAAAGGCGTGTTCGTCCATTGGGCCGCCAGTGGTAATGCCCAGATGCTGAAAGCCTTGCCGACCGCTGTCTTCTATTAGGGTCAGCATGCCGGGGTTAATGACGTTAAAGCTCATTTGCCCTCCGAATCATTCAATACGCCGCCTTGGGCCAGAAACTGGTGTTTATCGATGGGGCAAAACTTCACGCGATTTCCTACGTTCACTTTGGCAAGATTGCGACTTTCCCATTCCAACATGCTGATGGGGGTGCGGCCAATGATCTGCCAGCCACCGGGTGTGCTGCTCGGGTAAATCGCGGTTTGATTATCTGCCAGACCCACACTGCCTGTTGGCACTTTGAGGCGCGGGGTGGATTTTCTTGGCATCACAATGGCATCGTTCAAGCTGCCAAGATAAGCAAAACCCGGGCTAAAGCCGATGGCATACACGCGGTATTGTCGCTCGCTGTGCAGCTTGATCACTGTCTCTGCATCCAACGTTGTTTTCTCACATACGTCGGCCATGTCGAGCGCGACTTCGTCACCGTAATACACGGGAATTTCAATTACCACGTTGTCGCTGTTGTCCGTTAAATCATCCGCATTGCTGGCGAGGGCGTGTTTAATGCGTTTGATGATGTCGAAGCGGTCGGTTTGGTTTAAGTCAAAACACACTAGCATCGAGTTGTACGACGGGACAATATCAGTCACAAC
>JBELME010000368.1:0-3300 GCA_042096095.1 Enterovibrio sp.
ATCAAAAAGCGACCCGAAATGGAGGATCGCGAACAGACTTTGGGGATGCGATGCAGTTCATTGGTTGGTACACCACGGAAACACAACGTCAATTGGGTATTTCTAAGTGGGATCCGTATAACCAATACTTGGCATACCATGAAGGTCGCGGTGGATATAAACGCGGTTCTTACAAGGCGAAACCGAAGGTGATGCAGGTTGCGCGCAAAGTTGAACGACAAGCGAAAAAATACGGCGGGCAACTCAGTAGTTGCCGCGAAGAGTTAGAAAGCAACCGAAGCTGGTGGTCGTTCTAACGCTCTCTACAAAAACATGAAAAGCGCCAAATGGCGCTTTTCTTTTTCCCTGTGCCATTACGCGCTTTCTCGCGTCTTATTCAAACCCCATCTGCTGACGCCCGAGTGGCGACAAGTCAGCCTCGGTTGCGCGACCTTCATAGTTGCGTTCATGGTTTTCAGCGGCGAAATCAGTGCAACTGTCTCCATTTAAAAAGGCGGGACTTTGCTTGGCGAGAAACGCACGGTTCTTTTCGCAATCCGGTGCCGCGCCGATAAACAGCACATTGCTGTAGCTATCACCATTGTGCTTGTCTTCCACTGCGTGAATCGTGTCGGGATGCCACCACACGGTATCACCCGGCTGCATTTTCGGAATGGAAACCAGCCCTTCAAGCAGCAATGGGTGCCATTCTTTGTAGACCGTCAGTGCACGTCCCGGTGCGGCACCACAAAGGTCTTCCTCTTCCACATCATCTTGGATTGCGCGAAGTAGCATGAATGGCATGGCCAACATGGAAGGGACGGTTTGCAGTGTGCCATCGCCTTTTCCTTGTGGCGTGAGCGCTACCCAGCCTTGGAAGGTGCGGAACACACTGCACACGGCTGGGAAGGAAACTCCTCTACATCAACGCGATTCTGTCCGTCAAATGCTTGATATTTTGTCCAATCACCATGAAATACCTCATGGTAGACATCGCGGTAGTGAGACTCTATCCAGCGTTCAATGGAGCCTGAATCAACATGAGGAGACAAACCTAATGTTGCATCGCCTGGCTCACGGCGACGAACACGATCTGCGTAGCTCGATTCGAGATCAGGATTGAAATACGCGTTGCCGCTGTGCGGTTCTCACCATTGCCACAAATGGTTGAGGTGACGACGCAGTGTCGCCATATTCGGATGCTGCCTCGCCCATATTTGTGCTTGAGACCAGTAGATCCCGAAGATCTGAGGCTTGTCCGATTTGAGCTGGCTGAAGTAGTTATCTTCTACCGTGGGTTTGTGGTCGTAATAACCATTATCAATGATGTACTTAGACAAGTTTTCATTGTGAGCCGACACTTCATCATTGGGTAAGGTGTTACGCACAATGCAACATCCAGCACGATGCACGCGTTCTTTTTGTTCGTCAGTAAACCCGGATTTCGCAATCTCTGCATACTCAAATTGAGGAATGGCTGAGCCTTCAGATTCTTCCTGCTTGATACGGGCAATTTCGGCTTCCATCGCATGGGTTACGGATTCAAACCTTGCTTTGTAGTCGGGGCTTTGTTGCTTGAGGGCGGCCTTGAATTCGCGGATTTGCTGAGACAAATTTTCTGTAGAGAGTGCCATCGTACCTTCCTTTCTCGTGCTTTCCATCCGTAACAATGCGGTGAAAAACAGCATGTTCTGTTCCAGAACATCGACAGTTATACACCTACCATTGTGCATGTCGTGATCTAGCGCTTACTTTCTTAATGGCAGATAACTCAATAGCAACATTAATTTCACAAATATACTACCTTTATTGGAACGTTCCAGTTTATTTTTTGAACAACAACTGCTTTTCCTCGCAGATGACTGTAATTCATCAATAACTTTTTATTGAGTGGGTGGGGTGGACGCAATGACGATGTTTTTCCGTGGCTGATCACAAGTCACCAAGCTATGTGGCCAGTAAAAAAGCGACGGTGATTGACGTTGCGAAAGCGGCTGGCGTGTCCAAATCAACGGTGTCTTTGGTACTTCGCGGCGGGGTAGGTGTAAAAGCACGAACTGTCGAGAAAGTGAACGCAGCGATTGATGCGTTGGGCTATGTCTATAACCGTGAAGCGGCAGGGCTTAGGAACCGAGAATCAAACATGGTGGCGATTGTTGCCAATGATCTTGCGAACCCCTATTTGGCGCAGGTCATCATTGCACTAGAGACTACATTGACCGAACAAGGACTTGTGCCTGTTGTGGTCAATATCAATGAAGATGAAACGCGCCAAAAGGCACTGGTCGCTTCGCTGAAAGAGCACAATGTGGCCGGTTTTTTCATTACGCCAGCACCGGAAACATCGGCGGATTGGCTGCAAGGACTCGCCAGTGCAGGGTACCCCGTGGTGTGTTTGATGCGGGAAATTGTCGGTGCAAATGTGCCCGTTGTGGTGCCTGACAACCGACGCGGCATGTACTTAGCGACGAAGTACTTGATTGACCTAGGGCATACGCGAATTGCGTTTATTGGTGGTGTGGAAAGTATTTCCGATTATCAGGAACGAAAAGAAGGGTTTCTCACTGCCATGCAAGAGGCCGAATTAGCCGTTAAAGACAGTGACATTGAGCCTAGCTCAACCAAACGGGAAGGCGGGCAAATAGCGGTAACGCGCGTGCTAGACCGCGACCCAAGCATTTCGGCCATGGTGTGTTTTACCGATGTGGTGGCGTACGGCGTATACACGGCATTGCGCGATCGGGGGTTGAAGCCTGGAAAGGATGTCTCCGTGGTGGGGTTTGATGATTTAGAGGACAGTCGACTGATGTCTCCAGCGTTAACAACAATACGTGTGAATGCGGAAGACATTGGCCGAGTGGCAAGTGAACGCATGCAGCAATGCAGAGAGCATTCCCCTTCCTCTGACAACTATGTTGTTGGTGTGGAATTGGTGATTCGCTCGTCGTGCTGCGCGATCGGGGGATAAGGTTGCTCACTCAACCTTGTCTCCCAATGACAAAAAGGAAGACTGCAGTCATTGCAGGTCAACGATAAACGGGACGACATATCATGAAAAAGAACACCATGATTCAAACCCTGCCCCTCGCGGGTGCTTTGCTGCTCTCAACGGCAGCGGTACAGGCAGAAGATGTAGAAGTCTTGCACTGGTGGACATCGGGCGGTGAAGCGGCTGCCTTGAATGTGTTGAAAGACGATCTGGGTACCAAGGGCGTCGGCTGGCAAGACATGCCAGTGGCGGGTGGTGGCAATGCCATGACTGTCCTCCGTGCGCGTGTGACCTCTGGCAATCCGCCTACTGCAGTTCAAATGCTTGGCTTT
>JBELME010000369.1:0-3212 GCA_042096095.1 Enterovibrio sp.
GTCTGAAAATCATGGTCCTGCGCAGGGTTCATCTTCTTAGCGGCAGGCAAGTTAATCCAAATCTGGAAACCATGCAGACCACCTTCGCTCATGATTGGCATTTCACTATGGATCACGCCTTTTCCCGCAGACATCCATTGTGCGCCACCGGTTTTCACTTCGCCCACATTGCCCATGTGGTCACGGTGTTGGAAATGGCCTGTTAGCATGTAGGTCAGTGTTTCAATACCCCGGTGTGGGTGCGGTGGAAAACCGCCAATATAATCATCAGGATTTTCGCTTTTCAGCTCATCGACCAATAAGAACGGGCTGAACTTTGCATCGTTAAAGCCATGTACTCGGTTAATTTTTACGCCGTCACCGTCTTTAGAAGCATGTGAGCGAATGATGCGAGTTACATTTCTTGTTGTCATTGTTCTCTCCTTAGTTACACCCAGTTTACGAAGGAGTGCGAAGAGACAACACCACCGAGATAAGAACAAGTCATTCAACTAATTCGAACAACATACACCTCAACAACAAAATTATCGGTTTAGTACGTTACATCGCGTTGTGGAGGAAACGTGCAGATCGTCTCCATAACGCTTTTTGCTGTTGGGGAGCAAAAAGATTCTCTTTGTGGATCGTACAAATTTTGATATTTATCGAAGGACGAGGTTAATCACGGATGAAGACAAATGATCGAGTGGCAAGCGAACCGCCTTTGGTATCAATCTGATGATTACCGTTGCTTTGGCGTCAACATTGGCCAGCGAATGATGATTGTTCGTTTGGAAAACGGCGAATTGCTCATTCACAACCCCACCACATTGACAAACGACATTCGCCAACACATCACGAAACTGGGGACTGTCAGTGTTATCACAACCGTTAACAACCACCTTCATGCGGCATTGTCCGATTGGTGGCTTGCTTACCCCGATGCGTACTTTTACTCCGCACCTGGCCTAGCATCCGTTCGAACAGACATTGGCTTTGATGGCACATTGAACTCTACCACCTCACCGCGTTGGAAAGGACAACTCTACCAAACCATCTTGCGCGGCAATGATTGCAGCGAAGACGTCGTTTTTTGTGACCCTTTGAGTAAAACTTTACTCTTTGGAGAGAGCATTCTTTGGTTAAACGAAGGATCACTGGGTCGACAATTGGTAGGAAAGCTATTGGGTTGTCACAATGAAGCTGCCATTCCTTTCTATCACCAAATGTCCGTGAAAGAACGAAACTTGCTTCGATGGTCTCTCCAAGAAATCTTAACATGGCCTTTTGAGCACATATTGCCCATACACGGAGATCCAATATGGTTCGACGGTAAAAAGAAACTGGCTCATGCCTATGCATGGCTACTCGGACAATGAACAAAGCACGTTGTTCATTGTCCTCTAGCACTAAACACGTTATGCCCAAACACCCGATAGATGCAGGACTCAGTGGTACCCATAGGGCGAGTTTTGTTAAACAAGCATCTTGAAGTTGTTTGTGTATATAATGACGCGCAATTTTCTCTCAACAGCAGAAATTAACTATTCATGAAGCAAAATATTCTCACCTTTTTCAAAGGTATGGCCATGGGCGCAGCAGACGTTGTTCCTGGAGTTTCAGGCGGTACCATCGCATTCATTACTGGTATCTACGACACACTGCTAGAAAGCATTCGCCGTGTAAACCCATCTCTGTTTTCCAAATGGCGAAAAGAAGGCTTTGCGGCTGTTTGGACACACGTTAACGGTACCTTTTTATGTTCTTTGCTGGCGGGTATTTTGACGGCGATTCTCACGCTCGCAAAAGCGGTTTCTTACGCACTCACTGAACACCCTGTCATCATTTGGGCATTCTTCTTCGGGTTGATCGTGGCATCTGCCATTCACATGATTAAACAAGTCGAGCGCTGGGCCATTGGTGAAATCGCATTGGCAATCGGCGGGACTGTATTTGCCTACGGCATTACTGTTGCAAACCCTATTACGCTGGAATTCAGTATGCTCACCGTGTTCATTGCGGGCTCAATTGCTATCTGTGCCATGATCCTGCCAGGCATTTCAGGCAGCTTCATTCTGCTTCTTCTCGGTATGTACGCACCCGTGCTCGATGCAGTGAAAGACTTTAATCTGCCTATCCTTGCGCTGTTTGCCCTCGGCTGCGTGGTCGGTATTCTCTCTTTTTCTCATGTGCTGTCTTGGCTGCTCAATAACTACCGCAGCCTAACCATTGCCTTTCTAACCGGTCTTTTGATTGGCGCGCTGGGTAAAGTATGGCCATGGAAAGAAGCCATCAGCTTTCGCGTCAATTCCTCGGGTGAGAAAGTGCCATTGGTGGAAAAGGTGCTCTCCCCTTCTGCGTTTGAAGCAGCAACCGGTCAACCTTCGCAACTGATGATTGCCATTGTGATGATGATTGTTGGCTTTGGTATTGTGATTGGTTTAGAGAAGGTTTCTGAGAAACTCGCTGACTAATTGTTCACGAATCAACCAAACACATAGGGCTGCGTAATGCGGCCCTTTTTATAGGCGAATTTTCAAGACATCCCTCACACAGATTTATAACAATTGGTGGTAAGCTTTTTGAGGTATTCACTACTAAAACATCACCTAATGAAAAGTTCGCAACACCCTCTTCGCCGTTTTGTCAGTCTATTTTCTCTCTTTGCATGTGTTTGGATAGGTTACTTTTTTGCAGACAGCATTTTGTTTGCCTCTGCAAACGAACAAAACGATGTCGCATCGGATTGCGTATTGAGCACCACAGCCTGTGATTTCACCAATGCCACGGCGACCTTGGAAAATGACACCGTCGAGCCGCTTGTGCCCTCCACACTGAGTGTGAACACAGAAAGCGAAGCGCCCTACCTGCTCGTCGAGCTTGAAGGCGTAGAAATGAACATGGGTATCTACAAGTTAAAGTTGGTGAAAACCAATAAAAATCAATTTAAAGGTGATGTGATGTTGCCAATTTGCATGGATGCAGAAATGACATGGCGAGGCACAATTAGCAGCCCCGACAAGTCAATTTCTCTTCCCATTGACGTAAGAATGGTGCGATGAAAATAAAGATCCTTGTGCTTGCCACTGCGCTACTCGCGGGACTCGGTGCCCGTTATTTCGTTGAACAGAACACAGCAGATGAACATGTTGCCTCTTCCAACGTCAGTCTGGGGTTGCTTCAAAGTGGACAGGACACCATCAATCTTTTTGATAATGCCGATGAGCGGGTAC
>JBELME010000370.1:0-3100 GCA_042096095.1 Enterovibrio sp.
TAGCTTACAGCTCATATACTGGATGGAAGATGTACATTGCGGAAGGCACTAACGCCTCATATATGAGACATTAGCGTTGCATTTGTTTCTCATTAAACTTAAGCATGACTAAAGACTGAGTCTCGATATAGTCATGCATTCCTAGACTAACGCCCTTTTTACAAAGAGTTACTGATCTCTCGCATAACCTCTCTTTTCATTTATTACATTTAAAATACATCTTAATTCAAAAATGCACCAATTAGAGTATTAACACTAAACCCACACAGTTTGTATGAAATTTATTGAAGTGCAGGTAGCGTAAACACTTAATAAATTTGGCTACTTAATTAGACATTTTGAGAATTACCAATGATTTAGGTATTCAAGTTTGATATCAATGTTTCAGTGACGGCAAAATGAGTGGCACTCATCGACCCGGTTTCGCATCACCCAAAACAATTTGGCTACCCACGACACTTGAATTTGGATAGATCCGACAGGGTTAGGCGCAGAGTTGGCAACGATTGTATTCGCGTTTGTTGTTGCAATGATTGTTGTTGCGAAGCTGAAGGAGGTAAAAGTGCTTTATATGACAGTATTGCGCGGCGTATTAATCCTCCTTTACTTAAGAGCAAAGGGCGGTAAAAATCGAGAAAAAGGGCCATGAGCGCACCCTTTCGTCGTATTTATTCTGGCAATCGATGGGTTGCGCAGATTTTGTTGCCAGATGGATCGCGTAAATACCCCAAGTAAAGCTTCACTACTCCGGACTCTCTAACACCCGGAGGTTCTTCACAGGTTGTACCGCCGTTTGCCAACCCCGCATCATGAAACGCATCAACCAATTCAGGACTCTCAGCAGCAAAGCCGATGGTGCTGCCATTTCCATGACTCGCAGGCTCACCGTTAATCGGCTTGGTGATAGCAAACACACTGGTTGGTGAAAAATAGAAACAACGGCCTTTTTGGTCGAACACCCCTTCTCCATATCCCAATTTGCCTAAAATCGCATCGTAAAAAACCTTGGACTTTTCCATGTCGTCCACACCTAACATCACGTGACTAAACATTCGTATTTCCTTTGTCATTTTTGGTTATGTTCAAGGAATACCGTATCACCTATGGTTAACACACTGACATGATTTCCTGCTTTTTCTGAATTATCGGTTCAGTTTTAAGATGGCGTTTGAAATCAGCTAGTGTTCATCGCCTTACCGCGATGAGATTCAATCGTTCGACGCACCAATCGAATGACACCATTCTTGCTAGAATGATCGTCGTCAATCAGACATCAATCAGTGCTTGGTTTCGATGTTCAAATGACATCAGCTTGCTACTATTCCCCGGTGTTCCCTTTCCTCGGTTCTTCTCAAGTCTTCGAATATGAACCATGTGCTACTCAATATCGCATTGAACCTCAGCTCTGACCTTGCCAGTGAAAAATAGTATCAACGCTTGATAGACGGAATGAGTGACGTCTTTCCCTTTGATGCCAGCGCCTTGTTTATTTCGACAAAGATGGCTTCCTATCGCCGTAAAAGGGCTTTCCAGCGCCGTGCTTGGGCGACGATTCTTCCCGAAATCTCACCCGCGCCTTGAGACATTCGTCACCACGAAAGGCCCTGTTCGCTTCAATGCTGACTGCCCGCTTCCCGACCCTTTTGACGGCGTGCTCCTCACAGAGGACGCTGCCATTGATGTGCATGATTGCATGGGTTGCAGCTTGCATGTTGACGGGCTCTTAGTCGGCGCACTGACCATGGATTCATTAACCGTGGGCGCGTTCGATCTCAACCGTTAAAGCCGATCTGAAAATAATCCTCGCGGCATAATCACACGCGATAATGACAACGCCCTTCTCGTTCACCTGCATGGCGAGTAAGGGCTTTGCCTTCCCCCGTCAGAATCCTTTATAGAAGAAGAGATTGCACAGGGATTTTGTGTTCGTCTCTTCTTCGATTTATCCGAATAACATTGATATCGATCTATAAAATCCAGTGTGATTGGGCGCACAATTTCTTGTGCGGTTTCCCCTCTGAGTCACATGCATTCAACAAGATCAAGAGCTAAACATTCATCAACCAGGAATTAGGCCACGGGATATGAACCAACACAATTGCCCTAGCTTTCCACTCTTCGATACAACCAAAGCGCATCAACACCGCGTCTCTGATTACCACTCCCCACCTTACGTGCGATAAGCGCGACATACGCTTTCGAGCAACACACGTCGCCAACGTACTCATGGTCGCTTATTCAGGTATTTTGCTCTGGCTTAATGCCCTGATTTTACTTTGTATCATTTCCTGCAACCGCCTTTGCGGCGAATTCTTCTACGCTGGGAAAAGAGAGATCGCTTTGGACACGCGCAATGACTTCAAACTCAGACAATAAACAACCTGTCAGCATACAAGAGACCTGCAACGAAACAGTACAGGCCGAACCGACGCATTCTGACACCACACGCGCTCAAGTCACAGAACAGCCCACCAAGGTCGTTCGTCGATTTGTTTCTCGTCATCGAAGCCCACTGTCAGTACTTTTGCTTTCTGCCATTGTTGGCGTGTTTGCAGGTTTGCTGTGTACCGCGTTCGACATGGCAATTGATTGGGTGGTTACCGAACGCGCCCATTGGGTGCAAACCGATGGCGGCGTGGATTTTCTCACTGTCACTGCCGTGGTGATCACCAGTGCATTGCTTTCCGCATTTGGGTTTTTCTTGGTTAACCGTGTTGCGCCTGAAGCTGCAGGATCTGGCATTCCTGAAATTGAAGGTGCGCTGGATAACCTCAGGCCCGTGCGTTGGTGGCGCGTTATTCCTGTGAAATTCTTTGGTGGTGTCGGTACCATTGGCGCGGGGCTTGTGTTGGGTCGCGAAGGGCCTTCTGTGCAGATGGGGGCAAGCGTTGGGCGCATGCTCACGGATATTTTCCGCATAAAGGACGACGAAGGACGCCACACCTTACTGGCTTCTGGCGCTGCAGCAGGGCTAGCTGCAGCATTCAATGCGCCATTGGCGGGGCTCATGTTTGTGGTTGAGGAAATGCGGCCGCAATTTAAGTACAACCTTATCTCCATCAAAGCCGTAATGATTGCGGCGATTACCGCCACCGTGGTG
>JBELME010000371.1:0-3047 GCA_042096095.1 Enterovibrio sp.
GACTTCATTGCACGCACCCATTCTCGCACCAAAAGTTGGTCTGAAAGTGCATCGACGGAAAGTTGCAACGACAGTTCCAGTGCATTGTTCTCGGCAATGTCACCCAACTGGCCCTTTGCTAACTTATCAATCGCCTTTTCTAGCAAAGCCGTTTCTTTCGACATGACCTGCAAAGGCGGGTGGAGGGTGACATAGTCACGTAAACAACGCAGCAAACGACCATAGGCAGAATCCCAGTCGGTTGTGCCGAGTTTTTGATGGTGCCCAAGCTCTGCCATCAGCCCATCTAACAACGGAGAAGGCGAGAAGAAGCCTGATTGCGTTGGAAGCGCGACAATCGTTCGTACTGAAAAGTCTAACGTGGACACGTCAGAACCTTGCAACATCGTTACCGCATTCAAACAACCAGACGGAAGCCAGTAGCTTTGGCCTGCACACACTGGAAACTCGTTTTTGCCGAGTCGAATTAGGGCCGCGCCTTTATGCACATAAAGGAAAGTGGCGTGAGGCTGTGCTTTGCGTCCGCCCACAAAAAGTGTATCGGCTTGATGAAAGTGAAACTCGATAGCTTGCTTCATGTAATGATTCTCTTGTTACAAGGCGCACATACTCATTGGTTTTGCCGATGAGATCAAGCAACGCGCGATTTGATTGGAGAAGAAATAGTCAGCCTGTTACATTCTTTGTATATTAACTTGTGGTTAGACCTCCAACCTCTCAGGATTTATGATCAAAACAATGTTTGAAATTCTTTATCCACGTAGAATGGCGTGGTTTTCAACGGAGTAAGTAGAGTCTCGTGCAACAAACTAATGATCCTTTCTCAGAAATCCGTCCTTTTCGTGATGACGAAGTACCTGCCGCACTTGAGCGCTTGGTGAATGACGAAGAGTTTATCAATGCAATTCTTAAATATCGTTTTCCAAAAATCTCGGGTGTAGCAGGTTGGCTAATCAAACCTTTCCTTAAACACTACCTCCGTGCTAAGTGGAAAAAGATTTCGACGATAAGTGATGTGCAATTACATGTCGCGAAATACATGGAATCAATGATAAAAAACACGTCGGAAGGATTGTCGACGAGTGGCCTCGATAGACTTGATCCTAACCAAAGCTATTTGTTTGTATCCAACCACCGCGATATTGCGATGGATCCTGCAATGGTTAACTGGTGTCTACATAAAAATCAGTTCGACACAGTGCGTATCGCGATTGGCGATAACCTACTGAAGAAACCGTGCGCAACTGAATTAATGAAATTGAACAAAAGCTTCATTGTTAAGCGTTCGGCAAAAGCACCGCGTGAAATGATGAAAGCACTCTCGCAATTGTCTGCGTATATCAAATCATCGCTTGATGAAAAGCAATCTATTTGGATTGCGCAGAAAGAAGGGCGAGCAAAAGACGGCGACGATAAAACGGATCCAGCGATCTTAAAAATGTTTTCGTTGGAAGGTCGTCGTCAGAAAGTTGATTTTGCTGACTACATTTCTCAATTACGTATCGTGCCAGTGACAATCTCTTACGAGAATGACCCGTGTGACGCCGCGAAAGCGAATGAGCTTTTTCAAAAAGAAACAGCTGGTGCGTATGAGAAAGGTGAGTTCGAAGATATCGAAAGCATTGTTCAAGGTATTGTCGGACAGAAACGTCGTATTCATGTCGCGTTCGGCGATGTGATTGGTAACGAGTTCGATACACCGGAAGCACTGGCTGCGGAAATTGATCGCCAAATCTACAAGAACTATCATTTGTTCCCGTCTAACTACATTGCTGCAGGCTGCGAACACGAGTCTGTGACAGACAAAGAGCGCGTGCAATTTGATTCTAAGTTGTCAGCATTGCCAGAGGGGGTTGCTGAAATCGTGCGAGCGATGTACGCGATGCCAACAGGTAAAAAAGCAGATATTTAACGCTCTGTTCTATATATAATAGCTTGTTATATCAAGAGTAATATAAAAAAGCGGGTTTAGTGACAACGTCACTAAACCCGCTTTTTGTTTGTCTATGGCGTGAGTGAAAAAGGCTGTTTATACCTGTCCATCACTCAATGGCGCTAACGCTGAACGTTCAATGTTCTCCGCAAGGAAGTCGACGAAACGGCGTACCTTGGGTGCTAAATATTCGCGACGAGGATAAACCGCATAGATCGGCAGTTTCAATGTTGGCTTCCAATCCGACATCAATACCTTGAGCTTTCCTTCCTGCAACTCGCTCCCAAGCAGGTAAGTCGCAATGTAGGCGATACCGACACCTGACTTTGCTGCCTCTAACACCGCTGGGGCATTATTGATTCGATAACCGCCACGCACGGTGACTGACTGATCGCTGCTATCGCGAGAGAATGGCCATTGGTCGTAGGTGCGCTGAACACTTTGATAGGTTATGCAGTTATGGTCACGAAGATCAGAAGGGTGAGATGGCATGCCATGTTCTTCGATATAAGCCGGTGACGCGACCAATTTAAACCGACAGTCCGCCAACTTTTTCGCCACCATACCTTCAGGTAAATTCTCATGAATGGCTAACCAACAGTCGAAGCCATCTTCCAGAAGATTAGGGCGATGATCGAACAAATGCACCTCTAATTCCAGGGAAGGGTTTTGCTGCTGGAAGGCAGATAGAAGGCGAGTAATTTGCACATTCCCAAAAGACTGCGCAATGCCAATTTTTAACCTTCCCGACACTTCATTTCTGTATCCAGCAACCATTGCTTCGGCATCTTGCATGGTCTCCATCAGCTTTCGCCCATAAGCGGCATACTGCTCGCCAGCTTCAGTTAACGAAACAGAGCGTGTATTTCTCTGAACAAGCTGAACACCAAGGCGCTCTTCAAGGTAGCGGATTTGTTTGCTGACTTGAGATTTTGAAATCCCCAAGAATTCTGCTGCACGGGTGAAGTGCTGTTCGTGTGCAACGGTCGCCAGTACGACCATTTGCTGAAGGTTATCTAACATGCGGTAATTAGGTCACTGATAAGATAGGGGATAAGACTACCACATTTCTCTGTTTATTCATGAGTGACGTTGTCACATGAAGAATCTAATC
>JBELME010000372.1:0-3024 GCA_042096095.1 Enterovibrio sp.
TCTTCCGATCTCGTATCTAACAACGCGCGTTTAATTGTGGTTGGCGATATCGACAAAGCCGGCCTGTTATCCGCAACCCAAGGGTTGAATCGCTGGCAGGGCGCTGAAGCAAAAGCACCGGCGAAAGCGGAGCTAAATACTTACGACCAATCGCAAATTTGGCTGGTGGACAAGCCGGGTGCACCACAAAGTGTTGTGCAGATGGTGCGTCATGCGATGCCTTTTGATGCCACGGGTGACATGTTCCGAACCCAACTCGCGAACTTCAATTTGGCCGGTAATTTTAACTCTCGCTTAAACCTCAACCTTCGTGAGGATAAAGGCTACACTTATGGGGCAAGTGGGTACGTGGTTGGCGGAAAAGACGCGGGTCGCATTGTCTATCAAGCCCAAGTACGCGCGAACAGCACACTCGACACCGTGAAAGAAATGCAGAAAGAATTGCGCCACATGGCGGAAAATGGCATCACGGATGACGAATTGGCTTTCCTGCGTTTGGCTGTGGGTCAAAAAGATGCACTGAGCTATGAAACACCAAGGGATAAGGCCGGTCTTATTGCAACTATCATGCGCCATGATTTGCCGTCTGATTACAAAGCACAGCAAAAAGGGATTATTGGGTCTGTCTCCAAAAATGAATTGAATGCCTTGGCAAATAACTGGTTCCAGCCTGAGGATTATCAAATCATCATTGTGGGCGATGCGAAAGCGCTGACACCAACCTTATCGACACTGGGATTACCGATAAAACGTTTAGTGATTGAGAATTGAGCGACTTTTATCGTTAGTTGAGCAAACCCTAAAAACAGTGAGATGGCTTTTGTGTTTCAGAGTGATTATGCTTAGCCATCTTAACAGTTTACTAATATAAATGAGTACAGCCTTGACTAGTTTTTCACAACGGTTGGCGGCGCTGGCGGAACATCCAGAAGCGCTAAAAGGAATTGGCCGCGGTGTAGAGCGCGAAGCGCTGCGTATTACACCGGAAGGCACGCTTTCTTCTGCGGCCCATCCAAAGGCGCTAGGCTCTGCGCTAACCCACAAATGGATCACCACGGACTTCGCAGAATCTCTGCTGGAATTCATTACGCCTGTGAGTTACTCCGTTTCCGAAACATTGACGCAGCTAGATGATATTCATCGTTTTACCTACCGTGAGCTAAATGGTGAGTCGCTTTGGCCTCTCTCCATTCCTTGTTACGTCGCGAATGAAGACGACATCACGTTAGCGCAATACGGCTCGTCAAATGTGGGACGTATGAAAACCCTGTATCGCCAAGGCTTGAAGCACCGCTACGGCAGTGTGATGCAAGTGATCTCTGGTGTGCATTTCAACTTCTCCTTCCCCCAAAGCTTTTGGCAGCAACTGTTTGGCGATCAAACGCCATATGCACGCCAAGAATCTGTGTCTGATGCGTACTTCGGTGTTATCCGAAATTACTACCGCTTCGGTTGGATGATCCCTTATCTGTTTGGTGCATCCCCGGCATTGTGTGGTTCATTCATCAAGAACACTGACATGGCATTGGATTTCAATACCGTGGGAGAAGGAACGTTTTATTTGCCTTACGCAACCTCATTGCGTTTGAGCGATTTGGGTTACACCAACAGCGCGCAAAGTGTGCTGAAAATTGGTTTTGATAGCCTAGAGAAGTACCTAGAAGGTGTTCGTGATGCTATCCGTACACCGTCGGCTGAGTTTGCAAAAATCGGCGTGAAAGACGCATCGGGCTACCGCCAGTTGAATGCGAATGTGCTACAGATTGAAAACGAACTCTATGCGCCTATTCGCCCTAAACGCGTTGCGAAAAGTGGCGAGAAACCCTCTGATGCGCTGGAGCGTGGTGGGGTGGAATACATTGAAGTTCGCTCATTGGATGTCAATCCATTCAGCCCGACAGGCATTGATGAAACCCAAGTTCACTTCCTCGACTTGTTTGTTACTTGGTGTGCTCTGTCTGATTCATCGCCGATGACGGATTGCGAACTTGAATGCTGGCGCGATAACTGGAACAAAGTGGTCATGGAAGGGCGTAAGCCTGGTCTAACACTGCAAATCGGTTGCCATGGTGAGCAGCTTACTCAGGCAGAGTGGGGACGTCGTGTCTTTGATGATCTTGGGAAGCTCGCAGTTGTGATGGACCAAGCATACGGCTGCGACAAGTATCAAGCGGTGTGCAAAGAGTTGGTGACATGGTTTGATCAGCCAGAGAAAACACTCTCAGCACGTTTGCTTAACGATATCCTTGCGAAAGAAAGCATTGGCAAGGTTGGGCTTGCGATTGCCGCTGAAAACGCGGAGCGCTTTGCCGGTGGTGACTACATTGAATTTTCAGATGCACAGTTCCGCGAAGAAGCCATTGCGAGTGAGAAGCGCCAACAAGAGATTGAGCAGGGCGACAGTGTGAGCCTTGATCAGTATCTGGCTGAGTACTTTGGTGATAGTGTATCGATATAGTGAGATACACGTTTTAGACCTTGTTGTAATGTCCGCCCTCGCGTGATTCGGCGGAGCAAAAAGAACGAGGTAGAGAAACAGGCAGGTCTC
Source organism: Enterovibrio sp. (assembly GCA_042096095.1). Taxonomy (GTDB): domain Bacteria; phylum Pseudomonadota; class Gammaproteobacteria; order Enterobacterales; family Vibrionaceae; genus Enterovibrio. The sequence continues at coordinate 2,549 of JBELME010000372.1, forward strand.
ACCCTGCCTGTTTTTTTATGTGCATTTTTCCGCATTGAATCAGAAGTGGAGATAAGGACACCCATGCAATTTTCATTATTCTGTCTTTCATCGCAGCGCCTTTCATCTTGCCGTTTCCCTCGACGTTGGCTTGCGTTAATCGGCGCGTTGTTGCTGACGGGGTGTGCGACGCCGCCACCCAAGAACCCAGATAACATTTGCAGTATTTTTCGTGAATACGATGGCTGGTATGAAGATGCCGTCGACATGCAGGAAGAATGGGGAACGCCCATTCATGTGGCGATGGCGTTCGTCAAACAAGAAAGCTCTTACGTGCACGATGCTGTGCCACCGCGAGATTATGTCCTTTGGGTGATCCCGTGGGGAAGGATCAGCAGCGCGTATGGCTACGCGCAAGCACAAGATCCAGCCTGGTCTGATTATCAAAAAGCGACCCGAAATGGAGGATCGCGAACAGACTTTGGGGATGCGATGCA
>JBELME010000373.1:0-2967 GCA_042096095.1 Enterovibrio sp.
AGTATTGCGCGTACCATTCGAGAAATGGAACGTGCAGGCGTGGCGGCGGTTCACATTGAAGATCAGGTGGCACAAAAACGCTGCGGTCATCGCCCTAACAAAGCCATTGTGAGCCAGCAAGAAATGGTCGATCGCGTGAAGGCGGCTGTCGATGCGAGACACGATGAAAACTTTGTCGTGATGGCGCGCACCGATGCACTTGCCGTTGATGGCATGGAAGCCGCGCTTGAAAGGGCACAGGCGTTTGTTGAAGCAGGCGCAGACATGATCTTCCCTGAAGCGGTTAACACGCTTGAACAGTACCAATGCTTTACGGATGCGTTAAACGTGCCTGTGCTTGCCAATATCACCGAATTTGGACAAACCCCGCTGTTTTCAAAACAAGAGCTCGCCGACGTGGGCGTAGATTTAGTGCTTTACCCGCTCTCGGCTTTTCGCGCCATGAACCAAGCTGCGCTCAATGTGTATCGACATGTTTTGGCGGATGGTCATCAACGTAATGTTGTCGATGCCATGCAAACGCGTGAAGCGCTCTATGACTATTTGGGGTACCACGACTACGAGCAGAAACTCGATACGTTGTTCTCAAGCAAACAAACACGCTAAATCGATGCAATAAGCGCGAGGCGCTCACCTAAACATCAGTAACGAGCATAAATGGAAAGCCAGTGACGTAGACAAACACTAACGACAAGGAGAGGACAATGGTGGACAAAAATAAACCGTTGGGTGGTGAAGGACTGCGAGGACAAAGTGCCGGGATGACAGCCTTGTGTACCGTCGGAAAAACGGGCACAGGCTTAACGTATCGCGGCTACGACATCAGCGATCTGGCCAAACACGCTGAATTCGAAGAAGTGGCGTATTTACTGCTGAAAGGTAAGTTGCCGAATGCCGAAGAACTCCGTGGTTACAAAAACGCGCTCAATGCCATGCGCGGTCTGCCTGCACCTCTCTGCCGTGTGCTTGAACAGATCCCGGCAGATGCACATCCGATGGATGTGATGCGAACCGGTTGTTCAATGCTAGGTAATCTCGACATGGAAACCGATTTCTCACAAGAAGGTGAGAAAGCGGATACGTTACTTGCACACCTGCCCGCCATTATTTGTTACTGGTATCGCTACCATCAAGACGGCACACGCATTGATACAGCCGCGTGTTCTCAAGACAGCTTGGGGGGGGATTTCCTTGAAATGCTGACTGGCGAAACACCCTCCGAACTGCATACCCGCGTGATGCATTGTTCATTGGTGTTGTATGCGGAGCACGAATTTAACGCCTCGACCTTTGCGGCAAGGGTGTGTGCGTCAACCTTGTCTGATCTTCATTCTTGTGTGACAGCCGCCATCGGCACACTACGAGGCCCATTGCATGGCGGGGCAAATGAAGCCGCGATGGCAATGATTGAACGCTGGGAAACCCCAGATCAAGCCGAAGCTGAATTGATGCTGATGCTTGCAAACAAAGAGAAAGTCATGGGATTTGGTCATGCCATCTATCGAGAATCTGATCCCCGCAATGCGCTGATTAAGTCATGGTCGAAGCAATTGTCGGCATCAGCATCAGACGCGAAACTCTATGAGATTTCAGAGCGTGTCGAACAGGTCATGAAGCGAGAGAAAGATTTGTTCGCCAATGCGGATTTCTTTCATGCCTCCGCCTACCATTTTATGGGCATCCCCACAGAACTGTTTACGCCTATCTTCGTGATGAGCCGTGTTACCGGCTGGTGCGCGCATGTGTTTGAACAGCGCGAACACAACCGAATTATTCGCCCAAGTGCCGACTACATTGGTCCCGATCATCAAGATTGGTTACCTATTGAACAACGTTAATTTTGCGCTATTCCACGTCATAAGGAAGGAACCGAATTCATGTCACAGAATGTTGATATTAACCAACGCCCAGAGCCAGACGCATTGCTCCAAACCATCGCTGACTACGTGTGTGAGACAGAGATTGATTCGGCAGAAGCGTATAACACAGCCAGAAACTGTTTGATGGATACGCTGGGTTGTGGGCTGCTTGCATTGCGCTTTCCTGAATGCACGAAACACATGGGGCCTTTAGTGCCTGGCACAACGGTTCGACACGGCGCACGTGTGCCGGGCACCTCCCATGAGCTCGACCCTATCACGGCAGCGTTCAACATTGGTTGCATGATCCGTTGGCTCGATTTCAACGACACATGGCTCGCTGCGGAATGGGGACATCCGTCAGACAACTTGGGCGGTATTTTGGCGACGGCTGATTATCTCAGTCGCGTTGCAATCGCGGAAGGAAATGCGCCGTTGACCATGCGTGATGTGCTGACCGCCATGATCAAAGCGCATGAGATCCAAGGTGTCATGGCGCTGGAAAACAGCTACAACCGCGTCGGGCTAGACCATGTGTTGTTGGTGCGCGTGGCATCAACCGCGGTAATAACGCGCATGTTGGGCGGTAATCGTGACCAAGTGATCGATGCGCTTTCGCAAGCATGGGTTGATGGTTGTTCATTGCGCACGTATCGCCACGCGCCAAACGCAGGTTCACGCAAATCATGGGCGGCAGGTGATGCAACATCACGTGCTGTTCGTCTGGCGATGATCACCATGAAAGGTGAGATGGGATTACCGTCAGTGCTGACGGCGGAGAAGTGGGGCTTCTACGATGTGCTTTTCAAAGGCGAAGCCTTCCGCGTGAATCAGCCGTTCAACAGTTACGTCATGGAGAACGTGCTGTTTAAGATTTCATTCCCCGCGGAATTCCATGCGCAAACGGCGGTGGAGTGTGCCGTTACCTTGCACCCGCAAATCAAAGATCGATTGGATGAGATTGACCGCATTGAAGTCACCACGCATGAATCTGCCATTAGTATTATTTCTAAAGTGGGCGATTTGGCAAACCCTGCTGACCGCGACCACTGCCTGCAATACATGCTGGCTGTGCCGCTGATTCATGGTGATTTGATTGCTGAGCACT
>JBELME010000374.1:0-2946 GCA_042096095.1 Enterovibrio sp.
TACTAAGCAATCTCACCTCGCCGTAACCAGCAAGCATCGTTAGTTTGTTTAAGTATTAACACTAATTAGAACATAAGAGGAGAAATGATCGGTCAAAAAAGTGGTCAAAATACGTGATACATAACCCAAAGACTATTGAAGTGTTCCCGATTCTAACAGGTAATATCCCCCTTGGTTTTGCTGACAATTTTCGCCAATCTATCGGGGTCACTTACGAGTGTTGGCATCTTCAAATACAGGTGGTGCAAACAGGTGAGGCACAAGGAAATGCACAACATGGTTTTCTCACGAATTTCTTCCGCATCCCACCAAGCATCGCCTTGTAGTATTTGATTCCAATCATCAGCCAATTCATGCGCAAGCTGCGCCGCTTCATCGGCATCACCTGACACTAAGGCCTCAACCGCTTTTGGCACGTCGTCGGCATTGCTGCCTGCACCAAAAATATTGCGTAGCGCGACCATGGCATCAAGCAATCCGTCAAGACGCGAAGGCTGGCGAGCGGCACTAAAAAGACGACTAAACGCCAAGCGGATCCCTGTCGAATCGGTGTCTTCAAGCAACAGGCTCCAGTTTTCAACGTCGTCCAATACGCGCCTTGTGATTTGAACCGGCTCGTCCGCTTCTTTTACGGTATCGACACTTTCCTTCGCCCCTTCCAAGGAGAATGGATCGACATGCCACAGCCATTCAGGCGCAACAAACGGCGGGGAATCATTCAGAAAACACATGGCCAAACACAAGGTGATATTGAGTTCGGTCGAGACCTTCTCATTATCCGCTTCAAGCACATCATCTGGCCAATCATCGTCTTCAAGCAGATCACCGCTGTTGATGGCGTAGGCATAACCAGATTCGAGCATGAAGCCACTGTCTTTGCGCTTCGCCATCAGGCTTGGCAAATGCAGCGTGTATTCGGCGATCGACGGTGTATAGCGGCGGATTGTCCCCCACTTGGTATCGAGTTCATCCAAATCCACCAGCGCCGCATTCCTGAATCCAACGAATAGCGGGATTTGTGCCACCTCGCCGTCGGCAACACTGCGGGAAATCTCTAGCATTTCAAGCACGGTTTCGACAAAAATGCTGTCTGACATGGGCCCACGAATGCGCATCAAATCATAGCTGTTGATCAAAATGGCAGAGGGTAGCGAGGAAAGCGTGATCACACCACGCTTCCCCTTGGAATCGACATAGTGCCCCAGCGTTTCACTCGGTTCATTGCTGATGGTTTCAAACACACGCTCGAAAGAGAGATCTTCAAGGATGTGACGATACAGTGCTTTGTGACCCGGTAACTGAGCAATCGCAGCACTCAGGTAACCCGATGCACGATAGAAAAGGTGCGGTTTTGTTCCCGCTTTGACAAGAAACAACGGGTACAGCTCTGTAGCAACGGCCGCCAAGCTTTTGGCCAGTGGATCATTGATACTAACGCTCGGCTGAAAGCCATCATTCTGGTTTCGCCAAACAGAAAATATGTGTTTGCCGTTCTGCAACACATGCGGAAGTCGATGAAAGAAGGATTGCTCAATATCACCCTGCGACAAAGCAACTGCACGCATTTGGCGGCACAATTGAATGTAGGAAACAAAGGTATCTTGCTGCTTTGCAGACAAGCGATATTGATTCTGCAGAACCTGACGCGCTTCAGATTCGGTCACGTTCAAAATGTACGCAACGACGCGATGCCCCATGGCTTTGACGAAATTCGGGATGGGTTCTTTCACTAGCATGACACCCCCAGCGTCAAACAAATCGGAAAAGGAAAACGTGGTGTCGAAGAGCGATTAAGGATGGCTATCTATCGACACGGTATGTATCGGCAGCACGTTCAAAAAATATAGCAGTTTCCTTTATGAGAATTGGTAATCCGCACTGACTTTCTCTTCCACTTCGCGTTAAGCACATGAGTTACATTAGAAAGTCACACCTCTGTATTCGATAAACTTTTTAATGCCTTCCAAACTTTTTCACCCGAGGGATGCAGCCTCGCCTGATAGCGGTACGCAAAGTAAGCAACATTGCGGATCAAATAGGGTTCGCCAATCACCACCAAGGCCCCTTCTTCTCTCTCTTTTTGCACAGAAAAATCAGGCATCCACGCGACGCCATTTCCCAACAATGCTTGCGCTTTAAGCATGTCGACCATAGACGACAGGAAAACAGGCTCGACATTCACTTCATGGCGCACTGATTCTGTTTGTCGCCCCATGTAAGACGTTGGGCTGTAGGCCAGCCAAGGCGTAGGAGGCACATCCTCGTCATTGGAGAGCACAGATCGTCGCGTGAGAGAAAAGCGCGGCGTTCCATCGTCATGTTTACTGCAAACGGGAAGCAATTCTGCCACCCCCACCGGGATATGTTCGAAAGGTGGAAGCTTCATGTGTTCATTGTCGAAAGCAAACAAGATGTCGCACTCTCCCTCTTTGAGCGCATCAACAGCTTCATCAACATTCATGGCTTCCACACTCAGCATGGGCATGTCAGCTTGCGTCGATAGCTGGGTTTGAATTGCCAGCGTCAGATTCAGTGCTAAAGAATGGGCAGACGCCAAGCGCACGATCCGCCCATCCGAATTATTCAACGCAGAAATTTGGCCCACACTTTCCGCAATCTGGTTCATCAAGGTTCGCGCTGTTACGCGGAAGCGCGCCCACTTTCGGTCAAAGCAATCGGTGTTTGACCGCGATCGACAAGCTCCGCGCCCACGCTGCGTTCCAACATACGAATGCGACGACTGAACGCGGGTTGAGTGACATTTCGACGCACTGCTGCCGCAGAAAAGTTTCGCGTTTCCGCCAACTCGAGAAAATCTTCCAGCCATTTTGTCTCTAGGTTCATTGCCACTTGTCCTTGTATATACCCAAACAACCTGAAGATGCTCGATGTCAGAGTGTTCAATTCAAGGCAAATTCTTGTAGGAATAGTCATTCTATTTCACAG
>JBELME010000375.1:0-2922 GCA_042096095.1 Enterovibrio sp.
CACCCATTGTGGAGATTCCCCATTCACGCCCATTTTTGCAATCGGATACGTGTCAGCCCACGGCCAAGGACGATGAATCCCCCCTATTTTTTGTTGGATCTCCCATGCATTTGCGATGAGCAATTGTGCCAGTTGAGCTTTAGCCTGAATGTAAACACCGTGCCCAAAGAGAGCTAATCCCACCAGAAATGCTGAAAAGATGGCCGCACGGCGTCTGCCGAATTTATCTAAGACATTAACGATTGGAGAGATTCCCCAGATCCGTTTGAATCGCATCTTACCCCCATTCATGATAGCGACTCCCATACCTCTCGATCTTTGTTCATTCGAGCAGTCCAGCACCATGCAAACATACTCAGCATCAAGATAAGGCCGCCGAACAGCATTGCCATCGTGCTTCCTAATCCACTTTGTAACATCACACCATTAGACCCGTTTGCAGCGTTGTGAGGCTTATGCGGGTTGATGTTGAATGACACAGCGTTTTCATCCAAAGGACGCGTGGGTGTTTGGTCAATCGCTATCAGACTGGTGTGCTTAGTGACGATATGATGGTCTAGCCCCAATTGAGTAATGCGTTGCTCCTTTTGCTCAGCGCTCAGGGTTTGATCTAAGGTGATACTTTCAATTTGCTTGCGCGCCCAAAGCACATCAATGCCCGTAGCCTGTCCGGCGCCAACGTTTTCTAAATCGATGCTGTAATTCCACGTTTGTTGATTAAGCTTGCCTGACAGGTTGAGGGTTTTAGCGCCCGAAGGAATTTTGAAGGCTAACGTCAACGCTTGGTGCTTATACAAATCCGTCACTGGCGAAGGCCATGCATCGACAGGCGTGCCGTCTTGCCAGGTTATTTTGATGTCTTGCATCACAGGGCTTGAGAGCTTGTCGAAGAGCGGCTGCAAGGCGCTGACCACTTGGTTAAGTTGGCCAATGTGTGTGAATGTGCCCTTTCCGCTGATCGCGGCGCGCTGCATAAAGGCACTGTTTGGCGCAGAACCGATCCCTACCGTGAATAACCGGCGGTTTCCCAACCCTTCTTGAATGAGTGCGTAGAGTTCCGCTTCGTTACCAATTGCGCCATCAGTGATGAAAACAATTTGGTTCGCGAAGTTTTCTTTGGCTTCATAGCTATAGGCAAGTTCAATCGCGCCAACCATTTCAGTGCCACCATCCGCTTTGAGTGATTCAACAACGGCAATGGTCTCTCCAATGTGTTTAAGTGACGCAATAAGGGGCGTGTCTGAAAGATACGCGGCTTCATCGTTAAAAATGATCAGGTTGAAATAATCGTTAGGATCCAGTCGATTTAACGCGTAGATAACCGCCTCTTTGGCCTGTTCAATGGCGTCACCAAACATGGAGCCTGACACGTCCAACACAAAGGTGATGTTCTGTGGGATGCTGGTTCTTTCATTCGTTTGCGGTGGCATGGCCATGAGCAAGCCATAACGCGTTTCGCTTTCTAGTTCAACGCTCGAATTTGCACTGGTTTCCAACTCTGTTTCTTGAACAAACATGGCAGCAACAGGGCTGAAGCCTGCTGTTGGACGCCAGGTCAGTTCGAAATCTTTGTTAGCGAGTTCCATTTGGCTCAGCGTGACGGCATAGCGTGTCAGAGAGATCTGTTGAACATTAATGGCGGCAGATGGGCTTTCGACGGCATCCAATTCAAGACCGGTATTTAAGTCAACGCTCAGGGTGAATTGAATGTCACCATCAATCAAGGGATCGCGATAGTCTGGCGTCACTTCGTTGGCATCCGGCACTTGCGGTGTAGCAACCGCCCAACCATTGTGCATTTGCGCCAAGACAGGCGCTGCTTGCGATGCCGATCCGTTCGATGAGATTGCCGTTGCAGCATTTTTTACGCCGTTTGTTTCCCCATTACTCTCGCCATTATCGCGACTCGCCGTGTGATTATTTGCACTGTCACTCTGAATCGCTTGCTCTGCAGGGCTAAGTTCACCAACCGAAGGAACGGGCAAACCAGGAATGTATTTCCGCGTGAACGTCGTCGGGAAGCGCAGGCTAAACACCCCGTCTTCATACTTCACGGTTTCTTGGTATTCAATCTCAACAACAATGGTTTCTTCTGGCGCGACGTTCGCAATCTGTGTCGAAAACAAATTCGAACGATGCTGCTCTACAAGCGAGGTTTTCTTTCCTTCTGCTGCCGCTTTATTAAAGGCTTCTCGGGCTTTTTGTTTGGGTTGGATTTCACCCACAATGATGCGCTCGCCGACTCGAATGGTAAGTCGATCCACCGCTGCGTTTTGTGGCAATGGAAATAAATACCGCGCATTCACCCAACTGTCCGTTGGGTTGGTAAAGGTTTGTGTGACAGTGACGCGATTAATCAATCCATTCACTTCCATGTCAGCATCCGTTGAAAGCTGTGGCGCTTCACTCCACAAATTCTGATGGCTGTTCACAATTTGAAGGAATAATCCCCCTTCTTGCTCATTGGCCATCGTGACAAAAGGTGTCGCGATAAAAAGCAGCAGCGCCAATGTCCACAACTTGAATTGACGGGTGGTGTCGACAACGTTTTTACGGTTGTTTTGCGTCTCTGGATTGGATGGTTTGACGTTGGGTAAGCATGCCATTGCTTCGTCCTCTCTGTGTTTTGAATGGCATCATTACATCAAATCAATCTGTCTGTTCTGGGGTTCAATTGTGGCCAATTAAGACCAATAATGGCGATATTATGGCAAGGCGGCACATATTAGTTATAGTGCATTAGAGTATTGACTTTGATGCCGGAAAGCAGATGACAACGCGAAAGAACATCGACCTCTGAACGCTGACATCCACCAGCATTCGCTTGTGGTTTTATATTCTTGTTTCACTATTTTTTGCCCTCAGTACACCTTATGATTTCCATGCTCAGGACGCGCTTCTTTCCTTGGGTTGTTGATGTAT
>JBELME010000376.1:0-2773 GCA_042096095.1 Enterovibrio sp.
CGATGGTTTCACCGAGGTATAACGCCCCCAATGCCGCAATGCTCATCAACATTTCGATGGAGAATGGCGAACCACTTTTGGCGAGGCTTCCGGCTTTTTTCAAAATAGGCAGCAAACCAATCACGGTCGCTAACGTGAACAAGGTGCTCGAAAGCTCGGCATGCCAAAAAGACAACACGCCCGCCAACGCCATGACAGCAATGAGCGCAATCAGCACGCCTTCTTTTTGAATGCGTTGAATAAGCGATAACGGTGCTTGGGCTTTTTTAGGTTCAGAGACAGGCGTGAGGGGGAAGCCTGTTTTTTCTGCACGGGTTTTGATGGTCGAAAGAGACGCTTCTGAAGGCGGCGCGGAGAAACTCACGACAAGCTTTTCTGTCGCAAAACGTACCTTTGCGTCGACGAGGCCGTCGATGCCACGCAATGCCGTTTCTAGTTTGCCTGCACAGCTAGGGCAATCCATGTTCGACACACGCCACTCAACCACATTGTCACCCGTGATGACGGCTTCTCGCTCTGGGTTGGATGTCGCGCAGCATGAATGCTTATGTTCGTGTTCATGTTCATGTTCATGTTCATGTTCATGTTCATGTTCATGTTCATGTTCGTGTTCGTGTTCGTGTTCGTGTTCGTGAACGATGTTAACGTCTTTCTCGTGGCGACAACCACTGGCTCGCGCTGGATCGTCGCTGTCCTCTTGCAAACCATCAGACACGGAACAAGATGATGACGCGACGCTGCCTGACGTGCTGCAGCAAGTTTCGCTTGAGACTGTCGTGCTTTGAAGGTGTGTTGATGAATGCGCATGCGCGGTGTTTTTACAACGCGATGATGAACAAGAATGGCACATGACCTTATCTCCTTTATGGGTTGATACAATCAGTGTAAACCTTGGAGGTAACTCCAAGGTCAAGTGCCACATGAGAAAAATCTTGTTTTCGCTTCAAGGTCACATCTCATCGCGACATGAGCACAACCTTGACGCCCTTACCTCTTTTCAGCTCAGCGTTACTTCAAACGCGCAAACACCACATTGGTATCCAGTGCATCTTGGTAATCGCGATAATCAATGCCCAAGTCAAAGATGTACTGCGTCACTAACGCTTTAGCGGCATCACACAGTAATTCTGCTTTCCAAGGCTTTTCGAAATAACGGTCGATACACGCACTGTTGATGGCTTCAATGGTATCGGCATGGGTCGCCTGTCCTGTGAGCAGCATTTTACGTGTGTGGCTGAAACGTGTGTCTGCCGACACTTCCGTCAGCAATTCCACGCCTGTTTTGCCCGGCATGACATGGTCGGAAATGATGAGGGCAACGTGCTCGCCTTCCGCATCTAACTCGTCGATAAGCTCAAGGGCTTCATCCGCCGATTCACAATCTTCGATATGAAAAATGTCGGCAAGAGGCGCTAAATCCTTGAGCACTGCGCTAAGCACTTCACGCTGATCGTCAACGCAGATAATGTTGATTTTTTCCATGTTATTCCCCTAGCGGTAATCGGACTCGAAACGTCGTTATGTCCGCGTCACTTTTGACGGCGATGGAGCCGTTATATTCGTTAACCAGTCGTTGGACGATAGACAGACCAAGACCAAGGCCAAAAGACAACCCACCTTTACGGGTGGTGAAATTAGGTTGAAAGATTTTTCGGCGCACACTCTCTTCAATGACGGGGCCATTATTGGCGATGGTGACAATCAGCCAGCCCTTAGATGTGAAGGTATAAATATCAATGTTTGGTGATGGCGTGTCGGCCAATGCCTCAGTGGCATTTTTAATCAGGTTGACCCAGATTTGTACAAACTCTGTGCTGCTGCCCACCAGCAAAGGAAGGTCGCCAAAGGTTTTCGTCACGGTCACGCCACGAATGGCGCCTTGAAGCAAGGAAAGCGACTTTTGCAGTGTGTCATTGATATCAACCTGCTCGTTTCGTTCATGGTCTGCGCCGCCTAATTGCTTCACAGAACGCACAATGGAAACCGCATGCTGCGCGGCAATTTGCAGATCGTGCAACTCTCTGCCTTGCTCCCAAAAATGCAGGGCGTTATCAAGGTCAGCCAGCCACACGTTTATATCTGCATCTTGCGGTAATGCTCGGGCAAGCAGACGCGCTTTATTGCTCGATAAGCCATGCTGCTTCTCGAACGTTCTTCCCCGTGAACGCGCTTCACTGGAAGACACACCCTGCCCTTGAGACAAACCCACATCGAAGAAAGGCTGCGCGTCCGGCTGATACGCGGCAAGCCATGAAGACAGCGTGTCCTGCAAGCGTTGCGCTTTGCTATCAATCACGCCGACCGCATTGTTAAGCTCATGCGCAATGCCTGCCGCCAATTGACCCAAGGTCGTCATCTGCTCAGCACGAAAGAGTTTTTGCTGTGACTGCGCATTCGCGACCGCTTTGAGGCTCGCTCGCTGTTGGCGCTTTGAAAGCTCACTCACCATCACAGGCATGAACTGCGCACTCAATGAGCCATAAGTGTCTTCATTGACGGCTTTCGTTGAAATATCAATCCACGCCAGTTCGCAATCTGTCTGCGCAATCACGGTCGTGGAGGCTTTGAAGGTGCCTGCGAAAAAGCTGTGCACCCCAAAGAACATGCCCGCTTCAACTTGAAATACCAGCACGGGATGACTGCTTTCTGTTTCTTGATAGTAGGCCGCCATGCTGCCACTTTTCAGGTAATACAAGCGGTCGTTGTGCCCCGATTGTTCAAGCACAGCAATGCCCGCCAAGACCTGACATTGTCGGTCAGGCGAGCAAAAGTA
>JBELME010000377.1:0-2764 GCA_042096095.1 Enterovibrio sp.
GTAATACAAGCGGTCGTTGTGCCCCGATTGTTCAAGCACAGCAATGCCCGCCAAAACCTTGCATTGTCGGTTAGGCGAGCAAAAGTAGTCTCGAATGATCCGAGCCAGCACGGGTTCATGCTCAGAGGTTGGGCATTGTGCTGTCGTTGAACTCATAGGAAGTTCACCAACCTCAAGATCCAAATCATCACAAAGCTAAGCGCCACACCACCCACACCAAGAATAACGCCCACTTTCGCCATCTGATTACTGTTCACATGGCCTGTTGCGTGTGCCAAGGCATTCGGCGGCGTACTGATTGGCAAAGACATGCCCAACGAGGCTGCAAACGTCACGACAAGGATCAGCGTCATCTCGCCGCCCAATGGCGTCAAAGACGTCATGGACATACCAAGCGCCGCCATGATGGGCATCAGCAAGTTAGCGGTCGCGGTATGAGACATAAAGTTCGCCATCAGCAAACACAGCGCTGCCGCACCAACCAACACGATTTCTGGTGCAAAATTTTCAAACGGAATGCTGTTAACCAGCAAGCTCGCAAGTCCGGTTCTGTCTAAGGCCAAGCCCAATGCAAAACCACCCGATACCAACCAAAGCACGTCCCAAGAAATCTTTTTCAAGTCTTCTTTGTTGATGATGCCCGTCATCGAGAACACAGCGACAGGAATCAACGCCACAGTGTAAGAGTTCATGCCGTGGCTTGAACCCATCAACCACAGCCCTACCGTCACCGCAAACGTGATGTACACAGTGATGGCTTTCGGTGTTTTTAAGAACTTACCTTTAATGTCCAGCGACATGTTGGTTTCAGTTGAAGGGAACAACGCGCACAGCAACGCCCATGCAACCACCAACATGACAACAACAAATGGCACACCAAATGCCATCCACTCACCAAAGGTGATCATGTTTTCGCCAGTGAGGTATTTCAATGCAATGGCATTGGGCGGCGTACCAATTGGGGTACCAATACCACCAATGTTTGCGGCAACAGGAATAGACAGCGCAAACGCAATCTTGCCCGGATCGTCAGGCTTAAACATCACCAAAATCGGCGTAAGAATCGCGAGCATCATCGCCGTGGTCGCCGTGTTCGACATGAACATGGAGAAAATAGCAGTGATAAGCATTAAGCCCGCCATAACCCATTGAGGCTTTGCACCAAACGGCTTGAGCAACACGCGGGCAAGGTTGATATCTAAACGGTATTTGGTGGCTGCCATTGCAAGGAAAAAGCCACCAAGAAATAGCATGATGATCGGGCTTGCAAAGGTCGCCATGACATCGCTGTAACTCAACAACCCGCCAAATTCTGGGGTACCAACGTCACGTCTGAACCAAATTAGTCCTTTATCGGATAAGAAAAGCAGCTCTAAAACGATGACCACTACTGAGGTTGCGTAGATAGGAATGGGCTCGAGCACCCAGCACAACGCTGCTAACAAAAACAACGCGATGGCACGCTGCTGCATCACTGTCATCGATTCAAAAGGAAAAGCCGAAGCTGGCAGAACTAACACCAACAACGGAATAATAAGTGGAAGGAGATATTTCGCCTGAATGCGCATAATCGCTTGTAGTCCCTTAAAAGCTAAAACACCCACAATGAGTGTGCAACGGGGACATTTTGCGCGGAATACGCTCAGGCTTTACTGAATTAGATCAATAAATTGGGTGGATACGTTCACTTTTCAAACGCGGGGTTTCTGCTTTTTCCATGGTAGGGATCCGTCAGCATTAGGCTGACGGTTTACACTTTCCATCTTTGTCTTGTAGCTCTTCACCGTCTTCCGCCATCACCTCTCGGCAACTGCTAAATGCAGCCACAGGTACAACTGGCTCAATCGCCACAGTGTCTTCGATTGTTTCATTCTCGTCTGAAAGCTGTTTAATCAAACGGTTTACCAACACATAGCCTGCCACGCCAAAGAAGACAGAGCCGAGCGCCTGACCGATCAACACACCTTCAGCACCCGCCAATTCCCCACCGACATACACGAAAGGAATCGTGCCCAGTGTCGCTTTACCCACATTCAGTAACGTCGACCACGTTGGGCGATTAAGGTTGTTAAACGCCGCATTGGAGACAAACAGGATGCCATTGAAAATGAAACTGATGGCAATAAAGGTACAGAAAAGATTCACCATGGATGCCGCATCCCCCGTTAAGCTAAATGCAGTGGTGATGAAGCTTTGTGAGAAGAAAAGAATCACGGCGACTAACACGCAATATGCTGACACGAACTTCACGGAATCGGACAAAGTTAGTCGAACGCGATCAAAACGCCCGGCTCCAAAATTCTGCCCGAGAATGGGTCCCACTGCACCAGACAGAGAAAAGATGAGTGCAAAAGAAACTGGAAGTAAACGCCCGATAACGGCATAACCTGCCACGTAGTCCGCACCAAACTTCGCGATTTGCGCCGTCACGATGGCGTTTCCGAAGGGTGTTGCTGTGTTTGTCACGATGGCCGGCAACGCAATATGCGTAATGGCACGAAAGTGCTCTGACAAATCCGTGAACGATGGCCTCGCGATCAAATCGTGCGTACGGTGTACGGCATGAAAAGACACACCGAAAAGCACAACGCGCGACATAACAGACGCAATCGCTGCGCCCTCTATGCCCATCGACAGACCAAAAATAAAAATAGGGTCGAGAATGGCATTGGCAGCGCCGCCCGCCAAGGTTGCGGACATCGAGCGCTTCGCATCGCCTACGCCGCGCAACGCTGCACCGCCACACATCCCCATTGCCATTAAC
>JBELME010000378.1:0-2738 GCA_042096095.1 Enterovibrio sp.
GCTCTTCCGATCTCTTCTCGACGTTTTCTTTCGTCCACTGACGCAGATTCGCCGCCACTTCAGCAGCCAGATTTGCGGTGTTGGAATAATCGAGGTCATAGTCATTCATGCCATCCAGCACGTTTTAGGCATCGCTTCGAAACAGCTTGCGCAGCGCTGCTTTTTTCACTTCGGATGACACGCCTTTTGCCAGAAACACGGCGGCTGAATCACCTTCCTGAAGGCTTTCAACGTCGTCCATGGTCGCAGGCGGCGGCAAAGTATCAGCATCTTCACCTTCAGGGCTTTCGCCATGTTCGGTGGCATCGGAGAAAGAAGGCTCTGAGGAGAGAAGATCGCTGTCAGATTGCGTGACGTCTTCGCGGATTTCTTCTGTTTCATCAATCCACTCGCCGCGTTTTTTCGCTGACCAGCGTTGGAGAAAAGAATCAGTTGCCACTTGCCCTCCCCGCGCCTTTGCGTTTTTTCTTGCGGGTTTCCAACAGCTCACCATGGCGACCAATATAGGCTTCTATCCACGCTTGGATCGGCAGCGGCATCGGCTCAGAAAGCACCAGATAATCGCCATCCATAAAGCTCGCCGCCCCGGTTTGAGATGCCGTGACTTGCAAAGGTTTTAGCGATTCATCCTCTTCCACTTCAAAGATGAAAAATAGGTGGGGGTCACGGGAACTGAGGTTAAATCGGTAGTCAGTACGCTCATCTTTAAACAGCATCAAAGGCAGCGAATACGCTGATTCTGACAGCGTTTCTTGGTCTTTAGGAAGGTGCAAATTTACCAGCGACCACCGCGTTGTATTCCAGCGGCCAACCGTGACGATCGTTGTCTCTAAATCGAATTGCAGTAACCATTGTTGTGGGTCTTTAATTATTTCACTCACACATCACTCCTTCGTGTTTCCGCAGCGAAATACGCGCGCGCTGCAGCGGGGTTGGCTGACCCTCAAGGTGTCTGTGTGCAAAACACATACCAGCGTGGCGCAAAACACATACCAGCGCGCCTTCACCACATTCAAAAAGTCATGCCAACGCAAAATGCTGGAACAGGTTTTGCTTTTTGCTTCCCTAACGGGCTGGAAACTGGCGCGCTGTTTTCATTCCCCAACGCAAAGGAAGCGGGTACATGACCCAACCAAAAATCATCAAAACGCAGTCTGATATCCCGCAAACCATCGATGTCACCGTGTTCGACGAATACGGCGAGCCCATGACAAAGCAGATTGCCTGTGAGCGCGCACTCACTGTGTATCTGAACTGGCGAGAAATCGTGACTTTGATGACGCTCGGCGCGAGGCCTGACATGTTGGTGTTGGGTTATCTTCGCAACCAAGGCTTGTTGCATGACGTCGATGCCTTAGACTCCGTCATCATCGACTGGGAAACACAATCAGCGGCTGTCGTCACCAACGAGCAAAACGACGACATCGAAGAAACACTTTCCAAGAAAACGGTCACGTCGGGCTGCGGACAAGGCACCATGTTCGGCAATGTGATGAAGAAGCTCGACGACTTAGTGCTCCCTACGCACCACCTGAAACAATCGACACTTTACGGGTTGCTTGAATCTCTGACGCATCACAATGACACCTACAAAGCTGCAGGGGCAGTGCACGGCTGCGCGGTCTGCAAAGACACTGATATTCTCTCTTTTGTTGAAGACATTGGCCGTCACAATGCGGTCGATACGCTAACCGGAGAAATGTGGCTTCAAGGCCAAACGGGGGGCGACAAAATCTTTTACACCACAGGCCGCCTCACGTCTGAAATGGTCATCAAGGTGGCGCAAATGGGGATTCCTGTGCTGCTATCGCGCTCCGGTGTCACTCAGATGGGCTTTGATCTAGCCAAGCAACTTGGCATTACCATGATTGCGCGCGCCAAGGGTCATCGCTTCCAAGTGTTCAACGGCGCAGAGAACATCGACTTTGATGTCAAAGGATTGCGGCATGAGTGATTTCCCTGAATTCATGAACGCCCGCCAAGTCGCGGAATACATCGACCTGAATGAAAAGAAGGTTTATAGCTTTGCCAATGATGGCGTGATCCCCGCCACCAAGGTCACTGGGAAATGGCTTTTCCCGAAAAGCTTGCTCGACCGTTGGTTGTTAGCATCGAGCCATAATGGGGTGTTCAACGACAGGCTGCTCATCGCGGGCTCTGACGACCCGCTGCTACAACACATCGTGAGTAAAATGGCCGCTACACTCGGCAGCACTGCGCTGGTGGGGTATACCGCCACGGGTACCAAGCAAGGACTGGCCATGCTTGAAAAAGGCCATGTTGATATGTGCGCCATTCATTGGGGTAACGCGGAAGAAGCAAAACTTCGTCATCCCGCTTTGCTGCAACAATATTCAGGGCATAAGAATTGGGTGTTAGTCCACGGTTTCCAGCGACTTCAAGGCTTGATTGTAAGGCCTGAACAGGCAGACAAGCTCAATAATCCTTACCATTTTTCCGACAAACGGTGGCGTTGGGCTGGCCGACAAGACGGCGCAGGCAGTGCGCGCGCCATGGACGAATGGCTGTTTCGCAACGACATGGCGCGAGACACGTTAAACACCGCCACTACCTGCTTGAGTGAACGCGAACTCGGTTCCGCGATTGCTCGAGGTTCTGCTGATATAGGCTTTGGCAGTAAAAGTGCGGCGGGAGAATTTGGCTTGGCTTTTCTCCCCATCGCCAACGAAGCGTTCGAACTGGTGATCCCGAAAAACATCTATTTCCGCACCTTGGTG
>JBELME010000379.1:0-2686 GCA_042096095.1 Enterovibrio sp.
GCATTGCTTGTCAACAACGCGCAAGCGACACAGTACGCTTGGCCCGAGGCTAATACGCGTTTGGTTGGGGAAAACCCTGTGCATGTCGTTCAACAGGGCGAGCATCTAGAAAAGATTGCTAAACAATACAATGTCGGCTTTCTCGCGCTTTTATCTGCTAACCCAGGTGTTGATCCATACCTTCCAAAAGCGGGTTCATTTGTCACGATTCCCCAACAGCTTTTGCTTCCCCAGGTCGATTATGACGGTATCGTGATCAACCTTGCTGAGTTGCGTTTGTATTATTTTGATAAAGCCGCGAAGGAAATGTTCATCTTTCCGATTGGGATTGGCCGAATAGGTCGCGACACTCCGATCATGACGACCAAGATAAGTCAGAAACGTGAAAACCCAACATGGACACCGCCACAAAGTATTCGCGAAGAATATTTAGAAACGAAAAACATTGTGTTACCGGACGTGGTGCCTGCTGGGCCTGAAAACCCATTAGGCTTACATGCGTTGCGCTTAGCGTATGGCACAGGAACATATTTGATTCACGGTACCAACAAAGATTTTGGTATTGGCCTTAGAGTGAGCTCTGGGTGTATTCGCATGCGTCCCTCAGACATTGCTTGGTTGTTCAATCGCGTGAGTGTTGGTGAGAAAGTGCGTGTGATCAACCAGCCAGTAAAAACCAGCTTCGAACCAGATGGCGCAGTGTACGTTGAAGTGCATCGTCCATTGTCAGCTGACGAATCTCAAGCGGGGCAGCGTTTGTTGACGCAACCTGATGCGCGTGTTTCTACATGGTTGACATCAAACCACATGAATGAACGTCGTTACCGTGCAGCCTTGGCAATCCAATCGGGTATGCCTATCGAAATGGGACAACAAATTCTCGCTGACAACGACATTTAATCGGTCGTTGGAATCTCTTAATAAACGCGTTGTTCGCTTGTCGAGCAGCGCGTTTTTTCTTTTCCGTGATGCCGCTTTCTGCTTTCTACTTCTTACTCTACACCGTCGCCAAAAGATTCTAGTGCTTTGAATTCATCGTGCATGCTCTCTAGGTCGAGTGTCGTATTCTCATGACCGTTGAAGTGTTCCAAGCCCATCGAGAAAAGCCAAGGCTGACGTCAGTCAGTTGCGTGAAACGGTAAGTTTACGGGAACAAAAAACAGGCTGATTAGAAATCCATCGAAACGAAAGCGAACAGTAACGGCTTGTGGTGTTTAGGGTAGGTTTGTGTGGCGAAAAATAGCTGCGGCACCCGAAGGTGCCGCAGAATTATAGGGGATGTTAGTTGCTAAATCTTACTTAGTGTAAGACTGAGCCATGTTGTCAATACGCTCGTTAGCGCGTGCTGCTTCGTCATAAGAAAGCGCTGACGCCGCTGCTACATCTGATACATCGCCTTGTAGAGCTGAAACCTGGTTAGATAGAGAATCTACTTTAGACGAAAGATCAGCAACACTCTGTTCTAGTGATGAGCTGCCTGAACAACCTACCAATACTGCACTAGAAGCGATTGCCGCTAAAGTTAGAAGACGCATTTTCATAGTCAAAACCTCATTTTTTTTGTTTAGATGCCGAACTGCTTTTTACCTGTTTAACAACTGGCTGCAGTTTAACAATAGACCGCGATTGTCTATTCTGCCGCCTTAGGTAGACATCGACGCGACTCATTTTTGATACGGCACAAAAACTAAGCCTGATGTCAGCCTAAAAGTTTAGGAGTTTAGTGGTGATCTTTACTCTTGTGATCATGCATCTTGCCCATCATGATTTTCTTTACGGGTATGTTTTGATTGATCTTTGACCCGTCTGAAAACGTGAGGGTAAGCGATACTTCGTCGCCTTCTTTCATTGGCGACGTCAAATCAAAAAACATGACATGCAAACCACCCGGTTCCAATACCACTTTGCCATTTCCTGGCACTTCAATCTCTTTCACTTGACGCATTTTCATCATGCCGTCATGCATCACATGATTGTGCAACTCAATCTTGCCTGCAGCAGGGGATGTCGCGCTCGTTAATGAAATGTCGTTGCTGGTTGTGTTCTCTAACGTCATAAACGCTGCGCTGTTTGGCGCACTTGGTGGCATCGCTCGTGCATATGCCTCTTTTACATGAACGTGGGCAAACGCAGAAAGGGACGTTAACCCCAAGGCTAAACCAACAAGCGTTGAACGATATTTCATATGGTGACTCCGTTGTTACGACAATAATAGCGATAAAAAATAATAATGTAGGATAAATACGGAATTAATTTTTGATTATTGTGTTTGTATATTTGTGGTCAGTCGAGAAATGGCATCAGACACCATATTCGGGTTGAGTGTGTGCGGCACTTTCTCAAGCAAATTCCCATTTGGCGCTAAGAAATAAAAGTAGGAGCTGTGGTCAACGGCATACTCCATTGCTGAATCTTCAAGCGCTGAGATCTGGTAAAGCACACCATATTTTTTTGCGAGCGCATCAATCGCATCTTGTGAGCCGCTGCTGCCTTCAATGCGCGGGTGAAAGTAGCCTGCATATTCTTGTGCGGCATCGCCATCATCGCGTTTAGGATCCAGCGTGATGAAAACAGGGCGAACCTTATCGAGCGTTTCGTCGGGCAGTGATTTAAGCGCCGCGGAAAGGATAGCCAGAGACGTGGGACAAACGTCGGGGCAATGCGTATAACCAAAGTAAACCACACG
>JBELME010000380.1:0-2512 GCA_042096095.1 Enterovibrio sp.
AACGACGTTAAAGATTGAGGTAGAAAGGAGACCTATGAACATTCCAGCCCCCTACATGCTTATGCTTGGCGACAACAAGGATCCATTGGCCATTAAAACGGCACGCGGCATTCACTACTGGCGTCCTGAGAAATGCATCGGCCAAATGCGCCTCAATGAAGATGTACCGTCACTTGGCCTGCCCGATATGGACATCGATACAGCCATAGCGCATCGCGCGAAAACCTTTGTACTCGGTACCGCCAATGCCGGCGGCGTACTGGCAGAAAGCTGGATCCCTTTGATTGTCTCGGCCATCGAAAAAGGCATGCATGTGGCGTCGGGTTTGCACCAACGGCTAACCGATGTCCCTGCGATTGTCGATGCGGCACAAAAAGCCGGTGTTGAACTGTTTGATTTACGTCATTCAAAAAAGAAGCTCGATGTTGGCTCCGGTGTTAAGCGCTCAGGAAAGCGCCTGTTGACCATCGGCACCGATTGTTCTGTCGGCAAAATGTTTACCACCCTTGCGCTTGAAAAAGCCATGAAAGCGCGCGATCTGTCTACCTCGTTCTGCGCAACAGGCCAAACTGGTATTTTGATTGAAGGCAGCGGCATCGCCGTTGACGCTGTGATTTCTGATTTCATTGCTGGTGCTGTGGAATCCATTTCTCCGGATTGTGCCCCTGAACATTGGCAGTTAATTGAAGGGCAAGGTTCGTTGCTAAACCCTGCATTCTCTGGCGTAACCATGGGCTTGTTGCATGGTGCACAGCCCGATGCGTTGGTGCTTTGTCATGAAGTTAACCGAGAGCATATCCGCCACATGCCCCATGTGCCTATGCCGAAAATGGAAGACATCATGTCGCTGGCAATGCGTTTGGGCCCTTTGACCAATCCAAACCTTCGCTTTGTGGGCATCGCCATCAACACATCATCACTGAGCGAAGAAGACGCGATCAACTACCTTAAAGAAGTGACAGAAGAATTTAATCTGCCCGCGACCGATCCGGTGAGATTCGGCGTAGAAAACATTGTTGATAACCTCATCAACGTGTTTGAGGAAAATGCATGAACATTACTGCAAAAGTTGCCACCTACCAGTTAAAGCGCCCCTTTACGATTTCGCGTGGTTCACGAACGGAAGCGGAAGTGTTGCAAGTCACTGTCGAAAAAGATGGCAAGATAGGCATTGGAGAATGTTCGCCAACAGGTCGATACGGTGAAAGCTTTGACAGCGTGATTGCGCAAATCAA
Organism: Enterovibrio sp.; assembly: GCA_042096095.1. Taxonomy (GTDB): domain Bacteria; phylum Pseudomonadota; class Gammaproteobacteria; order Enterobacterales; family Vibrionaceae; genus Enterovibrio. The sequence goes on from JBELME010000380.1 coordinate 1,236, forward strand.
TTCACTGCTAGGCACTGACTTTGACCGTGCTTCGTTAATGCACCTTTTGCCATCCGGTGCGGCGCGCAATGCCCTAGATTGTGCCTTGTGGCAACTTGAGCAACCCACGTTTCCTGCCAACTTCGATTTGCCAGATGCCATCACCACTGCGATGACCGTCTCTATTGCATCGCCAGAAGAGATGGCCGAAGAAACACGCCAATACATTGCGCAAGGTGCAACGCTGATCAAAGTGAAGCTGAATGCGGATCTTGTTGTCGAACGCCTTCAAGCGGTGCGTGCCGAAGCGCAGGATGCCATTCTCATTGTCGATGCCAATGAAGCATGGGGATCATTAGACATCCCACAAACCATTAAGCAGATAGCGCCATTGAACATCGCGATGATTGAACAACCGCTTCCAGCAGGACAGGATGACGTACTCACAGAAATCAGCAGCCCCATCCCCTTTTGCGCTGATGAAAGCTGCCATACTGCCGGCGATGTAGTCAATCTCGTTGGCAAATACCAGATGGTGAATATCAAGCTCGATAAAACAGGCGGATTAACCAGCGCGTTTGAATTAGAGCGTGTCGCGAGAGAGCATGGCATGCAGGTAATGGTCGGTTGCATGCTAGGAAGTTCCATCGCAATGCTTGCTGGGCTTCCCATCGCCGCTCACGCAGTGCTGGTTGATTTAGATGGCGCTGCATTAATTAAAGACGATATCGAAAATGGCTTAACGTATGAAAGTGGACAAATCGTCTTACGCTAGTTGACATTGGAATGTGTGAAAAAGAGTGAAATGAGCGTGATTCATTACACTCTTTTTTTTGATGCTTATCGTGTGCTCACAATTCTCTGCGAAATTGAGACAAATTGTTAACAGCCATCTTGACCCCCCACCCAGTGACCACTATTCTAGCGTACATGTGTACGCTGGAATTTTGATATTTAAAATGGAATCAAATCAAAAAGAAAAACCGCCAATCATTTGGCTGAACCTTTCGGTGTTTGTTGTCACGTTCGCAGTCGCCGCTATTGGCACACCACTCTGGGCTTGGTATCACGGATTCGATTGGGCACAAATCGCCATGTTACTCATCGGGTTCACCTTTAGCGGTATGTCCATCACCGCGGGTTATCACCGTCTCTGGTCCCACAAAACATACGAAGCGCACCCAGCTCTCAAGTTTATCTTCGCGCTTGGCGGGGCTTATGCGCTTCAAAACAGCATTCTTCATTGGTCTTCAGACCACCGCGTTCATCACCGTCATGTTGATGATAACGATGTAGAC